>DASXCV010000062.1:0-6645 GCA_036491015.1 Thermoleophilaceae bacterium | reverse complement strand
GGGCCAAGCGGCCGCGGGGTGAAGAGAGCGTCGCAGGCGCCCCAGGCCAGGCGCACCGACTGCGGCCGGCGCTCGCAGAACCGGCGCAGGAGCGCGGTCTTGCCCACGCCCGCCTCGCCTCCGACGAGCACCATCGCGCCGCGCCCACTCGCCACCACCGCGGCGAGCGTCTGATCGAGCGCGGCCAGCTGGGCATCCCGTTCGAGCAGGCCACTCGCTTGTTGCTGTTCGTCGATGGATGGCGGCATGAAGGCGCTCCCATCCTCCACCGCCGCTCCCCTGCGCGCAACAGGCCCGGGTGGCTATTGTCATCCGGGCCTTTCGCCCGAGCCGACCAAAGGGAGAAGATGTCCGACAGCGTTGCGATGACCGCCGAGAGCTACCGCGCCCTCCAGGAGGAGGTCGAGCGGCTCGAGACCGAGGGTCGCCGCGAGATTGCCGACCGCATCAAGACCGCGCGCGAGTGGGGCGACCTCAAGGAGAACGCCGAGTACCACGACGCCAAGAACGCGCAGGCGCACCTCGAGACGCGCATCGCCGGCCTGCGCGAGAAGCTGCTGCGGGCGGACGTGCAGGACACGAAGCCGGAGTCGGACGTGGTCGCGCTCGGCAGTCGCGTGACCGTGAAGGACGAGGGCTCGGGGCGCGAGGACGTGTTCACGCTCGTGCCGGCCACGGAGGCGAAGCCCTCCGACGGCAGGCTCTCGTTCGAGTCGCCACTCGCGCGCGCGCTCGTCGGCGCCAAGCCGGGCCAGACCGTGGTAGTGCCCACGCCACGCGGCGAGCGGCGCCTGGCGGTCCTCTCCCTGGGCTGAGCGCCGAACCGGCTCCCGCCAGGAGCTCGTCGGGAATACTGTCCGGCCACTGACAGGGGTGGTCGCGCGCGGGGCGCGGCCGTGAAAGGTGGCTAGGGAGGCTCACATGCGCCGTGTCGCGCGCTATCTGCCGGTCGCTGCGCTCGTGATGTGCGCGGCAACGATCTTCGCTGCTCCGGCCGCCCGAGCCGCCACGCCGCCGTGCAGCGCACCAGGCTCGGCGAGCGGCGAGTGGCCCGTCTACGGGGGCGACCTGGCCAACACACGCAGCCAGCCCGACGAGCACGCGCTCGCTCCGGCGCGCGCGGCCACGCTGAAGAAGGCGTGGGTGTTCTCGACGGCGTCCGTGGGCGATGCCGCCGGGTTCGAGAGCACGCCGGTCGTGGACGGCGGCTGCGTGTTCGCCGGATCGTCCAACGCCGTCGTGTACGCGCTGAACGCCGCAAACGGCAAGCTCGTGTGGCACCGGAAGCTCGACCTCGCGAGCGCTGGCGCCGGCGGCGGGATCGTGGGCGCGCCGGTCGTGGACGGGTCGCGGGTGATCGTGCTCGTGAACGAGGCGAACGCGCCGTACGTGGCCGCGCTCGACCGCTCCACCGGCGCTCTGCTGTGGAAGAGCGCACCGATCTTCGCGGGCGACGGCTTCTACACGAACGCGAGCCCGGTGGTGGCGAACGGCTTCGTGGTGGCCGGCTTCTCGCCCGCCGAGGGCGACTCGAGGGCGACAGGCGGCTTCACGCTGCTCGATCCGGCGAGCGGCGCGATCGAGGACGTCACGCCCACGATTCCCCCGGCCGACCAGGCCAAGGGCTTCGCCGGCGGCGGACTATGGAGCACGCCCGCCTACGACCCGGCGACCGGCTACATGTACTGGGGTGCCGGCAACCCGTTCAGCAAGACGCAGGCGCACCCCAACACCGACGCGATCCTGAAGATCGACCTCGACCGCTCGCGCGCGACCTTCGGCCAGATCGTGGGCGCCTCGCCCGGCAACGTCGACCAGTACACGGACACGCTCCAGACGCTGAGCGGCACGCCGGTGTGCGCGGCGACGGACAACCCGAATGTGCCCGATCCGATCGACGATCCGGCGTGCGGTCAGCTCGACCTCGACTTCGGCTCCTCGGCCAACCTGTTCACGGACAGCCACGGGCGGGAGCTCGTGGGCGACCTGCAGAAGTCAGGCGTCTACCACGCGGCCGACGCCGCCTCGATGAAGCCCCTCTGGGCCCAGATCGTCGGGGTTTCATGCCAGGTGTGCAACGCGGACTCGACGGCGTGGGACGGCAAGGCGATCCAGGGCGTGGGCACGCCGGGCGGCGCGATGTTCTCGCTGAGCCCGGATGCGGGCGCACCGAACTGGCTCAGCCCGATCGCGGACGGCGTGCACTACCAGTCGGTGAGCACGGCCGACGGCGTGGTCTACACGGTCGACGGCAACGGCTTCCTCGACGCGCTCGACGCGTCGACGGGCGATACGATCGTGCGCCGCCAGATGGCGCTCGACGCCCAGACGCCCACCGCCGGCCTGACGAGCAACGGCGTGTCGATCGCCGAGCACACCGTGTTCGCCTCCGCCAGCGAGCTGCCGATGGTCACGGGCGGTGCCACCGCCGGGCTGATCGTCGCCTACCGGCCGGGCTGAGCGCGCGTCCCGCGGCGGCTACGCTGCGGGCGGATGGCGGGCCGTTCGGACACGACGATCTTCACCACGATGACCGCGCTGGCCGAGCAGACCGGCGCGATCAACCTCGGCCAGGGCTTCCCGGACGAGGACGGGCCGAGGATCGTGATCGACGCGGCCGTGGACGCGCTGCGTTCCGGGCACAACCAGTACGCGCCGCTGCCCGGCATCCCGGAGCTGCGGCAGGCGATCGCACGGCATCAACGCGCGCGCTACGGGATCGAGCTCGACCCGGACACGCAGGTGCAGGTGACGTTCGGCGCCACCGAGGCGCTCGCGTCCGCGCTGCTCGCGCTCGTGAAGCCGGGGGACGAGGTGGCGATGCTCGACCCCTCCTACGACTCGTACGCCGCGGTGGTGGCGCTGGCGGGCGGCGTGCCGCGGCCGATCCCGCTCGACCCGCCGCATTGGCGCGTGGAGGGAGACGCGGTGGACGCGGTGGTGGGCGAGCGCACGCGGGTGCTGCTCGTGAACTCGCCGCACAACCCCACGGGCCGCGTGCTCGACGCGCAGGAGCTCGAGGTGCTGGCGGACGCCTGCCGGCGCCACGACGTGATCGCGCTCACCGACGAGGTGTACGAGCACCTGATCTACGACGGCGAGCACATCCCGATCTCGACTCGCGACGGGATGGCAGGGCGCACGATCACCGTCTCCTCGCTCGGCAAGACCCACTCCTTCACGGGTTGGAAGATCGGCTGGGCGACCGGTCCCGCGGAGCTCGTGGCCGCCGTGCGCGGCGTCAAGCAGTTCCTCACGTTCGCGGGGGGCACGCCGCTACAGCACGCTGCCGTGGTCGCGCTCGATCAGGCGGGCGACGAGGCGTCGAAGCTGGCCTCCACGCTCGCGACCAAGCGCGACCTGCTGGCGGACGGCCTGCGCGCCGCCGGCTTCGACGTGCTGCACACCTCCGGCACCTACTTCCTCACGGCCGACGCCCGCCCGCTCGGCTTCGACGACGCGGTCGAGCTGTGCGAGCGGCTGCCGCTCGACGCCGGCGTAGTCGCGATACCCGTGTCCGCGTTCACCGCCGAGCCCGCCGACCGCGTGCGGCCGCTCGTGCGCTTCGCCTTCTGCAAGCGGCGCGAGGTGCTGGAGGACGCGGTGAAGCGCCTGTCCGCGTGGAGCCCCGCCTAGGCCGGCGGCGCCTCCGCGAGCAGCGCGTCCACGTCGAGCGCGTCGTCCATCGCCATCGCCACCTCGCCGTTGTCGCCCAGTGGCCACTCCTCGAACGGGCGGTCCCATGCCAGCTCGAGGTCGTTGCCGTCCGGGTCCGAGATGTAGATCGCGAGGTGCGTGCCGTGGTCGGTGAGCTGGCGGAGCGGCCAGTCCACCTCCTTTAGCCGCCGCAGCGCGTCGCCAAGCGCCGCGCGCGTCGGGTAGAGGATCGCCACGTGATGCAGGCCCGCCACGCCGTCGGGCTGCGGCCCGCCGCCTGCCGACTTCCAGGTGTTGAAGCCGAGGTGGTGGTGATAGCCACCGGCCGACACGAACAGGACGTCGCCGGTGGTGCCCCAGCCCGGCACGTCGCGCGCCTCGGCGATCACATCGAAGCCGAGCAGGTCGACGTAGAAGGCACGGATGCGGTCGATGTCCGAGGTGCGCAGGTGCACGTGGCCGATGCGCACGCCGGGGTCGATCGGGTGCGGCGCCCGCGAGACGGGAATGATGTTGCCTTGGGGCTGCGTGGGGGAGTTCATCGCGTGAGCGTAATCTGCCCGCCATGCCACAGACGAGCAGAGAGATACAGCTGGCGGCGCGCCCGGTGGGCGAGCCGAAGGAAAGCGACTTCCGCCTGACCGAGGTGGAGCTGCCCGACCCCGGCGACGGGCAGGTGCTGGTCCGCAACGAGTGGATGTCCGTCGACCCCTACATGCGCGGCCGCATGAACGACGTGCCCTCGTACATGCCGCCGTTCAAGCTCGACGAGGGGCTGTACGGCGGCGCCGTGGGCCAGGTGGTGGAGGCGAACGGGGGAGAGCCGGCGCCCGGCGACTGGGTGCTGCACCAGCTCGGCTGGCGGGACTACGCGCTCGCGCCGGCCGACCAGCTGCGCCAGGTCGACGTCGAGCTTGCGCCACCGCAGACCTACCTCGGCGTGCTCGGCATGACGGGGCTGACCGCGTACGTCGGCCTGCTCGACATCGCCGGGCTGCGCGAGGGCGACGTGGTGTTCGTCTCGGGTGCGGCGGGCGCCGTGGGCAGCCTCGCCGGCCAGATCGCCAAGTTGCGCGGCCACACCGTGATCGGCAGCGCCGGCTCGCCGGAGAAGGTGGCCTTCCTGACTGACGAGCTGGGCTTCGACGCCGCCTTCGACTATCACGACGGACCGGTGGCTGAGCTGCTGGGAGCCGCCGCGCCGGATGGCATCGACGTGTATTTCGACAACGTCGGCGGCGAGCACCTCGAGGCGGCCATCGGCGCCCTGCACACGCACGGCCGCGTGGCGATGTGCGGCGCGATCTCGGGCTACAACGCCACGGACCCCGCGCCCGGTCCGCGCAACCTCGCGCTCGCGGTTGGCAAGCGGCTGACCTTGCGCGGCTACATCATCCTCGACCACTTCGACCGCATGGCCGACTTCGCGCGCGAGGTGGGCGCCTGGGTGGCCGAGGGAAAGGTGAGCTGGCGCGAGACCGTGGTTGAGGGGCTCGACAACGCGCCGGGCGCGTTCATCGGCCTCCTGCGCGGCGAGAACACCGGCAAGATGCTCGTGAAGCTCGGCTAGCGGGCCGCCACGCCGTCCATCGCGATCCGCACCACCGCGGCGCGCGCTCGGGTGGCGCTCCAGCCGTGCCCCGCGCGCAGGTGGCGGTAGGTGTGGCCGACGAGGTTGAAGAGCACCGTGGCCGTCTCGTCCACCTCCACCGGCTCGAGCGAGCCGTCCTCGGCGCCCTCCCGCAACAGCTTCTGTAGCGGCTCGACGAACACGGGTCGCGTGAGCCGGCGGCCGTCGCGCTCATGGAAGATCTCGTCACGCGCCGCCGTGGAGAGCGCGTCGAGCAGCTCGAGGTTGGACTCGGCCACATGGCACTCGAGCTCGAGCGCCCGGCGCAGCCGGTCCCGCGCGCTGCCGTCCGCGAGCAGCGCCTGCCAGCCGGCGTCGCGGTACTCCGCCTCGAGCCGCAGCGCGAGCGCGGCGAGGATGTCGTCTTTCGACACGCCGCGGCGGTGGAGCGTCATGCGCGACACGCCGGCCTCGGCGGCGATCCGCTCGAGCGTGATCCCGCCCGCGCCGTGCAGCTCGAGTGCGCGTCGCGCCCCCTCCACCACGGCGTCGGGAACCGCAGCGGCGGGAGTGCTCATCCCGGCTTGCGCGCGCTGAAGCGCAGCGACTTGGGGGCGGTGCTCACACGGACCTCCTCGAAGCCCGCGGCCGCGAGCCGCCCGGGCAGGCCGTCGGGGTCCACGAGCACGAGCGTGTCACCGATGTGGATGAGCTTGAACAGAAGACCGTGCCCGATGCTGTCGGTGCCCGCGAAGACGCCGCCCGGACGCAGTACGCGGAAAGCCTCCGCCAACAGCCTGTCCTGAAGCTCCGCCGACGGGATGTGGTGCAGCATCGTGAAGCAGGCGGCGCCGCTGAAGCTGCCGTCGTCGAACGGCATCCGGGTGCCGTCGCCCTGCACCACCTCGGCCCGCTCGCGGAGCTCCGCGCGCAGCCGCTCGCAGTAGTCCTCCTCGAGCTCGAGGATCGTCAGCTTGCCGGGACGCCGGGCGAGCACCCGGCTCGTGGCGCCGAAGCCGGGGCCGACCTCGAGCACGTCGTCGCCCAGCTCCACGCCCTTGAGGCCCCAGGGCAGCAGCTTGGACTCGACGCCGCGCGCCCAGCGGTCGGTCGAGCAGAGCACATTGTGCACACGGTTCACGGTACAGAACCGTATCACCCGCGTTACGTCGATGTATCAGGTCACGTGGAGCGTGACGTTGCCGAAGCTGCCACCGCCACAGCGAGCGCCCACGTGGTAGGCGCCGGGCGCGCGCGAGCTCGGTACGCGGGTCTTGGCCGCGAACGCGCCGCTCGGGCGGATGTGGATCAGGAGCGCGTTGACGCCCGCGAACTCGTGACCCGAGTGGAAAGCGGCCGAGAGGACGGTCACGCTCCCGCTGTGGGAGCAGCCGCCGCCGACGTTTCCCGACACGTGC
>DASXCV010000061.1:0-4819 GCA_036491015.1 Thermoleophilaceae bacterium | reverse complement strand
GCCGATCTCCACCACGCTCACCTCGCCGGCGAGCCCCTTGCCGGGGTTCACTTGGAGCCCGATCTTCGAGCCGTGGAAGCTGGCCGTGATCTGCGCGCGGACGGCGTCGCCGTGCGCCTCGCCGCTCGAGGCGTCCACGCCCGACGGCACGTCGCACGCCACCACCGGCGCGTCCTGCTCGTTGATCGCGCGGATGGCGCCCGCCACGGGCTCGCGCGGCTCGCCGGAGAAGCCGGTGCCGAGCAGCGCGTCGACCACCACGCTCGAGCCCTCGAGCGCGGCCGCCGCGAACGGCAGCGGCGCCTCGCCGGGCAGGCGCTCGAGGTTGGCGCGGGCGTCGCCCTGCAGCTCGCCGAGCGGAGCCACGCTGACCACGTCCACCCGCCGGCCGTCCTCGCGCAGGATCCGCGCGGCCACGAGGCCGTCGCCGCCGTTGTTGCCTTTTCCCACCACGATGCGCACGGGGCCCGGCCCCCGCGCCGCCGCGGCGGTCACGCGCGCCAGCCCGATGCCGGCGCGCTCCATCAGGTCGAGCGACGGCACTCCCTGGTCCTCGATCGCCCAGCGGTCGACGGCGCGCATCTCCGCCGCCTCGTAGACGGGATCGAGCCAGCCCGGCAGCGTCATCGCAGCAGTGCCACCGCTCCGGCGGTGGTGTCGGTGTGCGTCAGCGACACCACCGGCTCGGCGCCCAGCTCGCGCGCCCGCTCGGCCACCGCGCCGCTGAGTCGCAGCTCGGGCGCGCCGCCGGTGGCGATCACCTCGACGTCGCGGAAGTTCCAGCCCTCCATCCCGAGCGCCTTCGCCACGGCCTCCTTGGCGCAGAAGCGCGCCGCCAGGTGCCGCGCTGGGCGCGCGTGACGCGCCGCGTACTCGAGCTCCTGCTCGCTGAACAGCCGCTCGGCGAGCCGCGGCCGCCGCTCCAGCGCGCGTTCCAGACGCTCGATGTCGAGAAGGTCAAGCCCGATGCCGCTCACCCAGCGGAGCGTACGGGAGTCACTTCCGCGGGGCATCCAGCCCCGCGGCCGGATGTCCCGGGACTTCGTCCGGCCGTCCGTTACTCGACGGTGACGGTCTTCGCGAGGTTGCGCGGCTGGTCCACGTTCAGGCCGCGGGCGCGGGCGATGTGGTACGCGAGGAGCTGCAGGGGGATCACCGCGAGGATCGGCTGGAGCAGCCAGTCGGTCTGCGGCACGGTGACGACCTCCTCGGCGTGCAGCGCCACCTCGGAGTTGCCCTCGGTGGCCACGGCGATCACATGCGCACCGCGCGCCCGTACCTCGGCCACGTTGGAGAGCACCTTGTCGAGCACCGGCGAGTCGGTGGCCACGACCACCACCGGCGTCTGCTCGTCGAGCAGCGCGATCGGGCCGTGCTTCATCTCACCGGCCGCATAGGCGTCGGTGGGGATGTAGGAGATCTCCTTGAGCTTGAGCGCGCCCTCGAGGCACACCGGCAGGCCCACGTGGCGGCCCAGGTAGAGGAAGAACTCGGCCTTCGACCAGCGCGTGGCAATCTCCTTGACGGGGTCCTCGATGCGCTCGAGCAGCTCGCTGATCAGGTGCGGCAGCTTCTTGACCTGCTGCGCCAGCTCGGCCGCCCGCTCCGGCGACAGCGTGCCGCGCACCTGGGCGAGCTTGATGCCGAGCAGGTACATCACTGACACCTGCGCGACGAAGGTCTTGGTGGCGGCCACGCCGATCTCGAGGCCCGCGCGCGTGAAGATCACGCCGTCCGAGTCGCGCGTGGCCTGGCTGCCCATCACGTTGGTCACGCCGACCACCTTCGCGCCGCTCCTCCGCGCCAGCCGCATGGCGGCAAGCGTATCGGCGGTCTCGCCGGACTGCGTGATGCCGACCACGAGGTCGCGCTCGTCCACCACGGGGTTGCGGTAGCGGAACTCCGACGCGACATCGAGCTCGACCGGCACGCGCGCCCACTCCTCGATCGCGTAGCGGCCCACGAGGCCCGCGTGGTACGAGGTGCCGCACGCCACGATGGCGATGCGCCGCAGGTTGCGCAGCTCGTCGTCCGACACGCCGATGTCGCCCAGCTCCACCAGATCGCCCGGCACGCGGTCGAAGATCGTCTCCGCCACGGCGTCGGCCTGCTCGTGGATCTCCTTCAGCATGAAGGTCTCGTAGCCGCCCTTCTCGGCGGCGCTCTCGTCCCAGTCGATCTCGCTGGTCTCGCGCTCGAGCCGCGTGCCCGAGGCGTCCATGAACTCGGTCTGGCCGGCGCGGAGCACCACCAGCTCGTCGTCGTTGAGGTACTGGACCGTGCGGGTCTGGGACAGGAACGCCGGGATCGCGGAGGCGATGAAGGACTCCTCCGGGGCGACGCCCACCACCAGCGGGCACTCCTTGCGCGCGCCCACGAGCACGTCGGGCTCGTCGGCGGCCATCG
The DNA here is from genome assembly GCA_036491015.1 of Thermoleophilaceae bacterium. GTDB lineage: Bacteria > Actinomycetota > Thermoleophilia > Solirubrobacterales > Thermoleophilaceae > JAICJR01. The sequence goes on along the minus strand of DASXCV010000061.1, from coordinate 2,413 downwards.
CGACGAACGCGTAGTGGCCGCGCAGCTCGTTGTACGCGCGGCGGACGGCCTCGACCAGGTCGCCGTCGTAGTGGGCGGAGATCAGGTGGGCAACCACCTCGGCGTCGGTGTCCGAGGTGAACTCGGCGCCCTCCGCCTTGAGCCGGTCGCGCAGCGCCACGAAGTTCTCGACGATGCCGTTCAGCACGATGTGGATGCGATCGCCGGTGTCGAAGTGCGGGTGTGCGTTTTCCTCGCAAACTCGGCCATGTGTGGCCCAGCGGGTGTGGCCGATCCCGATCGTCGGCTCGTGCGTGGCCGTGGCCACGGCGCCTGCGCTCTCGGCCTTGGCGGCGACGGCCTCGCGCAGGAAGGAGAGGTTGCCCACGGCGCGCACGGACTCGATGCGATCGTCGGCCAGAAGCGACAGCCCGGCCGAGTCGTAGCCGCGGTACTCGAGCTTCTCGAGGCCCTGGAGGAGCAGCTCCTGGCACGGCCTCCTACCTACGTAACCCACGATGCCGCACACGGGCGTTCACCTCCTTAGGGACGGAAAAAGCCGCTCATACGGCGGCTTGTCGACGCCCCTGCACAAGGGGTCTCGATCGATGGTACCAGTGGGTTTCGAACCCGACCAGCGCTGATCAGATTCCCGCTGTCTGAGCCAGCAGGAAGATGTTCAGCGTCACGATCAGCGCGGCGATCAGGGATGCGGCGATCGTGGTGGCCCTGCGGTTGACGAGCGCTCCCATCAGCTTCTTGCGGCTCGTGAAGATCACGAGCGGGATCAGCGCGAACGGGATCCCGAACGAGAGCACGACCTGGCTGAGGACGAGCGCGCGCGTGGGGTCGAGGCCCACGGCGAGCACCACGAGCGCCGGCACCATCGTCACCAGGCGGCGGAGCAGCAGCGGGACCTTGCGGTCGATGAAGCCCTGCATCACCACCTGGCCGGCGTAGGTGCCGACGCTCGAGCTCGCGAAGCCGGAGGCCAGCAGCGCCAGGCCGAACGCGATCGCGGCGCCGTTGCCCACCAGGTTCTGGAAGCCGTGGTAGGCGCCCTCGATCGAGTCGACGCCCGTATGGCCAGTCGTGTGGAAGAGCGCCGCGGCCACCATCAGCATCGCGATGTTCACCACGCCCGCCACCGTCATCGCGATGGCCACGTCGAGCCGCTGGAAGCGCATCACCCGCTTGCGCTCCCCGTCGTCGCGGACCGCTATACGACCCTGTGTGAGCGCCGAGTGCAGGTAGATCACGTGCGGCATCACTGTGGCACCGAGGATGCCGGCCGCGAGGAGAACGCTGTCGGTGCCCGCGAAGTGCGGGATGAAGCCCTTGGCCGCGTCGTGCGCGCTCGGCCCGACCTCGAACGCCTGGTAGAGGAAGCCGAGCAGCACGACGCCGAACAACCCCGCGATGACGAGCTCGAAGCGGCGGTGGCCGTGCTGCTGGAGCGCGAGGATGCCGAACGCGACGACGCCGGTCATCAGGCCCGCCGCGAACAGGGGCACGTCGAAGAGCAGGTTGAGCGCGATCGCCGCGCCCACGAACTCGGCCATGTCGGTGGCCATGGCGATCAGCTCCGCTTGGATCCACAGCCCCCAGGTCACGGCCCTCGGGAAGCTGGCGCGGCACACCTCCGGCAGGTTTTTGCCGGTGGCGATGCCGATCTTCGCCGACAGCATCTGTATCAGCATCGCCATCAGGTTGGCCGCGAGCACGACCCAGAGCAGCAGGTAGCCATAGCGCGCGCCGCCCTGGATGTTGGTGGCGAAGTTGCCCGGGTCGATGTAGGCAACCGCCGCGACGAACGCCGGGCCGAGCAGCGGCAGCGCGCCGCGCACTCGGCCGCGCTTACGCAGCTCCTGGAGCGCGCTGGGAGTCGGCAGCGCGATTGCGTCCGGCGACAGCGGCTTGCTCATGCAGCCTGCACCTCGGCGCGCATCGCGCGGGCCAGCGCACCGCCGAGCACGTGCACGCGCTTATCGAACCGCGCCGACACCGGCCCCTCGAAAGGCTGCTTCTCCACAATCACGAAGTCGTCCCCGGGCGCGATCCCTTGATCGGCCAGGTAGCGCAGCATCTCGGGGTCGGAGTCCGAGATCCGCACGAACCTGCCGCGCGCGCCCGGCTCGAGCGACTGCATGCTGCTCGTGTGTCCCTCCTCGATCCTCAGCTCGCGCGTGGGGATGGGGTCGCCGTGGGGGTCGTGCGTCGGATCGCCGAGCTTGAGGGCGATCAGCTCCTCGAGCTCCTCGGAGAGCACGTGCTCGAGCACCTCCGCCTCCTGGTGGACACGGTCCCAGGGGACGCCCAGGCTCTCCACCAGGTACAGCTCGAGCAGACGGTGGTGGCGGATCACCTCCAGCGCGATTCGGCGTCCGGCGTCGGTCAGGACCACTCCGTGGTAGGGCTGATGGGTGACCAGCCC
>DASXCV010000060.1:0-8722 GCA_036491015.1 Thermoleophilaceae bacterium | reverse complement strand
CTCGTAGTCGAGCGACGCGTAGCCCTTCGTGCGCGACTTCAGCTGGTCGAAGAAGTCGAGCACGATCTCGGCGAGCGGCAGGTCGTACTGGATCTGCACCCGCTCGGACGACAGGAAGCTCATGTCCACGTGCGTGCCGCGGCGCTCCTGGCACAGCTCCATCACCGCGCCGACCGCCTCCTTGGGGCACAGGATCGAGGCGCGGATGTAGGGCTCGCGGATCTCCTCGATCAGTCCGCGGTCGGGCATGTCGGAGGGCGAGTGCACCGCCACCGTGCTGCCGTCGGTGAGCTCCACCTCGTACTCGACGGTCGGCGTGGTGGCCAGCAGCTCGAGGTCGTACTCGCGCTCGAGCCGCTCTCGCACGATGTCCATGTGCAGCAGGCCGAGGAAGCCGCAGCGGAAGCCGAAGCCGAGTGCCTGGCTCGTCTCGGGCTCGTATGAGAGCGCGGCATCGTTCAGCGCCAGCTTCTCGAGCGCGTCGCGCAGGTCCTCGAACTGGTCGGTGTCCACCGGGAAGAGCCCGCAGAACACCATCGGCTTGACCTCGCGGTAGCCGGGCAGCGGCCCGGCGGCGGGGTTCGCGAGCGTGGTGAGCGTGTCGCCCACGCGCAGCTGCGACACGTCCTTCACGCCCGTGATCACGTAGCCCACCTCGCCCGCGCGCAGGCCGTAGACCGGCTCCATCTCGGGCGAGAAGAAGCCGATGTCGTCGATGTCCGCCTCGGTGCCGTTCTGCATCGCGAGGATCTGGTCGCCCTTCTTCAGCTCGCCGTCGACCACTCGCACGTAGGCGATCACGCCGCGGTACTGGTCGAACTCGGAATCGAAGATCAAGGCGCGCGCGGGAGCGTCGACGTCGCCCTCGGGCGACGGGATCTTCTTGACGATCGCCTCGAGCAGGTCCTCCACGCCCTCCCCCGTCTTGGCCGAGAAGCGGAGCACCTCGTCCGGGTCCTCGCCGAGCAGCTCGTGGATCTCGCCCGCCACCCGGTCGGGCTCGGCGCCGGGCAGGTCGATCTTGTTCATCGCGGGGATCAGCTCGAGGCCGGCGTCCACCGCGAGATAGGTGTTGGCGAGCGTCTGCGCCTCCACGCCCTGGGCGGCGTCGACCACGAGCAGCGCGCCGTCGCACGCGGCGAGCGAGCGCGACACCTCGTAGGTGAAGTCCACGTGCCCGGGAGTGTCGATCAGGTGCAGCCGGTAGGTCTCGCCGTCGCGCGCCTTGTATTCCACGCGCACCGCCTGCGCCTTGATCGTGATGCCGCGCTCGCGCTCGAGCTCCATCTTGTCGAGCACCTGCGGGCGGTGCTTGCGCGCGTCGACGGCGCCGGTGATCTCGAGGATCCGGTCGGCCAGCGTCGACTTCCCGTGATCGATGTGGGCGATGATCGAGAAGTTGCGGATGTTGCGGGCGGGGGCGCTCACCGATCTGATGCTAGACACGCGCCCGGTTCAGGAGGAGCCGGCGGATCTGGTGGGCCTCCTCGACGTTCATGCGGGTCACGCAGCCCGCGTAGACGAGGATTCCGGCGCCGATCCCCAGGCCGAGGCTGATGATCTGGGCGATCAGCGAAGTGCCGAGGCCGGTGTCGAAGAGCCACCAGACGAAGTAGCTCACAAGCCCCATGACCACGGTCGCCACGACGATCCGGGCGACGGTGCGCAGCGTCCTCTGGCCGTCGATCCCGCCGAGGTCGCGCCGCAGCACCCAGGCCTGGGCCACCGCCATCGCGAACGTGCCCGCCACCGAGCCGAGCACGACGCCGGTGATCCCCCACGGGTAGTAGAAGATCGCCGAGAAGACCGCGTTCACTGTGAGGTTGACCATCGCGAGCGCTGTGGTGAACCATGGCTTCTGCAGGCTGAAGAAGGTGCGCGAGAAGAGCAGGCTGGCCCCCTGGAACGGCAGCGAGAACGACCAGCACAGGAGCGCGATCGACACGAGGTGGGTGGCGCCGCCGCCGAACGCTCCACGCTGGTAGAGGAGCCGCGTGATGGGCTCGGCCAGGATGGCCATCAGCACCGCCGAGGGGATCAGGAGCAGCAGCGTCTGCCTCACCCCGTTGGCCATCGTGTAGCGGAGGTTGTCGTAGTCGGCCCGCGCCGCCAGGCGGGAGAGCGTGGGGAAGAGAACGGTGGCGATCGCGACGCTGAAGAGGCCCTGCGGCAGCTGGTAGATGCGGAACGCCTTGTCGATCGCCGCCGGCGCCTGGTCGGACACGAGCGTGCCGAAGATCGAGTTGATGAGCGCGTCGAAGTTGATCAGGCCGAGCGCGATCGTCACCGGCAGCATCAGCTTGAGCACGCGCCAGACGTCCGGGTTCTTCCAATCGAAGCTCAGCTTGATCGGAATCCCCGCGTGTATCAGGACGGGTATCGGGATCAGGAACTGGGCGATCGTCCCGAGCAACACGCCGATCGCGTAGGCGTAGATCGCGTGCGACGGCCTGAAATGACTTCGCAGCAGGACGAGGCAGGCGATGATGATGAGGTTCCAGATCACCGGCGTGAGTGCCGGGATGCTGAAGTGCCCGAGCGAGTTGAGCATCCCCACGATCACCCCGGACAGCGCCAGCAGCAGCACCACCGGGAACATGATTCGAGACATCGTGATCGTGAGGTGGCGCAGCTCGGGCGAGTGGTCGAAGCCCGGCGTGACCGCGGACATGATCGGTCCCGCCAGCACGAGGAAGAGCAGGGTGACCATGCCCAGCAGCGCGGCCATCAGGCTGAACACGCTCCACGCGACCGTGTACGCCTCGCGCTTTTTGCCCTTCTCGAGCAGCTCGGTGAAGACCGGTACGAACGCGCCCTGGAGCGCGGCGTCGGCGAACAGCGCGCGCATCAGGTTCGGCACCTGGAAGGCGATCGTGAACGCCGACATCGCGCCGCTCACGCCGAAGTAGCTCGCCGCGATGATCTCCCGCGCGAGACCCGCCACGCGCGAGATGCCGGTGGCCGCCGAGAAGAACGCGGTGCTGACCGCCAGACGGCGGCCGCTGCCGGTCGAGCCCGGCCCCTCCGGCGGCGGCGGCCCGTCCCCGGACGTGCCGCCACGCCGCGGTCTCACGCGGTCGGCCCCTCGGGGCGCGGCTGGGCGCTCTGGAGCCGCCACGAGGCCGCTATAGTAAGCCGCCGCCGCGACCAGCAGAGTCGCGGCGCCTGTGTGTCATGGCAAACATCGCCTCACAAGAAAAGCGCATCCACCGGGCGGAGCGTGAGCGGCTCGAGAACCGGCACTACACGTCGGCGATCAAGACGTACTTCCGCCGCCTCGAGGCCGCCGTCGAAGCCGGCGACTCCGCCACGGCCGACACGGAGCAGCGCGAGCTCATCTCGCTCATCGATCGCGCGGTGAAGCGCCACGCGCTGCACCGCAACAACGGCGCGCGCAAGAAGGCCCGCGCGGCCGTGCTGCGCGCCAAGCTCAACTAGCCGCCCGCCGCCCGTGTGAGGGCGAGCGAGAAGGCCGTGTCCTCGTCGAGGCCGCCGCTGCCGCCTCCGCGCAGGTCCACCTCGAGATCCGCGAACGTGCAGAGGGCGTGCTCGAGCGCGTGACGGTCGGCCGTCTTCGCGCGCGCGATCACCTTCTTCGCCGCCCAGGGCGGCCCGCCGAGCGCAGCCGTGACCTTCTGCTCGGGCACACCCTGCTCGAGGAGCGAGGCGGCGCGGTGCACGTCGCGCAGGCGGCGCGTGATCGCGTACATGATCTTCGAGCCGTGCTCGTCGCGCTCGAGCAGCTTCTCCGAGAGTGCGAGCGCGGTCCGGCCGTCGCCCGCCACGAGCGCGTCGGCCACGTCGTAGCTGCTGCGCGTGGCCTCCGCGGGGGCGAGCTGCTCCACCTCCTCGGCACTCAGCGAGGCCGACGGGTGCGCGGCCAGCACCAGCTTCTCCACCTCGCGCGCGAGGCGCTGCTGCCCCGTGCCCACGGCCGACACGAGCGTCTTGGCCGCCTCGGAGTCGAGCGTGAGCCCCTCGTCCTTCGCCCGCGCGATCACCCACTTGTGCATCTCCCAGGGCTTGGGCGCCTCGTAGGCGCGCACCTCGCCCCCGGACTTCTGCACGGCCTTCGCCAGCCGCGCCTGCACCTTCCCGCGGGCGATCAGCACGAGCACCGTGTCCGGCGACATGTCCGCGATCGCGCGCTCGAGCGGTTCGAGATCGCCGGCCTTCCACGACTGCACGAAGTCGGCCAGCAGGTAGCGCGTGCCCGAGTTGAAGGTGAGGGCGGCGAGCTCGGCGGCCAGCGCCTCGGCGCTCGTCTCGCGGGCGTCGAAGGTCTCGAGCGCGCCCGGGCCGCCCTCCTCCTCGGCACGGTGGCGGAGACGCCCGCGCCAGGCGTCGATCTTGGCGTCGTCCTCGCCGGAGATCAGATAGACGGGGTTCAGGCCGCTCACCGGTGGGAGTCTAGGAGTGGGTGGAGATGGTCAGCCGCCCGCCGCTCACGCTGAGGGTGACCGTGCCGTCGCGGTCGGTCCGGTAGACGTGTGGGACGGCCTTGTGGAGCGCCGCGAGCGTTGACGCCCGCGGGTGGCCGTAGAGGTTGTGCGCGCCCACCTCGATGGCTGCCACCTGGGGCCGGAGCTCCGCCAGCACGCGCGGCAGGCCGGGGTCGTCGCTGCCGTGGTGGGGCACCTTCATGGCAGTCACTCGCGGCAGCCGCAGCGGAAGCAGCGCCGGGCTCTCCGCGTCCGCCGAGAGGAAGACGCTGAAGCCGCCCTCGCTCACGATCGCCACCACGGCGCGCTGGTTGGGGTCATCCGGCGGCGGCCCGGGCGGGCGCGGCGGCGGGGAGAGGATGCGGATCGTGAGCCCGCCGGCGCGCAGCGTCTCCCCCGCGCGTGCCGCCACGCGTCTGATGCCGTGGGCGTCGGCCTCGTGCTCGAGGCTGATGAAGTCGGGGTCGCGCGTGCCGTCGCCGCCGTCGAGGAAGAGGCCGACGTGGAAGCGCCGGAGCACCTCGTGCAGACCGCCCTGGTGGTCGCGCGACTGGTGCGTGGCCACCACCAGGCTGAGCCGGCTGACGCCGAGGTTGCGGATCAGGCGCGCAACGCGGGCCTCGGGCGGGCCGCCGTCGAACAGCACCGCCGCGCCGCTCGGATCCTGGATCAGCGTGGCGTCGCCCTGGCCGACGTCGAGGAAGGAGACGCTGAGCCGGCGCGGCGCCGGCGGCGGCCCGGTGAGCGTCCAGCCGCCGAGCAGCAGCGATGCCGTGGCCGCTGCCGCGATGGCCAGGCGACGCCTCCCCGGGATCCGCCGCCAGGCGGCGGCCCAGGCGGGCGCGCGCGGCTCGGCTCTCCGCGCGAGGCGCGAGACCAGCAGGATGAGCGCCGCCATGCCGGCGTACGCGGCCACCACCGCCACTGGCGAGCGGAGCGCCACCGCCGCCTGCCCGTGCGGCGCGTCGCCGAACCAGCGCGCCACCGCGCGCAGGTAGGCGAGCAGCAGCCCGTTGAGTGCGCCCAGGCCGCCGGCCACGGTCACGGCCGGGCCGCCGAGCATGCCGAGCGCGGCCTGCAGCATCCCGAGCCACATGATCGGAGCCACCGCCGGCAGGGCGGCGAGGTTGGCGGGCAGCGCGACGAGCTGCACCGAGCCGAAGTGGTGCGCCAGGAGCGGCGCCGTGGCGAGCGTGGCGGCGGCGGTGATGGCGGCGCCCTCGGCGAGCGGGCCCGGCAGCCAGCGCAGGCCGCTGCGCAACGAAGGCACGAGCAGCGCGATCCCGATCACGGCGGCGAACGACAGCTGCCAGCCCGGGTCGCCCGCCACCCGAGGGTTCACCGCGAGCGTGGCGGCCGCGGCGAGCAGCAGCGCGTACCAGCGCGATGTGGGCCGCCCGGCGGCGGCCGCGGCCAGCCCGGCGGCGCCCATCGCGCCAGCGCGCTGAAGCGACGGGCCGGCGCCGGCCAGCGGCACGTACAGGGCCACGAGCCCGGCCACCCCGGCAAGCCGCGCGCGCGGCCCGAGCCCCACGAGCCCGAACAGGGGCAGCGCCAGCGCGCCGAGCAGCATCACGTTCTGGCCCGACACGGCGAGCAGGTGGCTGAGTCCCGAGCGGCGGAAGTCGTCCTTCACCTCCGGGTCGATGCGCTGGTCCTCGCCCAGCACCATGCCGGTGGCGAGCGCGCCGTTCGCCCCGCCGACGCCCGCCGCAAGCCCACGCTCGGCGCGCAGCCGCAGCGAGTCCACCACGCCCGCGACGCCCCCGCGCGGCGGCCCGCCGGGGTCGAGCCGCTCGAGCGCCAGCTCGAAGCCGATGCCGCGCCGCCTCAGATACGCCGGGTAGTCGAAGTCGGCCGTTGCGCTCCGGTGCGGTCGCGACACGAGCCCGGCCACCGCCAGCGACGTCCCCACCGCCCCGCCGGACGGCCAGCGCCACCCGAGCGGCGCCCGCGCGAGCACGAGCGCACCGCGCGCCGGCCCGGACGCCACCCGCACCTCAGCCGACGAGTCGAACCGCGACCCCCGCGGCCGCTCGAGCAAGACAGCCCGCCCCACAAACCGCTCCCCCGGATGCAGATGCGAGGCCGGAGCATCGATGCTCCGCACGCGCACATGTCCCACAGCCGCCCCGCCTGCCAGAAGAACAGCAGCAACAAGGGCAAGCCCAGGCGCCCGAGCAAAAGCGAGCCCGACCGCCACACCGGCAGCGCAAAGAAACACATCGAGGAACCCCAGCTGCCACACAAGCAGCCCAGCCACAAACGCAGCAAGCCCAACATGAAACGGGTGCCTCTGAACCCACACCCACCCCAGCTTCAAACCAGAAACGCGACCGTTACATACCTACGCGCACCAGTTCAGAACAGCAGTGCACCAATCGCGTTACGCGAGCCCGAGGGACACCAAGACGGCCGTGCGGTGAGATATCTCGCCGCGCGGACCGCGGTCCCGGGAGCACGGCGAGATATCTCACCGTGCGGCAGTCCCGCCGGCAAAGATCAGGCCGCGCGAGCCAGCGGAGCAACGGCCGGCTTCTCAACCGGCATCCGCGTCACTACACAGGAATGGGCGTGGATCGCCCGCGGCTGTCCTTGCCTGTAACTCGGCAGAATCCGATCACCGGGCTGAAGTGGCGCGTGGCAGATACCACAGACGAGGCCCGAAAACCGGCTATCCCGCTCAACCAAGAGCATCTTGCTCCTCCTCGTTCATGCCCGGGAGCCGTGTCACTCGGGCATAACCTTCGATCCGGCGTACCCAGTCCCTGCCGGTCTGCGCGGAATATGCCCCGGTTCCGGGTACTCCAAACCGAGTAGTCCGAGGTTGGCGGAAAGCGCCGTCAGCGCAGCGGCGGCAGCGCGGGTGTGTCGGTGCCGCTGCGGGCGCAGGCGATCTCCAGGACGTCGTGCAAGCGGGCGCGTTGTGCCCGTGCCTCCGCGGTGCGCCCGGCCCCGCTGCGCTTGTCGACGAGGTTGAGCGCCTCGTCGGGATCGCTGTCGAGGTCGTAAAGCTCGTACTCGGCCGGCGTGCGTGCCGTCGGGTCGAGGTAGACCGCGTACTTCCAGCGCGCGTCGCGCACGCAGCGGATGCGGTTGGGCTGGCCGGGCGCGTTCTGGAACGCGGTGCCCGCCTGGTGGTCGTCATAGGTGAAGAGCACCGCGTCGCGCACGGAGTCGGCCTCGCCGCGGATGAGCGGGCCCAGGTCCCGGCCGTCGAAGCGCGGCGCGCCGTTCGCCTCGCCGCTCAGGCCGAGCAGGGTCGGCACGACGTCCACGAGCGAGACGAGCGCGTCGCTCTCGCGCGGCCCGTCGAACAGCCGCGGGCTCGACACCACGAACGGCACCCGCAGCGCCTCCTCGTAGACGTTGAACATCTTCTGCCGCAGCCCCCCGTGCGACATCGCCATCTCGCCGTGGTCGGAGGTGCGCACGATCACGGTGCGGGAGCGAAGCGAGCCGGGGTCGCCCGGGTCGCCGAGCGCCGCCAGCAGGCGGCCGATCTTCCGGTCGACCAGGCGGTGGAGGTGCGCATAGAAGTCGACGTAGCGCTGCTGCTCCTCGCGACCGCGCAGCGCGCCGAGGTAGGAGGCCTGCCCGAGCTTCATCAGCGCGTGCACGGTGGGCTTGTCGCGCAGGTCCTCGTCCACTGTCGCGGGCAGTGGCACGTGGATGTCGTCGAACTCGCGCGGCGAGTAGCCGCCCTCGAGGTACGACGACGGGTAGGAGAGCACGTCGTGCGGATTGACGAGCGAGAAGACGAGGCAGAACGGCTCCGGCAGCTCGGCGCGCGCGAGCCAGCGCTCGACCTGGCGCGTGTAGTCCTCGTCCCAACCCTCCCCGCTCCGGCCGGCCACGCCGCCGCCGAAGCCCGCCGGCTTCGCGTCCCCGCCGGCATCGGGCGGCTCCCAGCCCGCGAAGCCCCAGTCGCGCTCGATGCGCGCGGAGTCGGCGTCACTCCAGTCGTCGCCATCGACCGGCTTCGACAGGTGCCATTTGCCCTTGAACACCACGTGATAGCCGCGCTCGCGCAGCAGCGTTCCAAGCGTGGGCGTGCCTGGCCGGAGCTCAGGCTCGTGACCGCTCTTCGGACCCATCCGGAGGGCGCCACGGCCGAACGCCTTCGCCAGCCGCCCCGCCGGCACCTCGCCGCGCCATGCCACCTCTCCCGCGGTGCGGAGCACGTCGGGCAGGTGCTTGGGATCCGGGAAGAGGTCGCCCCGCGTCATCGTCAGCTTCACCCCGTGCCGCGAGGGATAGGTGCCGGTGAAGACGCAGGC
>DASXCV010000059.1:0-11242 GCA_036491015.1 Thermoleophilaceae bacterium | reverse complement strand
CGCCGTCAGCTCGAGCTTCCACAGGGTCACGTAGAGGAGCGCCATGCCGAGCAGGGACACGAGGAAAGTGAGCCGCATCGAGCCGGGCAGGTTGCCGCCGGTGGTGGTGAGCACGCGCGGGTGGGCGAACGACTGCGCCATCCGCACGGCCACGAAGTTGAGCGGGACGAACGCGCCGGCGACGATTGCGAACACCGCCGCATAGCGGGCCTGGCGATCGGGATCCTCGATCGAGAAGCGCAGCGGCTGGTAGCAGCAATAGAGCAGGAAGATGATCAGGAACGAGACCAGCGTCGGCTCGTCCCACACCCACCAGTGACCCCACGAGGCCTTGGCCCAGATCGCGCCCGTGATGAGCACGCCGACGGCGAGCACGATCGACAGGTGGATGGCCACGTACGAGCGCATGTCCCAGCCGCGGTCCCCGCTGCGCAGGTACTTGATCGCCATCAGGCCGCCGGCCATGAAGCCGAACAGCGTGACGATCGCGAGCGGCACGTGGAGGTAGAAGATCTTCTGGATGAACCCCTGGTCCGCGTCGAGCGGGGCGTAGAAGAACACGAGGCCGAGCGCCGTGCCGAGCGTGGCTGCGGCTGCGATGGAGAGGGTTCTAAGTCCCTTGCCGTACAAGGGTCAGTCCTCCAGAAGGAAGTCGAATACTGCGATCGAGACCAGGAGGAAGACCATATCGTAGAGGCCGAGAAGCCCTACCCATTTGCCCAGCCCGTGAGCGGCCTGGTTCCCGCTGAAGAGGGGCTCGGTGGCCTCCGCGCCGGCGATCGCCACCGGCACGAGCAGCGGCAGGAGCAGCAGCGGCACGATCAGATCCCGCGCGCGCGTCTCCACCGCCATGGCCGACACGAGCGCTCCGACCGAGGCCAGGCCGACGTCCGCGAGCAGCAGCAACAGGATCAGCGTGGGCAGCGGCTTGATCAGGTCCGGCTCGAGCAGCAGGAGCCCGAAGGCGGGCACCGCGATCAGCTCGAGCAGCACCAGGTAGAGAAACAGCGCGGCCGCCTTCGCCAGGAACACCGCCGTGCGGTCGATCGGGGCGAGCAGCAGCCCGTCGATCCCGCCCTGCTCGCGCTCGGTGACGAACAGGCGGTTGACCGCGAGCACCGTGGCGAGGATGAGCGTGACCCACAGGACGCCGGCCGCGAGGTCGCCCGCGAGCGCGTTCCGCTGGAGGCCGAAGTGGAAGAGCACGAACACGGTGACGCTGAAGAGCGCCATCGCCGGCACGGATTCCTTCGTGCGCAGCTCGATCTGGATGTCCTTGCGCAGGATGGCCCAGGCGGTGGCGATCACTGGAACAGCCCCCGCAGCTCGGCCGGGTCCGGGTTGCCGAAAGCCACCTGCTTGCCCGCGCGCAGGCCGAGCGCGATGTCCGACTCCGCGGCGCCCGACTCGATGTCGTGCGACACGAGCACGCGCGTGCGCCCCGACGGCTTGCCGATCAGCGGGTCGAGCAGCTCGCGCGCCGCCGGGTCGAGCCCGGAGTAGGGCTCGTCGAGCAGCAGGAGCGGCGGATCGTGCAGCAGGGCGCGCGCGGCCGACAGTCGCTGCACCATCCCCCGCGAGAGCTCGCGCACCGGGTCGTGGGCGCGGCGCTGCATCCCCACCGCCTCGATCAGCTCGTCCACGCGCGGCTCGGGCACGCGGTGCAGGCGCGCATGGAACACGAGGTTCTCGCGGCCGCTCAGCTCGCGGTAGAGCAGCGGCTCGTGGCCCACGTAGCCCACCCGGCCGCGCGCCTTCCACGCTTCGTCGGGCAGCGTGGCGTCGAGCACGCGCACCGTGCCCTCGTGCGGCCGCAGCAGCGTGGCGAGCACGCGCAGGAGCGTGGACTTGCCGGCGCCGTTCGGCCCGAACAGCCCGAGCGTCTGCCCCTCGCCGAGCTTGAACGACACGCCGGTGAGCGCGGCCCGCTCCCCGTAGCGCCGCTCGAGACCCTCGACCTCGACGACCGGCGCCGCGCTCGCGTCAGTCACGCTCGAGCGTTTCCGCCGCGTGGCGCAGCGTGGGCTCCACCACGGGCCAGGACTGGCGGACCGCCTTGGGCGACCCGGGGAAGTTGACGATCAGCGTGCGGCCGCGGACCCCGGACACCCCGCGCGTGAGGATGCCGAGCGGCGTGTGCGTGCGCGACTCCACGCGGATTGCCTCGGCGAAGCCGGGCGCCTCGCGGTCGATCACGTCGAGCGTGGCCTCGGGCGTCACGTCGTCGTGCGTCAGGCCCGTGCCGCCGGTGGTGAAGATGAAGCGCACCTGCTCGTTGTCGGCGAGCCGCTTGAGAGCCGTGGCGATCGCCTCGCGGTCGTCGCTCACCGAGTCGTAGACCGTCTCGAGGCCCGCCTCCTCGCAGAAGGCGACGAGCGCGTTGCCGGACTCGTCGTCCTCGCGCCGCGTCCTCGAGCTCGAGATCGTGAGCACCGCAGCTCGCATCGAGCGCTCAGCCTACGGGGATTTGCGGGTCCAATAGAGCTCGGTGATGTACGGGATCTCGACGACGTCGGTCTTCGGGACCTGCTCCGCCACGCGCTCGAGCAGGTGGTTGCGCTCATCCTCGGGAAGCGACGCCACGTAGCTGCGCGAGGCGAACACGTCGACCGCGTCCGCGCGCGTGACCTCCTGGGTGTGCCTGAAGGTCTCGCGCCGAAGCGGCTCGAACGGACTGCCCTGGGCGTCGAACGGCTTGCGCCAGTCGCCGCTCTGGTGGGTCGGCGTGCCGGCGCGGACGCCATCGGTGAGCTCGCCGATCATCGCCATCCATTCGACGCTCTCGTCGCGCACGTTCCAGATGGCGGCGAGGCCGGCGCCCGCTCGCAGCACCCGCGCGATCTCGTTCACCGACTTCGGCGCGTCGAACCAGTGGAACGCCTGCGCCACGGTCACGAGGTCGATCGTCCCGTCCTGCACGGGGATGCGCTCGGCGGTGCCCTCCATCACCGTGGCCTCCGGCAGCCGCTGCTGGAGCATCTGGCGCATCGCCGACAGCGGCTCCACCGCGGTGACCCGCGCACCCGCCGCGATCAGCGCGCGGGTGAGCTTGCCGGTGCCGGCCGCGAGGTCGAGCACGTCGCTGTCGTCGCTCAGCCCCAGCTCGTGGAGGAAGTCGATCGCCTCGGGCGGGTACTCGGGCCGCGCGCGCTCGTAGACCTCGGCGGACTTGCCCCAGGCCTTCGAGGCGGTCTCGTGGACGCTCATCCGCCCCGGCGCCAGTCGTGGCGGCCGCCGGTCTTCTCGAGCAGCGTGACCTCCGCGATCTCCACGCCACGCTCGATGCCCTTGACCATGTCGTAGACGGTGAGCGCCGCCACCGAGCAGGCGGTGAGCGCCTCCATCTCCACGCCGGTCTGAGCGCTCGTGCGCACCTCGGACTGGATCGTGACGACGCCCTCGGCCGCGTCCACCTCGACCGTCACGTCCATGAACGAGAGCGGCAGCGGGTGACAGAGCGGGATCAGCTCGGGCGTGCGCTTGGCCGCCTGGATGCCTGCGATGCGGGCGGTCGAGATCACGTCGCCCTTCGGCGCGTTCCCGGCCGCCACCGCCGCGGCGGTCTCCGGCTTCATGCGCACGATCGCGCGCGCCACCGCGCGCCTGTCCGTGACCGGCTTCGCGCCGACGTCGACCATTCGGGCGTTGCCCTCGTCGTCGAGATGGGAGAGCTGCTCGGCTATGCCGCGGCCGCCGTGGCCGAGCGCTGCGCCGACGCGATCAGATCGCGCACGGCCTGCTCGTCGCCCTGACGGAGCAGCTCGACCGGGTCGGGTTCGCCGTTGACGATCGACTCGAAGAAGACCTTGCGGTCCTGGTAGGTGGGCAGCGTGCCCTTGGCCCAGCCGCGCACCTCGTTCAGCAGCTCGGCGAGCCGCGCGTAGGGCACCCCGTACTCCTCGGCGATCTCGGCCTTGATGCGCTTGGCGAGCGCGGGGCTCGCGCCGGCCGTGGAGATCGCGATCGCGAGCGGGCCGGTGCGGAAGATCGCCGGCAGGATGAAGTTGCAGAGCGGCGGGACGTCGACCACGTTCACGAGCATCGCGCGGCGCTCGGCGTCCTCGTACACGCGGATGTTCACGTCCGTGTCGTTCGTGGCCGCGATGACAATGAACACGCCCTCCAGGTCCTCGGCGCCCGCGTACTCGCGCTGCTCCCACTCGATCGAGCCATCGGCCGCAAGTTCGCGGAGCGGGTCGATCGCGTCGGGCGCGACGAGCGTGACCTGACCGTCGCAGGCGAGCAGCCCCTCGACCTTCTCGAGTCCGATGTCACCGCCGCCTATGACCAGGCAGCGCCGGCCGGAGAGCTTGAGGCACGCGATGTAGAACGGCGTGTCGAGCATCCCCTGGACACAAGACTGGTCGCAGATCCCCCGGCGCAGCTGACAGACGCATTCTTTGCCTGCGTAGGCGTTGGCGGGCATGGCTGGAGTGTAGGGAGTAGGGGGTAAGGGGCTGGGGCTTGGACGTCAGCCCCCGAGCAGCCCTTACTCCCTACCCCAACCCCAGACCGCCTACTTCTTCCTGTGCTTCTTCGCCTTCTTCAGCGTGCCGCTCGCGTGCGTCGTGTGTGCGGCGCCTGCGCGGTTCTTGTCCGTGATCGTGATCGTGACCTTGGCCTTGCCGTGCTTCTTCAGGTAGGCGAGCCCCTTCTTCGTGAGCTTCACCTTGGCCTTGCCCGACTGGCCCACGGCGATGTTGAAGCTGCCGCTGCCGAACTTGAGCACCTTCTTCTTGGCCTTCGCCGCGACCGCCTTCGAGCTCGACACGCTGATCGTGCCGTTGCACGGGTCGACCACGCCGCTACCGCCGGCGCAGATCAGGTTGTAGGTGGCGCCACTGCCCGAAGCCGTGACGGTCCTCGACTTGAACGCCGGGAGCGGGGCGGCGGGCAGTGCGAGCACCGTCACGCTGCCGGTGGACGAGCGCGATTGCGGCCCGTTGACGGCCGTGAGGGAGACGGGGTAGCTGCCGGCGGCCGCATTGACCGGCACCGGGACGCTCACCGCCTGCGCGTTGTCGCCCGGGCTGAGTGCCTGGTTCGCGGCCCCGGGGGTGGCCGTGGCCCCGGACAGGCCGGTGGCCGCGCCGAGGGCGAACGAGGCGAGCGGGCTGGCGGGGCCGAGCAGCTTGAGGTCGAACGGCACGCTCGCCGTATCGCCTGGATAGACGCTGGGCGGGCTCCCGGCGAGCAGCTGTAGGTCGTTCGTCTGGACCTGCTCGTCCGAGTTGACCGTGCTCAGCGAGCCCGGGTTCGAGATGCACTGGGTCTGAGCCGAGCTGTTCACCCCGAGCGCGTCCGCACCGCAGTCGACCGCGGCGGTGGACAGGTGGCTGCCGTCGACCTCGCGGGCGCCCACCACGGTCCGGTACGTGAACGTGGTCGGATCCGGGTTGGGCGGAACGAACGTCGGGGTGAGCGTCATCAGCGTGTCGTCGCCCTGCGGCGCGAAGACCGGGTCGGCGATGTAGCCCACCCACTTCTCGCCCGGGCCGCTGGGGATCAACGACTCGAGCTGGCTCACCAGGCTCGAACTGCGCGCGAACGTCACGCTCTGGGTCGGCGTGACGCCGGGGAAGGAGTCGGGCGTGGTCGTCCCGTTCGGCACTCTGTAGGCGAGCAGGAGCTGCCCCGCGTCCGAGGGGACCGTGCACTTGGGCGGTGGTGTTCCGATGTTGGGGTTGCAGATGTCGAGCACCGTCGAGATCTGGACGGGGCCGATGCCATTCGGCTGGTTGACGGTCTGCGAACTGATCGTCACGCAACCGGACAGGACGACGGCGGCCAGCGTGACCAATCCGCCGGCGGCCAGGACACGAAGCCTTCGGCTCATGCGCGCTCCTTTTCGAGGGAGGCGGGCGCCTGGATGGGCCAAAGGCGCTCCGCCATCGCTGCTTCCATGACGGCGTCTGTCAGAAACCTGACTCTCGCCGCCGAGCCGGACGGAACGGTCGTAGCCGCTGCCTACCGCCTACCGCGCACGCCTACTTCTTCTTGTGGTGCTTCCTCGCCTTCGGCCCGTGCAGCGTCACGCGCTTGACCGTCGTGCTCTTCGTGCCCGCCCGGTTGACCATTACGAACGTGGCCTTGGCGCTCAGCTTGCCCGTGCGCGCGAGCGCCTTGCGGCCCGTGGACGAGAGCTTGATCTTCACGGTGCCGCTCGCGCCCGGCGCCAGCGTGAACTTGCCGGAGCCGAGCTTGAGCGCCCGCTTGCGTGCCTTGTGCCTCTTCGCGATCAGCACCTTGCCGACCGTGTTGAGGGTCACCGAGCCCGCGCACGGATCGATCGACGTGGAGGGGCAAGAGATCGGCAGCGTCGCGACACCGCTCTTCGAGACCTTCAGCGAGTGCGGCGAGAACGTGATCACGAGTCCCGGCACCGCGAGCACGTGCACCGTGCCCGTGGCCGAGCGCGTGGTGCCTCCGCTCGTGGCGGCGAGCGTGAGCGGGTAGTCGCCCGCCGGGGTGCTGGCGGGAACCTTCAGCGTTGCCGACTCGGCGTTGTCGCCCGGCGCGGGCGTGAACGCCGCCGCCCCGGGCGCGGCCGTGCCGCCCGCCAGTGGGCTGCCGGCGCTGAGCGGGAAGCTCGTGCCACCGGGCAGCGCGGCGCCGATCAGCTTCGCGTCGAACGGCACCGTCGCCGTGTCGCCCGCGTGCACCGTCGGGGCGGGGCCCGCGCTGAGCTGGAGCACGCGCGTGGGATCGGTTGAGGTGTCCGTGTTCAGGATGGTCAGGTTCACGGGGTCGGTAACGCAGGTGGTGGAGCCGTCCAGGCTCGCGCTGGTCAGGTCCGTCGCGTTGCAGACGACCTCTCGCGTGGCGTCGGTGACCGTCAGGTTGTTCCGAAGGCCCACCACGGTGCCGTAGGTGAAGGGGTTGCCGCCCAGGCTCGAGGGGACCTCGAAGCCAGGAGCCAGTGTGATCCGATCGGGGTCGGTGGTGGTTGGGGGAAGGTCGAACTGGTCCGAGATGTAGCCGACCCACTGCTCCCCGGTGGCCGCGGGCACCAGCCGCTGCAACTCGCTCGCGTAGGAGGGGCTCAGGTGGAAGGTTGTCGGCACGGTGTCGCTCGCGCCGGAGCCGTGCACGAGGTCCGGGGCGACGGCACCGACTGGCACGCGATAGCCCACGAGAAGCTGCTCGCTGGCCTCGGAGAAGCAGCCGGTGTTGTCGACCGGCGAGTCGTTGGAGCAGCTCTCGATCGGCGTCGTGATCTGCAGCGGGCCGATCAGGTCCTGCTGCTGGGCGGTCTGCGTGTCGAGCCTCGGCGACTCGCAGCCGGCGATGACGAGCGCGGCTACGGCCATTGGCACGGCGACCAGAAGGCGTGGCGAGAGACGGTGCATTGCATCCTCCGGGAGGCCGTTGTTCCCGGCCAGGAACGGGCCTCGTCGCGAGTCGGTGTGGGCCTGGACCGAACCTAGATCGGCTGCACCCCTACGTCAAGTGGGCTAGCCGACCTGGGTTAGTCGCGGAAGACGTCGCGCAGCGTTTTCGCACCCAGCCGGGCCAGCGGCAGCGCGCCGCTGCGCAGCGCTCCCCACTTGTCCGAGTCGCGCCCGTAGAGGAGCTTCGCCGCCGCCTGCATCGACTTGCCGAGCGAAGCGTCATACGGGTGCCACCAGAAGTCGCGCGTGCGCGACGGCTCCCAGACCATCTGCTTGACGTTCACGCACTCGTAGAAGCCGAACTTCGAGTGCGCGCGCCCGAGGCCCGAGTGCTTGGAGCCGCCCCAGGCGCACTGGCAGGCGCCGTGGGAGTACATGTGGTCGTTCAGCCAGACCATGCCGGTGTCGAGCCGGCGGCCGATGCGCGCGGCACGCTCGCGGTCGAGCGACCAGATCGAGGCGCCGAGGCCGAACTCGGAGTCGTTGGCGAGATCGACGGCCTCCTCCTCGGAGTCGACCGTGACGATCGGGACCACGGGCCCGAAGATCTCCTCGCGCATGATGCGCATCTCGTGCGTCACGCCCGTGAGCACGGCGGGGGCGTAGAAGCGGCCGCTGAAGCCGGCGACCTCCTTCGGGCCGCCGCAGTGGAGGGTGGCGCCGTTCGCGACCGCGTCGTCCACCAGCTCGACCACCAGGTCGTACTGGTCGACCGACACCATCGGCCCGATCTCCGTGTCGAACGACAGCGGGTCCCCCACGCGCAGCGCCTTCGCACCGTCCACGACGCCTTGGGTGAAGCGCTCCGCCACGTCGCGCATCACATACACGCGCTCGATGCCCGAGCAGGTCTGGCCCGCGTTCGCGAAGCCGCCCCAGAGGCAGCCCGAGATCGCGTTCGCGAGGTTCGCGTCCGAGAGCACGATCTGCGGGTCCTTGCCGCCCAGCTCGAGCACGCAGCCCTTGAGCCGCTCAGCGCAGGCCATGCCCACGCCCCGCCCGACCTCCACGGAGCCGGTGAAGAAGATCTTGGCCGCGCTCGACTCCACGAGCGCGCCTCCCACCGCGCCGCCTCCGTGCACGGTGCGCACGAGCCCCTCAGGCACGCCCGCGCGCTCGAAGATCGTCTGGATGCGCTCGCCGATCAGCGGCGTGAGGGACGCGGGCTTGAGCACCACGCCGTTGCCGCACATCAGCGCCATCGCCACCTCGCCGAAGGGGATCGACCACGGGTAGTTCCAGGGCGCGATCACGCCCACGACGCCGAGCGGCTCGTAGGAGAACCACGCCTTTTTCTGCTTGAAGAAGATCTGCGGCTGCTTGATGTGCTCGTCGGCGAGGATCTCCTCGCCGTTGTCGGCGATCCAGTGGAGGGCGTCGATCGTCGGCAGGAGCTCCATCACGTAGGCCTCGTTGATGGGCTTGCCCTGCTCGCGGGACAGGAGGCCGGCGATGTCGTCGAGGTCGTCGATGATCGCCTGCGCCGCGCGGCGCATGTAGCGGGCTCGGTCGGGCAGCGAGAGCTGCGCCCAGAACGGCTGCACGCTCGCCACGTCGTCGACGATCGACTGGACCTCGCCGGGGGCGACTGTGGGCACCGCGCCGATGCGCTCGCCCGTGGTGGGGCTGAACGACTCGAGCAGGTCCCGCGCCGCGCTGGTGGCTGCCTCCATCGGGAGGATTCTGCCGAGCTTCGTCAGGCGGCGCGGCGCTCGCGGCGAAGCGGCAGCCGCGTGTACGCGAGCACGTGCCCCTCCTCCACCGTCTGAACGGTGTGGCCGAGCCGCTCGAGCAGCCGGAGCATCGGGCGGTTGTGCTCGAGCATCTCCGCGCGCAGATGCGTGGCGCCGTTGGCCGCGGCGAGCGAGGACACCGCCTCGATCAGCGCACCGCCCACGCCCACACCCTGGTGCGCGTCGTCCACCACGATGCCGAGCTCGGCCACGCCCGTCTCGACAAGCGCGATGTCGGCGAGCCCGATCACCTCCTCCACGCCCGCGAGTGGCGCGGTGGCGGCCACCACGATGCGCTCGCGCGGGTTGTAGAAGGTGAAGTGGTTCACGCTGCGCTCGTCGGCCGTGGGCATGGCCATGAAGAAGCGCTTGAGGCGCGTCTCGTGGGACAGGCGGTCGAGAAACGCGCGCACGCGCGGGGCGTCGCTGGGACGGGTCAGCCGCAGGCCGATCTTCAGGCCGCTGTCCAGCTCGTGGACCGTGGCCAGCATCGCCCCTGGGTCGAGCAACTCTTGACGCAGCCTTCTACGCACCAACCGAGGGTGGCAGACGCGGCGGCGTCATTCCAGGTTTGCGCAGCAAGTTATGCGTGTCACGAGCCGCCTATCCTCGGTTCAGAATGCGCACCGGCCCGCGCACGCAGCATTTCCCCTGGCGACCCGTTCTGCTCGCCCTGATAGCCGCGCTCGGACTCGGCGTCGCGGGCCGGGTCGCTGTGCACGCCGGCGCCGGCCTGCCGCACGGCCAGGCGATCGCCGCCGTCGGCCACACGGCCGTCGCGCTCGGCGCTCCCTGGCTGGCCGTGGCCTGGCTCGTGGGGGCGATGGCGGGCTCGCGACTGCTCGGCGCCGCGGGCGGTGCGGGCGCCCTCGTGCTGGCCACCGGCGGCTGGTACCTGCTCACGATCGTCGCCGCGGCCGGCGGCTGGGCCGCTGCGTCCTACGCGGTGCCGATGGCGGCCGCGTGGGGAACGGTGGCGCTCGGCGCGGGCGCGCTGTTCGGCTTCGCGGGGGCGCACTGGCGCGACGGCGACCGGATCGCGCGCAGCGCCTCGGCCGCACTGCTCTCGGGCGCGCTCACGGGCGAGGCGCTCCTGCTCATGCACGACTGGGTCGGGCGCGCCGCGGCGTGTGTGCTGTCCGCCGAGCTGTCGGTGGGGCTTGCCGTGCTCGTCGTGTCCCGGCGGCGGGCGCCCCTGAGCGTGACCCTGCCTCTGTTCGCGCTGGCCACCGCCGCCGTGATCGGCAGCGAGGGCGGGGTGCGCGACGCGCTCCGCCTGGCCGGCTGGGCCGGCCCCTAGCGCCCGCGCGCGCGGCGGATCTTCTCGAGCCGCTCCTTGAGCGCGGGCTCCTCGCCGTGCCCGGTGAGCTCCACGAACGTCTCGCCCACCGCCTCCGGCGGCATCAGCTCCTGGGGCGACACACCCTCCGGGCGCGCGTGCGGGTAGTCGTAGCCCTCCCCGCGGCCGAGCGCCTTCGCCCCCGGGTAGGCGGCGCTGCGCAGGTGGCCGGGCGGCTCGGGCGCGCCGTGCTCGGCGATCCATTCGCCCGCCGCCTTGAGCGAGCGCTTGGTGGTGTCCGACTTGGGCGCCAGCGCCAGGTAGATCGCCGCCTGCGCGAGGTTGAAGGAGCACTCGGGCATGCCCACGTGCTCGACAGCCTGTGCGGCGGCCACCGCCACCTGGAGCGCGCGCGGGTCCGCGTTGCCCACGTCCTCGCTCGCGAAGATGACCATGCGGCGGGCGATGAAGCGCGGGTCCTCGCCGCCCTCGAGCATCTCCACGAGGTAGAGCATCGACGCGTCCGGGTCCGAGCCGCGCGTGGCCTTGATCCAGGCGGAGATCGTGTCGTAGTGGCGGTCGCCGCCCTTGTCGTAGAGGAGCGCCTTGCGCTGGAGCGCGTCCTCGGCGTGGCGGAGCGTGATCGTGTCGCCGCCCGCGGCGTCGCAGGCCACCTCGAGCGCGGCCAGCGCGGTGCGGGCATCGCCACCCGCGCGCGCGGCGAGGAAGTCGAGCGCGTCGTCGTCCACCTGCGGCGCCTCCGGCAGGCCGCGCTCGTCGGACAGCGCGCGCCGCAGCAGCGCGAGCACGTGCGCGTCCTCGAGCTGGCGGAACTCATA
>DASXCV010000058.1:0-3745 GCA_036491015.1 Thermoleophilaceae bacterium | reverse complement strand
CCCGGCGCTGCTGCCCGCGCCGAACGGCGGGCGGACGGCGCGCTACCTGCTCCAGGGCGGCAAGGACGCGCAGCTCCACCTGCTCAACCTGCGAACCAGCCTGTTCGGCGTGACCGGCGCGGCCGGGCGGCGCCTCGGCGGCGAGGCGCAGGACATGCCGGTGGTGGGCCACACGCAGGTGTTCACCGCGCCGGCCGTGCTACACCGCAAGGGGCTCACCGAGGCGTTCGTGGCCACAGGCGGCGGGACCGCCGCCTACCGCCTGAGCGGTGGCAAGCTGCACGTGGCGTGGCAGAACGGCAACGCCGGCACGAGCCCGGTGCTCGCCGGCGGCCTGCTCTGGGTGTACGACCCGAACGGCGGCCTCAACGTCTACCACCCCTCGGACGGCAAGCTCATCCGCAAGCTGTCCGCGCCCTCGGGGCACTGGAACAGCCCGATCGTCGCGGGCGGGCGCGTGTATCTACCGAGCGGCAACGCCAACGACCACGCCACCTCCGGCGTGCTCACGATCTACCACTAGGCGGCCACGGGAAGCGGCGCGGCTCGGGCCGGCTCCAGCCGGAGTACGCGACTGAGCGGTCCGACGTCGTCTCCTCGACGCTCGCGCCGTACTTCGCGGCGGTCTCGCTGCGTGGGAACACCAGGTCGGTGCCGACGCCCCGCGCGCCCACCATCAAGACGACGCACGGCGCATCGCCGGCGCCCACCACGATGTGCGCGGTGTTCGGCGGCATATGCACGAAGTCCCACTGCCCGAGCGGACGCTCCTCGTCCTCGACGATCAGGAGCGCCTCGCCCTGGAGCACGAGGAAGGCCTCCTGGCCGGACTCGGCGTGGTACATCGCGGCCGGCTTGCCGGGACCGAGCACGCGCACGTTGATGCCGAAGTGGGGGAAGCTGCTCAGCTCTCCCTCGAAGATGAAGCCGTACATCTCGTCGTCGAAGCCGAACGAGACGGCGTCGCTCACGTTCACGACGAACCAGCCGTCGCCCTCCGGCTTCTTGCCTACCGGGGTATCGACGAGCTGCGCCTCGGGGACCGGCGTGCGTGCCATGGAAGGCTCCTTCGGGTGGGGTACGCGGCCTTGATATCAGGCGGCGCGCCGGCGGCGCATCTCGTCCCCCTCATCGAGCAGCTCCCGCAGTTGGCGGCGCGCGATCAGGGCGGGCGCCGCGGCCAGCAGGAAGTTGAACGCGCGGTACGCCACCACGGCGGCGAGCGCCGGGGCGAGCGGCTGGCGCACCCAGTAGAGCGAGTAGGTCATCAGCACCTCGGTCACGCCGGCCCCGCCCAGCGGGAGCGAACGGCGCGTGGCGGCGTAGCCCGTGGCGTAGGCGAGGATCACCTTCCCGGCGCCCATCTCGATGCCGAACATGCGCAATGCGGCGTAGAAGGCGGAGATGTCGGCCGCCCAGTAGAACGCGGTGCCGATCCACGCGCCCGCGTACTTGCGCGGGTGGGAGATGAGGGTGTGGAGGACGCCGACGCCGTCGAGCAGGTCGGCCAGCCAGGCGCGCCGGCGCCCGCCGATCTTCGACAGCCGCTCGCGCCGCCCGGGCGCGCTCGCCCACAGTCCGAAGCCGAGCCCGAGCGGCACGGCGAGTGCCCACGGCCACAGGAGCGACGGCAGGATGTCCGCACCCTGGATGAGGAAGACGATCGAGATCACGCAGACGGTGGGGGCGAGCAGCGCCCACTCGAGCACGCCGAGGCCGAGCACCCGGATGCGCGCGCTGCGCTCGTCCTCGTGCAGCGCGTGCAGTGCCTGCTTGTCGAGCCCGAAGCCGCCCGCCAGCGCGAACGGGCCGAAGCCCGCCGCCACCACCCGGCCGACGAGCGGTAGCGCGAGGGCGCTGTGCCCATGCACCTGGGCGATGGAGCGGTAGGCGATCATGTACCCGGGGTAGGCGAGGACCTCCGCGGCGGCGATCAGCAGGATCCACGCCGGGCGCACGTCCTCGAACGCGCGTCCCACCTCGTCCGCTCCGGTCACGTACGCGATCACGAGCACGGCCCCGGCCGCGATCACGGTGGCAAGGGCGGATACCGCGACGGGGTGGTCCCGCAGCCAGCGTCGCACGCGACCGACATTACTCCGCGCGATAGCCTGCCGCGCACGATGGCCCACGTCCTCTTCTACGAGTACGTCGACAACATGCTGGACCGCCGCGCGCCGCACCGCGACGCCCATCTCGCGCGCATCAACGAGTGGCGCGACGACGGCAAGATCGTCCTCGCCGGCGCGATGGGAAAGCCCCCGCACGGGGCGGCGATCGTGTTCGACGTGGAGGAGTCCGCCGAGGTGGAGCGCTTCGCCGCCGAGGACCCCTACGTGCTCGCCGAGCTCGTCATGGAGCAGCGGATCGTGCCGATCGCGCTGGTCTGAGGGAAGCAATCCCACCTGGGTGCCCGTATGGGGCACCAGACTGGGATCGCTTGGCCTGAGTGGGCAGCTGGGTGCCGTGTAGCGTCCCGGCCATCGCCCCGCGCGTGCTCACCCAGCGGCATCTGAACCGCGCGCTGCTCGCCCGCCAGCTGCTGCTCGAGCGCGGCCACGGCAGCCTGCCGAAGACGCTCGACCGGATCGGCGGCATCCAGGCCCAGTACGCGCCGTCGGCCTACGTGGGGCTGTGGTCGCGGCTCGAGGGCTTCGAGCGCGACCAGCTCACCCGCGCGCTCGAGCGGCGCACGGTGGTGCAGGGCACGCTGATGCGGGTCACGATCCACCTGGTGTCGGCGGCCAGCTACTGGCGCTACGCGGAGGGCATCCGCGCCGCGCGCCGCAGGGCGCTGCTCCGCGTGCGCAAGCAGGTGGGAGGGGACCGCGACTTCGAGGCCCTGATGAAGCCGCTCCGCAAACAGCTCGCCGGCACGACGCTCAGCCAGCGCGAGGTGCGCGAGCTGATCGGCGAGCAGGCCGGCTTCAGCGCCTCCAACTGGCTGGACCTCGTGCGCGTGCCGCCGTCCGGCACCTGGGAGCGCCGCCGCGCGGATCTCTACGCGAGCGCCGAGGACTGGCTCGGCACGGACGGCGCCGGCGTGGGCGCCGCCGACTCGGTGGACTGGCTCGTGCGCTCCTACCTCGGGGGCTTCGGCCCGGCGGGCCGAAAGGACATCGCCGACTGGGCCGGGCTGGCGGTGCGCGAGGTCATGGCCTCGTTCGAGCGGCTCGAGCTACGCCGCTTCGAGGACGAGCAGGGGAACGAGCTCATGGACCTGCCGCGCGCGCCGCTACCCGAGCCCGACACGCCGGCGCCCGTGCGCTTCATCCCCACCTGGGATGCCATCACGCTCGCGAACCTCCGCCGCACGGGCGTGCTGCCCGAGCAGTACCGGCCGCTGCTCTTCAACACGAAGAACCCGCGTTCGATGTCGACCTTCCTGGTGGACGGCGCGGTGGCGGGCTCGTGGAAGTTCGAGAACGACCGGATCGTGCTCGACCCGTTCGAGAAGCTCGACCGGCAGGCACGGCGCGAGCTCGACGCCGAGGCCGAGCGGCTCGCCGAGTTCCACCGCTGACGCGCGCGCGTGGCTAGCGGTGCCTGATCGCCCGCTGCCAGGTGCGCAGGTACGCCTCGGCCGAGCGGAACAGTGGCGCGAGCGCGCGCGGGTTGCCGTTCTGCCGCATGTCCGCCACGAGGTCGGCCATCAGCCCGTAGTGGGCCACGCCGTCCGTGTTCAGGTCGAACGTGCGCGTGCCGCTCACCTCGCGCGTGAAGGTCACGCCGCCGTCATACGACT
>DASXCV010000057.1:0-6650 GCA_036491015.1 Thermoleophilaceae bacterium | reverse complement strand
GACATCTCAACTGACGCCGGCCCCTACACCGCATGGCTGCCCAGCACGACCATGACCTCGGCAACGTTCAGCGGCGCACCTGGCCACTCGTACGCCTTCCGGGTTCGGGCGACCGACGCCCTCGGCAACGGCTCGGCGTTCGTCGCATGTGGTCCCACCACCGTCGGCTTCGCCGCGGTCCCACCCGCCGCTCCGCTGTCTCCCGTCGGCCAGCCCCTTCCCGCCTCACCTCACCTGTCGCTCTCGAAGGCTCTCCGCAGCCACGGGCGCCTGGTAATCGCCGGCCACCTCGCCTCACGCGCGACCGGCCGCGTGAGCTGGACCTTCACCACCCACGGTCACCGCGCGCTGCGCGGCCACGTCGCGATCAGCCACGGGCGTTTCCGCTTCGTAATCCGTGTCCCGGGCCGGAGTCGAAGACAAAGCGGCCTCCTCCGCGTCCAGTACTCGGGCGATCACAGCTACGCCCCGCAGCGGATCGCACGGCGTATCAGGTAGCGCCTCGTGCAAACTCCCCCGGGTGGAAGTTCGGATCGGCACCCGGGGTAGCGCGCTCGCGCTGGCGCAAAGCGGGCTTGTGGCCGACGCGCTTCGGGAGCTCGGCGCGGAGGTCGAGCTCGTCTCGATCACCACGTCCGGCGACAAGGGCGTCGTCAAGGAGGACAAGTCGCGCTTCGTCAAGGAGATCGAGGAGGCGCTGCTGGCGAATGAGGTCGACCTCGCCGTGCACTCGGCGAAGGATGTGCCCGGCGTTCTGCCCGAGGGCCTCACGATCGTCGGCGTTCCCGAGCGCGCTGACCCGCGCGACGCGCTGTGCGGTCCCAAGGACTCCGGTGACCTGGCGGTGGGCGCACGCGTGGGTACCAGCAGCCTGCGGCGCCAGGCTCAGCTTCTGGCCGCTCGCCCCGACCTCGATGTCGTCGAGCTGCGCGGCAACGTCGACACCCGCCTGCGCAAGCTCGCCGACGGCGACTACGACGCCGTGGTGCTCGCGGCAGCCGGCCTCACGCGGCTCGGAAGGGCGGACGAAGGCACCCCGATCGACCTCACCCCGGCCGCCGGCCAGGGCTGCCTGGCGCTCGAGGCGCGCACCGGCGATGACGAGATCGCGGAACTGGCCGCCAGTCTCACTCACCGCGAGTCGCTCGTGTGCCTTACAGCGGAGCGCGCCGTCGTGGCCGCGCTCGACGCCACCTGCCGCACGCCCGTGGCCGCGTACGCGCGGCTCGAGAAGGGCGAGCTGACGATGGACGCCTTTGTCGGCCTTCCCGACGGCAGCACGTGGATCCGCGACGAGCTCACGGGCGACGCGAGCGATCCCACCGCCGTCGGCCTGGAGCTGGCGGAACGGCTGATCGCCGCCGGGGCGAAAGACGTACTCGCGCAAGCGGAAGAGGCCGCCCCGTAGGGCGGCGCCCGAAGGCGGTGCTCGGGCTCGTCGCTACAGCTCGTCGAGGCGACCCTGCGTCACGCGAGCCATGTAACCACCAGCGCGGATAGCTTTCAAGCCGTGGCCGGCATCGTCTACCTCGTGGGCGCCGGCCCGGGCGATCCCGGGCTGATGACGCGCCGCTCGCTCGAGCTGCTCGCCAGCGCCGACGTGGTGCTGCACGACCGGCTGATCCCGCCTGGCGCGCTCGACGGCGTGCGCCCCGAGGCGGAGCTCGTCTACGTGGGCAAGCAGCCCGGCGGGCACACGATGCGCCAGGAGGAGATCAACGAGCTGCTCGTGAGGCTGGGCGGCGAGGGCAAGCGCGTGGTGCGGCTGAAGGGTGGCGACCCGTTCGTGTTCGGCCGCGGCGGCGAGGAGGCGCAGGCGCTGCGCGACGCGGGCATCGCGTTCGAGGTGGTGCCGGGGGTGACCGCCGGCGTGGCGGCGCCCGCCTACGCGGGCATCCCGGTGACGCACCGCGACGAGGCGTCGGCCGTCGCCTTCGTGACCGGGCACGAGGATCCGGAGAAGCCCGAGACCGCGCTCGACTGGCCGGCGCTGGCCGCGTTCCCCGGCACGCTCGTGCTCTACATGGGCATCGGCAACCTGGAGGGGATCGCGCGGCGGCTGACGGATGCGGGGCGGCCGAAAGACGAGCCCGTGGCCGTGGTGGAGCGCGGCACGCTGCCCGGCCAGCGCACGGTGACGGGCACGTTGGCGGACATCGCCGCGCGCGTGAAGGAGGCGGGTGTGCGGCCGCCCGCGATCACCCTCGTGGGTCCGGTGGCGAAGCTGCGCGAGCCGCTCGCCTGGCTCGAGGAGCGGCCGCTCCATGGCCGCAGCGTGGTGGTCACGCGCGCGCGTGCGCAGGCGAGCGGGCTGGCCGGCTGGCTCGCGACGCTCGGCGCCGAGGTGATCGAGACGCCCGCGATCCGGATCGAACCGCGTCCCGTGGCTGGCGAGCTGCGGGCAGCGGCCGAGGCCATCGGCGAGTACGCACTCGTGTGCGTGACGAGCCCGAACGGCGCGACACTCCTGATGGACGCGCTCGCCGAGCTCGGCAAGGACGCGCGGGCGCTCGCAAACGCGACCGTTGCGACCATCGGCCCCGGCACGGCCGCCGAGCTCGCCACCCGCGGCATCCGCGCGGATGTGGTGCCGCCGCGCTCGATCGCCGAGTCGCTCGTGGAGGCGCTCCAGGACACTCCGGTCACGGGCCGCCGCGTGCTGATCGCCCGCGCGGGCGAGGCGCGCGACCTGCTCCCCGACGCGCTGCGCGAGCGCGGCGCCGAGGTGGACGTGGTGGCGCTCTACGACACCGTTGCCGAGCCCCTCTCGGACGGCCAGCTCGAGAAGGCCGCGGGCGCCGACTACGTGACGTTCACGAGCAGCTCCACCGTGCGCTTCTTCAACGAGGCAGGCGGTCGCGTGGGCGATGGCACGCGCGTGGTGTCGATCGGACCGGTGACGAGCGCGACGGCGCGCGAGCTCGGCCTGACGGTGGACGTGGAGGCCGAGCGCCACGACATCCCCGGGCTGGTGGACGCACTGCTCGGCGACAGCGCGAGCCGATGATCCTCACGCTCCTCACCGACTACGGACGCGACGACGACTTCGTGGGCGTCTGTCACGCGGTGATCGCGGGCATCGCGCCCGACGCCCGGATCGTGGACATCACGCACGGCGTGCCGCGCCACGACGTTCGCGCCGGCGCGCTCGTGCTGCGCAACACGCTTCCCTACGTGTCGCCCGGCGTGCACGTGGCGATCGTCGATCCGCAGGTGGGCACCGAGCGCCGGGCCGTGGCGCTGCGGACCGAGGACGGCCGCATCTTCGTCGGCCCCGACAACGGCCTCCTGAGCCTGGCCTTCGAGAAGGCCGGCGGCGTGCTCGAGGCCGTGGACGTGACGCGCTCGCCACACCGGCTCGAGCCCGTGTCCGCCACCTTCCACGGGCGCGACGTGTTCTGCCCCGTGGCCGCGCACCTGGCGAGCGGGGACGAGCTGGCCGAGGCCGGCGAGCCGCTCGACCCGGACGAGCTCGTGACGATCGCGCTGCCGAAGCCGCGCACCGATGGCGACGCGCTCGTCGCGCACGTGTTGTCGATCGACCGCTTCGGCAACGCGGCGCTGAACGTGTCCCACGAGAGCCTGGCAGGCACCGGCATCGTGCTGGGCGGGCAGGTGGAGATCAGGAGCGGCACCGAGCACTTCCACGCGGTTGTGGCGCAGACGTTCGCCGACGTCCGCGAGGGCGACATCCTCGTGTACGAGGACGCCTACCGCGCGCTGTCGGTGGCCATCAACCGCGGCGACGCCGCCGCCACGCTCCAGCTCGCGGCCGACACCGAGGTGTGGATCACGCCGCGATGATCGGCTCGCCGCGCGTGCACCACCGCACGACGGACTCGACCAACGAGCGCGCCCGGGAGTTGGCCGTCGCGGGCGCGCCGCACGGCACGCTCGTGACCGCCGGCGAGCAGACCGCCGGGCGCGGGCGCCAGGGCCGCCAGTGGCTCGCGCCGCCCGGCAAGGCGCTGCTCATGTCCGTGGTGCTGCGCCACCTCGGCGGCGCGCAGGCGCACCTGCCACTCGCCACCGCGATCGCCGTGTGCGAGGCGTGCGAGCGGAGTACGCCGCCGCTCCACTGCACGATCAAGTGGCCGAACGACGTGTGGCTCGAGGGCCGCAAGGTCGCGGGCATCCTCGTGGAGGGCCGGCCGCAGGAGGGCTGGGCGGTGCTCGGCATCGGGCTCAACGTGGCCACCGCCGAGGACGAGTTCCCGGACGGGCTGCGCGGTATCGCGACCTCGCTGGCCGCGGCCGGGAACGGCCCGGGCGCGCCCGCACTCGAGGACGTGCTGCGCACCCTGCTCGACGCGCTCGACGCGCGCCTGGGCGACTCCGCAGACGCGATCGTCACCGAATGGCGCGAGCGCGACGCCCTGCGCGGCCAGACCGTCCGCTGGCAGGGCGGCGAGGGCACAGCGACCGGAATCGACGACTCCGGCGCCCTAATCGTCCAGACGGCCTCCGGTCGGGTGACGATCGATGCGGGAGAAGTGCACCTTTTGCGTTGAAAACCGGGGCCAAGTCGCAACTGGGTAATGACCACTGGCGCAAAACCACCGTCGCGGTTACTGTAAGGCGCAGGCCGCCAGCTTCCCTCTGATCCGTCGGAAGCGGGCGCCTGTACGGGCTCGACACTAGGTCTCGTCAATCCCGCTTACCCCGGAAGGCGGGTCCTGGAGGCGTGTCACACGCATACACGGATGGCAGTAATGAACTTCCACATCGCTGAAGAGAACCTCGCAGGGGATCTCATCATCATCAGGCTTGAGGGTGAGGTGGACCTGTATGCGGCTCCTGAGCTCAAGGACCACGTGAACCGTGCGATCGAGCAGGGCCGCAACAAGCTCATACTCGACCTCTCCGAAGCCACGTTCATCGACTCCACCACGCTGGGCATCCTCGTGAGCGGCATGAAGCGACTGCGGCCGCGCGGCGGGATGCTGGCGGTGCTGTGCCCCGACCCCACGATGGCGCGGATCTTCGACATCACCGGGCTGAACCGGATGTTCTCGGTGCACGACACGCTCGACGCGGCGATCGCCGCGCTCGAGGACGCGCCGCGCACGCGCGACTAGCGCCGACAGCTTTTCGGCGAGCCGGCCGCCTAGGCTGCGGCCGACTCGTCGGCGTCTGAATCGTCGGCCGCGTCTTTGCGACCGTCGCCGGACTCGGACGCCTCTGTGCTGACGGGCGCCTTGGGCTTCTTCGCCCGCGAGCGGCGCTTGGGCTTCGGCTTCGGCTTGGGCTCGGCTTCGGTGGAGTCCGGCTCCACACCGTCCTCGGACGTCGTGTCCAGCTCGTCGTCTTCCAGCTCGCCGGAGTCCACCTTGGCGTCGCCGTTCCGCTGTGCCTGCTTCCGCCCGCCGTCGTCCGCCTGGCCACCCTTGCCACGCCGGCGCCTGCCGCCACGGCGGCGGCGTCCCTTGGGGAAGTTGCGAAGCAGCTCGCGTGCCAGCGCGGACGGCTTGCGCGCCATGCGGGTGCGCGCCCCGCGCAGCACCTCCTCGGCCTCGGGCGTGTGCGCGAGCGCGGCTGCGAGCAGCGCTGCCGCGAGCCGGCGGTCCTGCTTGCGCGACGCGTGCACGAGCCGGCGCGCGTTGCGGGCGTGCGCGCCGCCTGAAGAGTTCACGAGCAGGCCGAGCAGCCGCTTGGTCTCCGGCCAGCGCTGCACGGCGTACTCCTCGTGCACCTCGCGCGTGTACTCGGCGAGCCGCCAGAGCCACGCGCTCGCCTGGTCGCGACGGCCGATCGAGCGCTCGGCGAGCGCCTGGAGCAGCACCTTCACGCCCTCGCGGCGCTCGTCGCGCGACCAGCCGCCGACGATCTCCACCGCCTCGTCGAACGCCTCGGCGTCGCGCGCGGCGGCGATCTCCTGCAGCGCGCGGAGGCGCAGCTGCGAGTTGCGGTTGCGCTGGAGGCAGGTGATGAGGAAGCGGCGGCGCAGCTCGCCGGTGTTGTCGAAGTGGATCATCGCCTTGGCGCGGCGCCAGTTGTTGGAAGCCACGCGCGCGCCGGCGAGTGCGGCCCACACATGCTGCTCGGACCACGACAGGTTCTCGACGGCGATCCGCCACAGCTCGCGCTCGAACACCGACGCCCGGCGGTCGGGATCGGAGGTGACGGGCAGCACGCGGCGCTCCACCCGGATGCGGCGGCCGCGGCCGCGGCGCACCGGGCCCACGACGATCGCGCCGCCGCGGTACACGTCGCGGTCGAGCAGCGAGTGCAGCGTGACCACCGGGTCGTCGTGCGTGGTGGCGGGATGGACGAAGTCCACGACGATGCCCGCCTCCTTGCCCGGATGCCGGCGCGTGACGCGGCCGACACGCTGCTGGTAGATGCGCTTGGACGCCGTCGGCGCGAGGTGCATGCACACCGTCGCGCGCGGCGAGTTCCAGCCCTCGGCGAGCAGCTGCGCGTTCACGAGAACGTCGATCTCACCGCGCTCATAGGCGGCGAGAATGCGCGCCAGCTCGCGCTTGGGCGTCTCGCCCGACACGCCCTTCGCCTTCATGCCCGCGTCCTGAAAGGCCTTGGCCACGTTGTAGGCGTGCTGCACCCCGGCGGAGTAGACCACGCCCGGCAGGTCCTTGAAGCGCACGCGGTAGAGGTCCGCCACGGCGGCGTTGAACGGATCCTGGTCGAGC
>DASXCV010000056.1:0-5771 GCA_036491015.1 Thermoleophilaceae bacterium | reverse complement strand
GGTGCCATCGCCGGCGGCAGCGCCGCACTGGGCGACGGTACGGCGTCGGACTTCACGTCTGCGGCCAGACCGGCGTGGTGGGCGATCCTCGGCATCGTGAGCGGCGTCCTGGTGCTTGGGGCGCTGTCCACCACGCGCTGGGCCGAGGCGACCGCTCGGCGTACCGCCGAGGCCCTTGCCGAGACCGACGAAGTCGACGCAGCGCCGGCCGAGGCGCCGACTACGGCGAGCGCCGGACTGCAAGATCGGGCGGGCGCGTTGGTGTCTGACGCTCGCGGTCGCGCCTAGGCTCGCGCGCGGACTATCGCACTACTGACAGGTGCCTTGGGGACACGCCCGCTAAGCGACCGGACCCCGGCCCGCCTTTAGCGTGCCGTATTTGCGTGGTGCGGCCTGCCCCCGAAAGCCGGGGTGGCTAGCCATCGCTGAGCCCGAACCCGCTGGGCGAGCGGTGGCGGCCCGCGCGCGGCTATCTTGGGCCGCGATGGCCACGGGGCAATGTCTGTGCGGAGCGGTTCGGTACCGGGTGGACGGTCCGCTGCGCGACGTGCTCCTCTGTCACTGCATCGAGTGCCGGCGCTGGCACGGACATGTGTCGGCCTCGAGCGCGGTCGAGCGCGGCGATCTCGTGCTCATAGAGCAGCGCGGGCTGCGCTGGATCGATAGCCCGGAGAGCGACGCTCACGCGCGCCGCGCCTTCTGCGGCGAGTGCGGCTCGAGCCTGTTCTGGGACGCGCCCGGCACCGAGACGATCAGCATCGCCGCCGGCACGCTCGACACGCCGACCGGGGTGCGCGAGGTGAGCCACTGGTTCGTGTCGCAGGCAAGCGACTACTACGAGCTCCCCGACGACGGGCTCCCGCGGCACGAGCGCAGCGGCGAGGGTGACCTCGCCTGACCCGCGCCTACGGCTGGTTGAAGACCACGTAGCGGAAGTGGTAGCCGGCGCTGCCGGTGGCCACGAAGCTGCCTGACGAGACGTCGTCGACGGAGGTCGCCCGGCCACCGGAGTCGCCGACGTACTGGATCAGGATCACGCTGCTCGAGTGGACGTGGCTGTCGTGAATCAGCAGCCGGCCGCTGTAGGGGAACGTGAAGGTCTGCGACGACGGGAAGGTCAGGTTCGCGCCGCTCGGGCCGGGAGGACCTGGCGAGCCCTGGAAGCCGCGCGGTCCGGCGGGACCCTGGTCACCCTTGTGGCCGGTGTCGCCCTTGTCGCCCTTCAATCCCTTGGCTCCGGTCGGTCCGGCGGGTCCGGTGGCTCCGGTGCTGCCCTTCGGTCCGGCGGGTCCGGCGAGTCCCGTGTCGCCCTTCGGTCCGGCGGGTCCGGTGTTGCCCTGCGGCCCGGTGTCGCCGGCCGGTCCCTTCGGTCCGGTGTCTCCCTGCGGTCCGGTGTCGCCAGTCGAACCCTGCGGTCCGGTATCGCCCGTGGGCCCGGTGTCGCCCTGGGGACCCTGAGGCCCGGTGGGCCCAGTGTCTCCGGTGCCTCCGTTGAGGCTCCCGAGCTCCGTCCAGTCGGTACTCAGCCCGGGCTCGTTGGTGGTGTCGAGGACCGCGACCCATGAGGCGTCGTCGTGCGTGACGACCGAACCGCTCGTGTAGGAGAGGAGCGCGCTCCAGGGACCGGCGAAAACCATCCCGCTGGAGCACGACGGGCCGCTGAAGGTGCCGCCCAACAACGCCGCACCGTTCACCGTGACGGTGTTCCCGTCGAGGAACCAGGTGATCTGCGACTGCCCCGCGCTCACCTGGAAGGTCGTAGAGAAGACGCGGTGCTGGACGCCGGGGAGAAAGTCCGTCGGCTGGTTCCGGAAGATCACGCCTGGGGAGAAGAAGTTATTGGGCCCGACGTCGATGTGGACCGTGCTGGAGAACGTGCTGTCGTAGCCGAAGGACGCGCTGGCGGTGTTGGTGGCCGCGTTGTAATCGGCGCACTCGAGCAGCGGCGTCAGATCGTCAGCCTGCGCGAGCGCGGTATGCCCCGCGGCGAAGAACGCACAACAGGCTGCCGCCACCAGGGCCTTACGGCGAATGCTCCACACCTTGACTGCCTCCTTGCGCAAGCCCAGCGGCCACTTCGTGCGGCGCGAGATCGGGCGCAACCATGGGGTCGCCTCGCGACGCTGCTCCGAAGAAAGCTAACCCGAACAGCGCAATTGCGCCAGCTTCTTTTATCTATTCGTCAGCCGCCCACTCGAGCAGCGGCCCGAGCGAGAACACGGCGTCGTCGATGCCGGCATGGAGATCGCCGAGCTTGGCGAACCGCTCCGGCACGGTGGCGATGGTGAAGCCGCGCGGGTCGGCGTCGTCGATCTCGTCCCATGCGATTGGGGTCGAGACCGTCGCCTCCGGCACGCCGCGCACCGAGTAGGCGCTCGCAATCGTGTGGTCGCGGGCGTTCTGGTTGTAGTCCACGAACACCTTCTTCGGGTCGCGGTCCTTGCGCCACCAGGTGGTGGTGGCGTCAGCGGGGCAGCGACGCTCCACCTCCCGCGCGAAGGCGAGCGCGGCCTGGCGCACCTCGTCGAAGCCCCAGCGCGGCTCGATCCGCACGTAGATGTGGAGGCCCGAGCCGCCCGAGGTCTTCGGCCAGCCGACGGCGCCGATCTCGTCGAGCACCTCCTGAGCCACGTGGGCCACGCGGCGGACGCAGTCGATCCCGCATTCGGGCATCGGATCGAGGTCGATGCGCCACTCGTCGGGCCGCTCGGTGTCGGCGCGGCGGGAATTCCAGGGGTGGAACTCGACCGTCGCCATCTGCACCGCCCAGATCACGTGGGCAACGTCGGTCACGCACAGCTCGTCCGCGTGCCGGCCGGACGGGAAGTCCACGCGAACGGTCTCGAGCCACGGCGGCGCGCCCTTCGGCACGCGCTTCTGGTGCACCTTGTCGCCGTCCACGCCGCTCGGGAAGCGGTGCAGCATGCACGGCCGCTCGCGGAGCGCGCGCACGATGCCGTCGCCGACGCTGAGGTAATAGCGGGCGAGGTCGAGCTTCGTCTCGCCGCGTGCGGAGAAGTACACGCGGTCCGGGCTCGAGATGCGGACCGTCTTGCCCGCCGCCTCGAGCTCCACGGCCTCCGCCTTGCGATCGGCTTCTTTCATCGGTCAGTCGGCGATGAGCTTCGCGAGCAGGGCGGGATCGACGTTGCCGCCGGATGCGACGAGCACCGTCGGCCCGGCCTGCGGCAGGCGCCGGGCCACCAGCGCGGCGATCGCCGCGGCACCGCCCACCTCGCAGGCGAGCTTGCACTCGGTGTACGCCACCCGCAGGCCGGCGCGCAGCTCGTCCTCGCTGAGCGCGATCACCTCGTCCACGATGTCCTTGCAGACCTCGAAGTTCAGTCGCCCGAAGCTGGGTGGGGTGAGGGCGTCGGCGAGCGTCGAGGCGAACGGGACCGGCGTGGGTTCCCCGTGCTCGAACGCGGCCGTGAGCGTGGGCATGTTGGCCGCCTCCACGGCGACGATCCGGGCTTCGGGCGCCTGCGCCTTCACCGCGAGCGCCACGCCGGAGAGCAGCCCACCTCCTCCCACCGGCACGACGACCGCGGCCGGGGCAGGGAAATCGGCCACCACCTCGGCCCCCACCGTGCCCTGACCGGCGATCACGGCCGGATCGTCGAACGGGTGGAGCACGAACGCGCCGGTGCGCTCCGCGAATGCGGCCAGCGACTCGAACGCGGCGGCCGCATCGTCGTTGTCGAGCTCGGCGGTGGCGCCGGCGGCGCGGGTGGCGGCCACCTTCAGCGGGCTCGCTGCACGCGGCATGAACACGGTCGCGTTCACGCCCTCGGCCTGGCACACGAGCGCGACGGCGAGCGCGTGGTTGCCGGCCGAGACGGTGGCCACGCCGCGCTCGCGCTCCTCGGGCGTCATCGAGCGCACGCGGTTGAGGACGCCGCGCAGCTTGAAGGACCCGCCGCGCTGGAACAGCTCCGCCTTGATCAGCACCTCGGCGCCGAGACGCTCGGAGAGTGCCGGCGACGGGACGAGCGGGGTGCGGACCACATCGCGCTCGATGGCGCGCGCGGCCATCGCGACGTCTGCTGCCGTGGGGAGCTCGGGCATCGGTCAGCCCGCGGTGATGCGGGCGAAGCTGTCGGGGTCGGTGGGGCCTTCGGTGCAGATGGTGAGCGCGGCCGGGCGCTCGCCGAGGCCGAGGCGCTCCCAGGCGCCGGTGCCGAAGCGCTCGTGGAGCGCGACGAGGCCCGCCACGCCGGCTGCGCCGGTCTCGCCCGCCTCGATGCCGTCGCTCACCAGCAGGCGGACTGCGGCGATTGCCGCGCTGTCGTCGATCGCGCAGACGGCGTCGAGTCCGGCGCGCAGGTCGGGCAGCGCGATCGGCGACGCCACCCCGCAGTTCAGGCCCACCATCAGCGAGCGGTGCGGACCGGGCGCGCTCGCGCCCTCGCCGTCGCGCAGCGCGGCCAGGACGCAGGCGGCGTCGGCCGGCTCGACCCCGGCGATCACACGGCCGCTCGCCGCGAGGGCGCCGACCGTCGCCGACGCCAGCGCCCCGACACCTATCTGGACGACGCACAGCTCCGGCACCGCGTTCGTCTGGCCGGCCAGCTCGTCGAAGATCGTGCCGTAGCCGTCGATCACCCAGTGCGGCACCTCCTCGTAGCCCGGCCAGGAGGTGTCGGAGATGACGAGGTGGCCCTCGCCGGCGAGGGCGGCGGAGGCGGCAATCGCGTCGTCGTAGCTGCCGGGGATCACGTCCACGGTCGCGCCCTCGCCCTGGATGGCGGCGATGCGCGCCGGGGCGGTTCCCTCAGGCACGAGGATGCGGGCGCCGAGCGAGAGCAGCTTGGCCATTCGTGCCACGGCGCGGCCGTGGTTGCCGTCGGTGGCGGCCACGAACGTGAGCGGACCGAGCCTGCCGGCAAGCTCACGCAGCTCATCGAAGCCGGCGGTGGGCTCGTCGCGTCCTGCGAGAGCGCTCAGCGCGCGGCACACAGCCCATGAGGCGCCGAGGATCTTGAACGACGGCAGCCCGAACCGCTCGCTCTCGAGCTTCACGAGCAGACGGTCGAGCCCGAGGGCCTCGGCGGTGAGCGGAGCGTTGACGAGCGGCGATTCCGAGTAGCCCGGCATGCTGCGGTGGAAGGCGGCCCGCCGCGCATCGCGGGAAGCGCCTTGGGGCGTTCCGCGCGCAGGGCTCTCGTACAGGTCGCGGAGGGAGCCGGCGACGTCCGGCGAGGCTGGGCGGCGAGTCACGCAAGCCATTGTCCCGCAGCGGTCCCGAGAGGGATGCCAAGCATATGCTTGACATCCAAGCAGAGCGATCGTACGATTCCAAGCATGTCCTTGGAATCAAAGCCGAAGAAGAAGCCGCAGGAACGGTCCGGACAGCGCTGGCGCGTTCTCGACGACCCGACCACGATCCGCGCGCTCGCCCATCCCCTGCGGCTCGAGCTGCGGTCGATCGTCGGGCGCTCGGGCAGGATCACGGCCGCCGACGCCGCACGCGAGCTGGGCATCAGCCACGGGCTCGCCTCCCACCACCTCAGGCAGCTCGCGAAGTACGGGTTCGTCGAGCAGGTGGAGGGCGCGGACAACCGCGAGCGGCCCTGGCGCCTGGTGGACACCTCGTACCGCCTCGAGGGCATCGAGGAAAAGCCCGGCGGCGCCGACGCCCTGGCGGTACTCGAGCAGGTGATGGCCGGGCGCGCCCTCGAGGACCTCGCGGAGTGGCACGAGCGGCGCGCCAACTGGTCGCGCGGCTGGCAGAAGAACGCCGGCGCCGGCCGCAGCACGGTCTACCTCAC
>DASXCV010000055.1:0-1880 GCA_036491015.1 Thermoleophilaceae bacterium | reverse complement strand
CCACGCCGGCGGTGCGGAGCAGTTCGCGGAGCTCCGCCAGTTCGGGCTCCTCCGGTCCCACGGCAATGCAGAACGCCCGCTGGCGCGCCCGCGGGTTGCGAATGCCCTCTCCGTGGCGGCTCTCGGCCGCGCGTCCGTTTCGTCCTCTCTCCACGATGTCCAGTGTAGGCCCGGGGGCACTCGGTTACAGTCCGGCGCGTGAGGGCCTTTGTCACCGGGGGAACGGGCTTCATCGGCAAGCAACTCGTGCGCAAGCTGCGAGAGCGTGGCGACGAGGTGGTGGCGCTCGTGCGAACGCCGTCGAAGGCCACCGACCTCGACGCCGAGATCGTCGAGGGCGACCTCTCGAACGCGGAGGCCATCCGCAAGGGCGTGCAGGGCTGCGACTCCGTGTTCCACGTGGGCGCCACCTACAAGGTGGGCATCCCGAAGACCGAGCACGCCGAGATGTACGACGCCAACGTGGCCGGCACCGAGCGCGTGATCGACACCGCCGTGGAGGCCGGCGCGAGCCGGATCGTCTACGTCTCGACGGGCAACGTGTACGGCAACACGCGCGGCCAGGTGGTGGACGAGGGCTACAAGCGCCCGCAGCCGCCGGACTTCCTCTCCTACTACGACGAGACGAAGTACCTGGCGCACCAGGCGGCGCTCGAGCGGATCGCGGCCGGCGCGCCCGTGGTGATCGTGCAGCCGGGCGGCGTGTACGGCGCGAACGACCCGTCGGAGCTCGGCAACATGATCGACCAGGCGCGCACCGGCAAGCTCAAGCTGCGGCTGTTCCCGGAGGCCGGCTTCAACTTCATCGACGTGGACGACGTGGCCGGCGGCATGCTGCTCGCCCACGACAAGGGCCGTATCGGCGAGGCCTACAACCTCGCCGGCGACAAGGCGACGATGGGCGAGCTCGTGGACAGGACCTGCGAGCTGTCGGGGCGCAAGCCGCCGAAGCTGCCGATGCCCGCCGCGATGATGAAGCTGGCGATCCCGATCGGGCCCGTGGTGGGCAAGCTGATGGGCTTTCCGCCGAACCTCGGCGAGCTGATCAAGACCTCCGACGGCGTGACCTTCTGGATGACCGACAAGAAGGCCCGCGACGAGCTCGGCTTCGCGCCGCGCGACCTCGACACCGGGCTGCGCCAGACGCTCGGCGTGAGCTAGCGGCTCCGCCTCTCCTCGAGCGCGGCGCGGGCGTCCTCCTCGGTGCGAAAGAAGCCGAAGAAGCTCACCTTGCCGCCGTCGATTTCGGTGAGCTGCCACAGTCGCTGGTCGATCTGGACGCCACTCGTGACGGCGCTGGCCGTCACGTCCATGCCCACCAGCATCGCGCCGCCCATGTCCGTCAGGTCGGTCACGACGGGGGTCCAGTTGGGGAAGATCTCGAGGATCGCCGCGAACCACTCGCGCACGCCCTGGTGCCCGTCGTAGTACACGCGCTCGGGCTCGGTCATCAGCGAGCGGACGCGCACGTCGGGCGTCAGCAGCTCGAGCAGGCCCTCGATGTCGCGGGCGCGGAACGCGTCGAAGCAGCGCTCCACGAGCGCGATGTCGGGCGAGCCGTCAGTCATCGGTCGGGCGAGCCTATGCGCTCAGGCGGCGGGCGGCAGCGATGCGCGCGGCACGGGCGGCAGCACGCCTTCGGCGCTGAAGCGCTCCGGCACGCGCGAGCCCGGGAGCACCACCACGGCCTCGCCCGGGTCGCCCACCCACGAGGCGTGCGCGACGGCGAAGCGGTGAGCTGCCAGCGCCACGCCGGCCGCCTCGATCTCCTCGATGCGCCGGCTCCAGAGGTCGCTGCCCGGGTCGTGCACGTGGTCCTGCTCGAGCTCCTCGATCCTGCGCTGGATGCCGAGCGGATGCCGCCGCGCGGGCACGCGCCT
>DASXCV010000054.1:0-6378 GCA_036491015.1 Thermoleophilaceae bacterium | reverse complement strand
GCGAGGAGCAGGAGCGCCTCGAGCACCGGCTGCTCGGCATCGTCCCGGCCACCGCCGCCTTCTCCGTCGGCGAGTTCATGCCGCTCGCGCACGCGGAGATAGACGAAGCCCTGGCCGAGGGCCGCACGCCGATCGTGGTCGGCGGCACCGGCCTCTACCTGCGCGCCGCGCTCACCGAGCTCGACCTCTACCCGCCGCCGCCGGCGTCGGTGCGCGCGCGCTGGGCCGAGGAGGTCGAGCGCCGTGGGCCGGAGGAGCTGCACCGGGAGCTGCGCGAGCGCGCACCCTGGGCCGTCGAGGGCATCGAGCCGAGCGACCGCAGCCGCATCATCCGCACGCTCGAGCTGCTCGAGATGGGCGAGCTCGAGCCGCGGGAGGGCGAGTCGCAGCTCTGGACCGAGCACACGCGGCGCCCGACGCTGCTCGCGGGCCTGACCATGGAACGCGAGGAGCTATACCGCCGGATCGACGAGCGCGTGGACGCGATGCTGGCGGCCGGGGCGGGGGAGGAGGTCGAGCGCGTGGAGAGCGCCGGCGCCTCCCGGACCGCGCGCAAGGCGCTCGGCTACGAGGAGCTGCTGGCCGGCGACGTCGACGCGATGAAGCGCCGCACCCGCCAGTACGCGAAGCGCCAGCTCACCTGGATGCGCAAGCTCGCGGGCGCGCGCATGATCGACGTAACGGGCCGCGCGCCCGCGGAGGTTGCGACCGAGATCGCCGGCGCGCTCTAGCCGCTGCCCTCGGGCATCTGCATCACGGTGAACGCCGCGCCCTGTGGGTCGATGAACCCGGCGAAGCGGCCGAGCGACATGTCCATCGGCTCGACGGTGACGGTCGCGCCCAGCTCACGCGCCTTCGCGGTCACGGCATCGACGTCGGCCACCGCGAAGCACACGCCCCAGTGCGGCGGCACCTCGGGCGGGAACATCTCGTCGGTCATCTGCATCATCCCGCCGACGGGCTTGTCGCCGAGCTCCCACACCACATAGGTGTCGGGCGCGCCCTCGAAGCCCGGGCGTCCCGCGTTCCAGCCGAAGACGGCTGGATAGAACTGCTTGTCGGTCTCGGAGTCGCGCGTGAGCACCTCGTTCCAGCAGAGGGAGTTCGGCTCGTTCACGAGGTCTGCGCCGGGGAAGTTC
This sequence comes from Thermoleophilaceae bacterium, assembly GCA_036491015.1. GTDB lineage: Bacteria > Actinomycetota > Thermoleophilia > Solirubrobacterales > Thermoleophilaceae > JAICJR01. The sequence continues at coordinate 5,239 of DASXCV010000054.1, read as the reverse complement.
TTCGGCTGCCAGACGCCGAACACGGCTCCTGTGGGATCGGCGAAGTAGGCCATCCTGCCGAGATCCATGACGTCCATCGGCTCGACCACGACGCTGCCGCCGGCGTCCGTGACCTTGCCCGCGATCTCGTCCGCGTCGGCCACGCTGATGTAGGTCGCCCACGCGGTGGGCTGGCCCTCCTGCGTGTGGCCCATCAGGCCGCCGACGCTCTTGCCGCCCTGCTGGAACATGCGGTAGCCGCCTGTCTCCTCGGCCGGCCCGGGCTCGGTGGCTTCCCAGCCCATCACCTCGCCGTAGAAGGCGGCCGAGGCGTCGGGGTCTGGAGTGGAAATGTCGACCCAGGACGGGGTTCCAGGTGCGTAATCGGGCATGGTGTTCCTCTCTCGAGTGGGGTCGGCCCATGGTCTCACCTCCGTCTAGCCCGAAGTCTCGGCCCGCCGCGCCACAGCGCGCAGCAGCTCCATCCGCACGAAGCGAAGGAACGGCGAGACGATCAGCCAGACGGAGCGGAAGCGCCTCTCGGCACGGCGGTCGGTGCACCAGACGCGGATCTCGGTGACGATCTCGGACCCGCGCGCGTGCTCACGCACCTGCGTCAGCACCGCCGCCTTGGCCCGTCCGGGCTCCTCGTATTGCTTATAGTCCGCCGCCGACTCGAAGTGGGCGTACTCGCCTCGGGGCGCCCACAGGCAGCCCGCCACTCCGGAGATCGAGTAGTGGTCTCCCTCCTCGAGCAAGGTGAAGATGTCTGTCCTGAACAGCTCCCTGAATGTCGTCTCCGCAGGCGGTGCATGCGGACCGAGCCGCGCGCCGATCAGCGGCCGCAGCACCCGCGCGTCGCGGATGCGGGTGTGCTCGGCGGCGGCCCACAGTTCGTCGGGCGTCGCGCTCGACGTGCGCCGGTGCACGGCCCGCACGTGGTAATCGGGAAGCCAGGTTTCGAGCGAGGGAGCCAAGGTGCGGTTTGAGAAGTGGCAGGCGCTCGGTAACGACTACATCATCGTGGAGGAGCGCGAGTTGCCGTTCGAGCTGACGAGCGAGCGCGTTCGCCTGCTGTGTGCTCCCCACACGGGGATCGGGTCAGACGGCGTGCTCCTCCTGTCAGACGCGCGCGACTCGCGATTCGTTGCAAGCCTGAGGATCTTCAACCCCGACGGCTCGGAGGCCGAGCTGTCCGGCAACGGGGCGCGCGAGGCAATCATGTACCTGCGCCGGCATGGCTGGACGGACGAGGACGAGTTCTCGATCGAGACCGCCGCCGGCGAGATCCGGCCGCGCATCACGGGCGAGCGCACGTGCACCGTCGACATGGGCCGCGCGAGCACGCGCTCGAAGGACTTCCCGTCCGGCCCCGAAGACGGCCGGAGCACGCTCGAGTCCGCCGGCAGGGAGTTCGCCTTCCAGCACGTGTCGATCGGCAACCCGCAGTGCGCGATCGAGGTGGGCGACGAGCTCGAGGAGCTCGACCTCTCGCTCTACGGACCGGGCATCGAGCACCACGAGCTGTTCCCCAACCGCACGAACGTCTCGTTCTGGCGCCGCGACGCGGAGGGCGAGATCACGGTGCGGATCTTCGAGCGCGGGGTGGGGGAGACGATGTCGTCCGGCACCGGGGCGACCGGGGCGGCGGTGGCAGCCGTGCTGGCCGGCGCGAAGAGCCCCGTGACCGTTCACCTCGACGGAGGAGACCTCGAGGTCGAGGTGAACGAGGATCTGCAAGTGAACCTGACCGGCTGGGCCGTTCCCGTCTACGCGGGCACGTTCAGCGACGAACTGCTGGAGGACCTGCGTGAGGCACAGTAAGCGGCTCGAGGCCCTGCCCCCGTACCTGTTCGCGGAGCTGGAGCGGAAGATCCGGGCGAAGAAGGCCGAGGGCGTGGACGTGATCAGCCTCGGCATCGGCGACCCGGACACGCCCACCCCGGACTACGTGATCGACGCGCTCACGAATGCCGCGCGCGATCCCGGCACGCACCAGTACCCGTCGAATCGCGGCCTGCCGGAGTTCCGCCAGGCGGTGGCGGACTTCTACGAGCGCCGCTTCGGCGTGACGCTCCACCCGGACACCGAGATCATCCCCGCGCTCGGCGCGAAGGAGTGCATCTTCAACCTCAACCTCGCGTTCCTGGATCCGGGGGACACCGCGCTTGCGTCGGACCCGGGCTACCCGGTCTACACCGGCGGTCCGCTGCTGAGCGGCGGCGAGCCGGTGCTCATGCCGCTGGTGCCGGAGCTCGGCTTCGCGCCCGACCTCGCCGCCATCGCGGACCCGGGACGGGCGAAGCTGATGTTCCTCAACTATCCGAATAACCCCACCGGCGCGATCGTGCCCGACGGGCTGTTCGAGCGCGCGATCGAGTTCGGCCGGGAGCACGACATCCTCGTCGTGCACGACGCCTCCTACACGGAGATCTCGTTCGACGGCTACACGCCGCCGAGCTTCCTCGAGACAGCGGGCGCGAAGGAGGTCGGCGTCGAGGTCTTCTCGCTCTCCAAGGGCTACAACATGACCGGCTGGCGCACCGCCGCGATCGTGGGGAACGCGGAGGCCATCGAGGCCTACTGGCGCCTGAAGACGAACATCGACAGCGGCATGTTCGACGCCGTGCAGCTCGCCGCCGTGGCTGCGCTGAAGGACGGCGAGGCCACCTCGAGGGAGATGAGCGCGATCTACCAGCGCCGCCGCGACCTCGTGTGCGGCGCGCTGAGGGAGATCGGCGTGGACGTGACCCCGCCGAAGGGCACGATCTACATCTGGGCGCCCGTGCCCGACGGCCACACGAGCGCCTCGTATTGCGAGCTCGTGCTCGAGGAGTCGGGCGTGGTGATCTCCCCGGGCGGCGCCTACGGGCAGAGCGGCGAGGGCTGGTTCCGCATCTCGCTCACCGTGCCGGACGAGCGCCTGAGCGAGGCGGTCGAGCGCATGCGCTCGAGCCTCGGAGGCTGACGCGCGCGTGCGTTACTGCGGCATCGCGCTCGGACCGGGCTTCCTGCAGCTCGCCGCCCTCGAGGAGGTGGTGGTGGCGGAGCCGCCGGTGCGGCTGCGCGCGAGCTTCTACGAGCCGGGCGACGCCGGGCAGGTGGCGGCTGAGCTGCGCGCGCTCGGCGACGTGGTGATCGGCATCGGCGCACCCGCCGGCGAGAACCGCGCCTGCGACCGCGAGCTGGCCGAGCGCGGCATCCCGCCGCTGCCCTACTCGGAGGCGGCCGCCCGCCTCTACGCGGAGCTTTCCGAGCTCGGCGTCTACATGCCCGCGCACCCCAACGGGCACCAGACCGGGCCGGTCGAGGAGGGCGCATTCCGCGGCGCGACCGTGTTCGAGACGAGCCCCGACGCCGTGTTCATCGCCCTCCAGGGCAGGCGCGTGCCCGCGCGGCGGCATCCGCTCGGCATCCAGCGCAGGATCGAGGAGCTCGAGCAGGACCACGTGCACGACCCGGGCAGCGACCTCTGGAGCCGGCGCATCGAGGAGATCGAGGCGGCCGGCGTGGCGCTGGCGGCTCACCGCTTCGCCGTCGCGCACGCCTCGTGGGTGGGCGACCCGGGCGAGGCCGTGGTGGTGCTCCCGGGCTCGCGCGTGCCGGAGCGCTTCGGCGCCGAGGGCGTGCTGCCGTCCGTACCGCGCGCATCGCTGCCGCCCGCCGCCTGAGCGCATAGGCTCGCCCGACCGATGACTCAGGGCTCGCCCGACATCGCGCTCGTGGAGCGCTGCTTCGATGCATTCCGCGCCCGCGACATCGAGGGCCTGCTCGAGCTGCTGACGCCCGACGTGCGCGTCCGCTCGCTGATGACCGAGCCCGAGCGCGTGTACTACGACGGACCGCAAGGGGTGCGCGAGTGGTTCGCGGCGATCCTCGAGATCTTCCCCAACTGGACCCCCGTCGTGACCGACCTGACGGACATGGGCGGCGCGATGCTTGTGGGCATGGACGTGACGGCCAGCGCCGTCACGAGTGGCGTCCAGATCGACCAGCGACTGTGGCAGCTCACCGAGATCGACGGCGGCAAGGTGAGCTTCTTCGGCTTCTTCCGCAGCGAGGAGGACGCCCGCGCCGCGCTCGCGGAGAGGCGGAGCCGCTAGCTCACGCCGAGCGTCTGGCGCAGCCCGGTGTCGAGGTCGCGCGGCGCGAAGCCGAGCTCGTCGCGTGCCTTCTTGTCGGTCATCCAGAAGGTCACGCCGTCGGAGGTCTTGATCAGCTCGCCGAGATTCGGCGGGAAGCCCATCAGCTTGCCCACCACGGGGCCGATCGGGATCGCCAGCTTCATCATCGCGGCGGGCATCGGCAGCTTCGGCGGCTTGCGCCCCGACAGCTCGCAGGTCTTGTCCACGAGCTCGCCCATCGTCGCCTTGTCGCCGGCGAGGTTGTAGGCCTCGCCGATGCGGCCCTTGTCGTGGGCGAGCAGGATGCCGTCGGCCACGTCGTCCACGTAGATGAAGTTGAACCCGGCCTCCGGGAACAGCCGGAGCTTGAGCTTGCCGGTGCGCGCCTGGTCGATCATGTTCCCGAGCTCCGACGGGTCGTTCGCGCCGTACACGCCGCCCGGCTGCACGATCACCACCGGCGCGCCGGCCGCGATCCGCTCGAGCGCCGCCTGGTGCGCCAGGTACTTCGTCTCGTCGTAGTAGGAGAGGAAGTCCGGCGGCTGCGGGCGCTTGTAGCCCTCGTCCACCACCTGGCCGCGCGTGTTCCCGTACACGTTGCCCGTCGAGACGTAGACGATCCGGCTCGCGCCGGCCTCCACGGCCGTGTCGATCACGCGCTCGGTGCCGGCCACGTTGGCGTCGTACATCGCGGCGCGCTCGGTCTTCGGGATGCCGACCTTGTAGGTGGCGCCCACGTGGAACACGGAGTCGCAGCCCTGCACGCCCTTGCGGATGGCCTCCGCGTTCGAGAGGTCGCCCTCGACGATCTCGGCATCGAGGTCGGTGGCCTTCGACGGCGTTCGCACGAGCGCCACCACCTCGTCGCCACGCTCGCGCAGCTTGCGCACGAGTTGCTTGCCGATGAAGCCCGTTCCCCCGGTGACAAATGCCCTCACGCGCCGGACTGTAACCGAGTGCCCCCGGGCCTACACTGGACAGCGTGGAGAGAGGAAGAAACGGACGCGCGGCCGAGAGCCGCCACGGAGAGGGCATTCGCAACCCGCGGGCGCGCCAGCGGGCGTTCTGCATTGCCGTGGGACCGGAGGAGCCCGAACTGGCGGAGCTCCGCGAACTGCTCCGCACCGCCGGCGTGG
>DASXCV010000053.1:0-2292 GCA_036491015.1 Thermoleophilaceae bacterium | reverse complement strand
GCCGCTACCGCGACGTCCGGGGTGAAGACGATCCGTACACCTCAGAGGATCCGGACTATCCCCAGGGACGGCTGGACCAGCTCTAGCGAGTACCGCTCAGCTGCCCCGGACCCGGGTGAAGCCTCCGAGGTGCTCGAGCTTTCGTCGCTGTTATCGATCGCCGACCAGGTAGAAGATGACGGCAACGACGGCATAGACGCCCAGCAGGGCGGCGCCGCCGGCCCGGCTCGATCGCTTCGGCCTGACCACGAGCGTGGCTGCAAGCGTGGCCGACGCTATGCCCAGCAGCTCCACCCAGCGGAAGCTGAGCGAGAGCGGGTCGATCGCCCAGGAGAGCAGGGCGACCGCGGGGATCAGGAAGCCCGCCACCTGCGCGCTCGAGGCGAGCGCGATCTCAGCGGCCAGCTGGAGCTGGCCGCGCGCAGCCAGCAGCACCGCGCTCCCGTGCTCGGTCGCGTTACCGACGATCGCGACGATCACGGCAGCGACGAAGAACTCGGACAGATGCGCCGCGCGCGCGAACGCACCGAGAGAGCCGACGAGCGTCTCGGTGACAAACGCGGTGGTGAGCGTCGTGATCGCGAGCACGGCGAGGGCGGCGCGCAGCGACCACCCGTCGACCTCCAGGGGATCGGCCGCGGCCTGAAGGCGGCGATGACGCCGTACCGACCAGCGGTTGACGACCAGGCGCGTGGCGAGCAGCGCGACGGCGAACGGAAGCGAGAGCACCGCCAGCGATCGCCGGTCCGGGCTGCCGCCGGACGCGGCCAGCGCGGGGACGAGCAGCAGCAGCACCGCGACGGCGATCGTCCCCAGCGAGACGAATGCCGAGGTCCGGTCGAGCGCTCCCGGGCGCGCCACCAGCAGGGTGAATCCCAGTACCAGCAAGAGGTTCCCGATGATGGATCCGGTGAGCGAGGCGCGCACGACGTCCGTGAGCCCATCGGACACGGCCACGAGCGCGATGATCAGCTCCGGAGCGTTGCCGAAGCTGGCGTTCAAGAGGCCGCCGATACCCGGCCCGGTGTGGTGAGCAAGTTGGTCGGTGGCCTCGCCGATGAGCCAGGCCAGCGGAACTAGCGCGGCCGCGGCCGCCGCGAACAGCAGCAGGTCGCCGGCCAGCCCGAGGCGGTCGAGCAGCACCACGACGACTCCTGGCAGCAGAAGCGCCGGAAGGAGCCGGCGCATCAATCGAGTGTTCTGACGGGAGCGGTTGGGCCCATGGGTTTTAGTCGCGCGGGCGGTACCGTTGAAGCAAGCATTCCAAATCGAGGAGCAGAAATGGCCGAAGACGAATCCCCGCAGCGGCCCGATCCGCACGAGGCCCTCAACCAACCCGCCAGCGACCCCGATCCGACCGAGTGGCCGGACCCCTACGACAAGCGGCCCGACCCGCGCGACCCGGAGGCCGAGGACGAGGAGATGGACTTCGGCGACGTGCACACGCCGACCGGCTCGACCAGTACCAGCGAGCCGAACCACGAGGTCGACATCGAGGTCGACCCGCGGCGCGCGAATCCGCACGAGCGGGACTGACCTCGGCGAGGTCCGCGGCGTAGGCTGCCCGTCAGATGCTCGGACTCCCTGACGGCGTGAACGCCTGCCTGTTCGATCTCGACGGCGTGCTCACCAAGACCGCGGAGGTGCACGCGGCCGCCTGGAAGGAGATGTTCGACTCCTACCTGCGCGACCGCGCCTCGAAGTCGGGCGAGCAGTTCGTCCCGTTCGACGCGAAGGCCGACTACGACGAATACGTCGATGGCAAGCCCCGCTACGAGGGAGTCCAGTCCTTCCTCGAGTCGCGAGGGATCGACCTGCCCCGAGGCGGTCCGGACGACCCCCCGGATGCGGAAACGGTCGACGGCCTCGGTAACCGCAAGAACGAGCTCGTGCTGCGGCTGATACATGAGCGCGGGGTGGCGGCCTATGAGGGCTCGGTGCGTTACGTGCGCGCCGCGCGCGATGCGGGCCTGCGCCGCGCGGTCGTGTCGTCGAGCACGAATTGCCGGGAGGTGCTGGAGGCGGCCGGCATCGAAGATCTGTTCGAGGCCCGGATCGACGGCGAGGTGGCCGAGCGCCGTCGCCTGCCCGGCAAGCCGGCACCCGACACGTTCCTGGCCGGCGCGGAGGCGCTCGGCGCCGATCCGAAGCGGGCCGCGGTGTTCGAGGACGCGCTCGCCGGCGTGGCCGCCGGCAAGGCCGGCGGCTTCGGCGTCGTGGTCGGGGTGGATCGCGTGGGCCAGGCGGACGCGCTGCGCGAGCACGGCGCCGACATCGTGGTGGAGGACCTCG
>DASXCV010000052.1:0-1869 GCA_036491015.1 Thermoleophilaceae bacterium | reverse complement strand
GGCACGATCGTGCTGCCGGCGAACCCGCGCGTGCAGACGCTCTCGATCCTCGACCCCCACGAGCCGCGGCCACGCGTCCTGACGGTCCCGCCAGGCTGGAAGCAGGCGGACGCGAACCGCTCCTGGCTCGTGTACGCCGCGCCGCTCTGTCACTACTTCGAGCGTTAGAGAAACGGACCGTGCACCCGACGTCGAAATTGGTCTTCGAGCGTGCCCGCCGGCCGGTGACTACTGCCAGGCTTCCCCGTGGCGCATGGGCGGTACTGCTTAAGGCTGCTTCCTCCCGGATCTGACCTGGTTCACAGCCGTCCACCGCACGGGACCTGGCCATCAACGCCATCTGCCGGCGTACTGACCCCGAAAGCTCAACCCCTCGTGACGGGAATTCAGCCTCGCTAGAGCGGATTGCGAGTGCAGGGCACCGCTACCTCCCCGCCTAGCACGGTCCGCGAGGAAGCGTAGCGCGGAAAACCGGGTACCCCCGCTGGGTGGCGAAGGGAATCGGCCTCATATTGATCGGGTTCGCGCTGTTCGCTCTGTCGCGCCCGTACATGGAGATGGCGGCGGGGAGCGACGTGCCTCCGCCGGCGCCGAAGCGCTGGCCGCTCAAGAATCGCGTGATCCACCTCGGCAAGCGCGGCGGCAGCCACCTGCGCCTTGGCGTCGGACAGCTCCTCGGGCTCGGCGCGATCGCCGTCGGCGTGGTGCTTCTGGTGCGCTAGGCGCTCAGAAGGCCGGGCCGCGCGCGAGGATCGCCTCCGCCAATGCCTCCACAAGCCCCTCCGAGGGCTTGGGCATCGGAAAGCGCTGCACGATCGTCTGAATCTCAGTGGGCTCGAGCCCGAAGTCGCGCGCCGCTCTCAGCATCGCGAGGTAGTGCCCTGCCGGGCTCGCAGCCGGTCCATCTGGAATTTCCCGCTCCATGGGAGCGGTGTTACCCCGCCCGACCGGTGTTCTAATCAGGCATATGCTGCGCCCGTGAGCTGGCTCGCCGATGACTTCACCCATCCGCAGCGGGTGGACCTCGAGTCCGGCCATCACATCCGGCCGATCCGCGAGGCCGACGTGGACATCGACTATCCGGCCGTGATGGGCTCGCGCGAGCGGCTGTGGAAGAAGTACGGCGAGGCCTGGGGCTGGCCGCCCGAGACGATGACCCACGAGGGCGACCGCGCGGACCTGCTCCACCACGAGGAGGAGATCGCGGCGCATGTGACGTTCAACTACGCCGTGCTCAACGAGGACGAGAGCGAGCTGTTCGGCTGCATCTACATCGATCCGCCCGACGAGCGCTCTCCGTCCGGCAGCGATGCTGTGGTGTCCTGGTGGGTGGTGGACGACGCGGCGGGGTCGGAGCTCGAACGCGCGCTCGACGAGTTCGTGCCGGAGTGGCTCACCGACACGTGGCGCTTCAAAGCGGTTCACTACTTTCCATGAGTCCAGTACGCCGAGTTGCTGTCGTGGCGGTTTTGGTGGTCGCTGCGACGGTCGGCTGGCTGGCACTGCGCGACGGGTCCTCCGGCGCCCAGCAGCCCTGGGCCGCGAAGCTGCCGCCGCATCTCACCGTGGCCCAGCTCGCCGGGCTGCGCGTGGTCGCGAGCTTCCGCGACGTGGGCGCCGACCGCGTGCCCGCTTCCCTGGCCCGCCGGATCCGGGCGGGCACGATCGGGGCGGTCTGCCTGTTCGCCGAGAACGGCCACACCGTGGGGGTCATCCGGCGGCTCACCCGCAAGCTGCAGGCGATCCCGCGACCGCCCGGGCTGCGCGAGCCGCTGCTGATCATGCTCGACCAGGAGGGCGGCCAGGTGCGGCGCATCACGAACAGCCCGCCGGCCGAGTCGGCGCTGCAGATGGCCACCGACGACACCG
>DASXCV010000051.1:0-45979 GCA_036491015.1 Thermoleophilaceae bacterium | reverse complement strand
CGATCCGCGCGACCGCGGCCGAGGAGGCCCTGAAGGGCCAGTCGCTCTCGCCGGAGTCGATAGCCGCGGCGGCCGACCAGGCCGCCGAGGGCACGAACCCGCCCGGCGACCTGAACGCCACGCCGGATTACAAGAAGCATTTGGCGCGGGTTCTGACGCGGAGGGCGCTGAGCGCAGCGGCTAACGTCTGAGGTGCCGGGTGTCGGGTCTCGGGTGTCGGAACGGCATCCCCGACACCCTGCACCCGACACCTGACACCCATGCCCTTCGAATCAATAGAACACGTCCAGACCACCCTGGCACGCGATCACTACTTGGCCGACCGCGCGCTCGCCACGAGTGTGTTTCTTGCCGAGCAGCTGTCGCAGCCGCTGCTGCTCGAGGGTGAGGCCGGGGTCGGCAAGACGGAGGTGGCGAAGGCGCTCGCCAACGCGACGGGCGCGCGGCTGATCCGGCTCCAGTGCCACGAGGGCATCGACCTCCACCAGGCGCTCTACGACTGGGACTACCAGCGGCAGCTGCTCGCGATCCGCGCGGCGGAGGCGGGCAGCGGTGAGGAGGTTCCCGAGGGGCGGCTCTTCAGCCGCGAGTTCCTGCTGCAGCGCCCGCTGCTCGCGGCGCTCGAGGAGGAGGGCCCGGTGGTGCTGCTGATCGACGAGGTGGACCGCGCGGACGACGAGTTCGAGGCCTTCCTGCTCGAGTTCCTCTCCGACTTCCAGGTCACGATCCCGGAGCTCGGCACGGTGGAGGCGAAGGGTCACCCGCTCGTGATCATCACCTCCAACCGCACCCGTGAGTTGCATGACGCGCTCAAGCGCCGCTGCCTCTACAACTGGATCGACTACCCCACGCCCGAGCGCGAGCAGGAGATCGTGCGCGCGCGGCTGCCCGAGGTGCCGGACGCGATTGCCGAGCGCGTGTGCGCCGCCGTGGCCCGGCTGCGCTCACAGGAGCTGTACAAGCTGCCGGGCGTCGGCGAGACGATCAACTGGGCGCGCGCACTACTCGCGCTCGACAGCGACGACCTCGACGAGGCGCTCGGCGTGGCCCTCAAGGTGCGCGAGGACATCGACCGCGTGAGAGAGCAGGGAGTCCTCGAGGGTGTCTGAGGCGGCCGCGCTCGGCGCCGGGGTCATCGGCAAACTCGCCGAGCTGGCCGCGCACATGAGAGCGGCCGGCGTGCGCGTGGGTGTGGACGAGCTGCTGGTGGCGCACCGGGCGCTCGCGGCCGTCGATCCGAGCTCGCGGCTCGACTCCTACAACGCGCTCCGCGCCGTGCTCTGCGCGCGCCACGCGGACATCGATGCGTTCGACGCGGCGTTCCTCGCCTGCTTCGGGTCCCCGTTCGACGACGACCGGCTGGACCTCACCCCCGCCGACCTCAAGGCCGCCGGCATCGCGCTGCCGCGAATGGCCGTGCCCGGCGACGAGCCGGCGAGGCAGCAGGCGATCGACCAGAAGCCGCTGCCCGCCGCCTGGAGCGACGTCGAGATCCTGCGCGAGAAGGACTTCGCCGAGTACACCGAGTCAGAGCGCGAGCTGGCGCGGCGGCTGATCGTGCGGCTCGCCCACAGGCGTCCCACGCGGGAGAGCCGCCGGCTGCGGCGCGCTCGCGGCCGCGGCGAGCACCACGACCTGCGGCGCACGATCGAGGCTTCGCTCCGCTACGGCGGGGAGCCGATGGAGCGCCGCTGGCGCGAGCCCTCGCGCAAGCCCCGCCCGGTCGTGCTCGTGTGCGACGTGTCCGGCTCGATGCAGGCCCACGCGCGGATGCTGCTCCAGTACATGCACGCCTGCGTGGCCGCTCGCGGGCGCGTGGAGGCATTCGTGTTCGGCACCCGGCTCACGCGCGTCACGCGGGAGCTCGCCGGGCGTGACCACGACGCCGCCATGACGCGCGCCACCCACGCCGCCGGGGACATGTCGGGCGGCACGCGGATCGGGGAGGCGCTCGCCACGCTCAACCGCGAGCACGGCCGGCGCATCGGCCGCGGCGCGGTGGTGGTGATCCTCTCGGACGGCTGGGACCGCGGCGAACCCGAGCAGCTCGCCGAGGAGATGTCGCGGCTGTCCCGCTGCGCCCACCGGCTCGTGTGGCTCAACCCGCTCAAGGCGCACGCCGGCTACGAGCCACTCACGCGCGGGATGCAGGCGGCGATGCCCTACGTGGACCACTTCCTCGCCGGCAACTCGATCGCCTCGCTCGAGCAGCTGGCCGACCTGCTCGAGGGCGAGATGTCGTGATCGCCGGCGTCGTGCTCGCCGCCGGCGAGGGAACGCGCTTCGGCGGCGCCAAGCAGCTCGCCGAGCTGGACGGGAAGCCGCTGCTCGAGCACGCGCTCGCCACAGTCGCCGCCGTGCCGGCGATCGAGAGGTTCGTGCTGGTGCTCGGCGCGCGCGCCGACGAGGTGCGCGCGGGCATCGATGCCCGGGGCGCGGAGATTCTCGTCTGCGAGGACTGGAACGAAGGGCAGGCGGCCTCGCTGCGCACCGGGCTGTCGGCCGTCTCGGACATGGAGGCCGCCGTGATCCTGCTCGGCGACCAGCCGGGCATCACCCCTGCCGCGATCGAGGCCGTGCTCGCCCACTTCGACGGCTCGCGCCCGCTCCGCGCCGTCTACGACGGCACCCCGGGCCACCCGGTGGTGATGCCGCGCGCGCTGTTCCCGCAGGCGATGGAGCTGCGCGGCGATGAGGGAGCGAAGCAGCTGCTCGACGATGCGGGAGTGCGGCGCGTGGAGGTAGGCCATCTCTGCGAGGCGCTCGACGTGGACACGCCCGCCGACCTCGACTCCCTCCGCAGCTCGCCACCTTCCTGACTTTTACGGCCTATGGCCGTACAAAACAGGACGGTGCGCGCTTCAGTCAAGCACCCAAGCTGTCGATTTCCCGGGTGGAATGGGCAGCGGGATCTCTCATCAGCAGCGTTGGGTCGATGACCCCACTACGGACGGTTCGCTTCCGGACCTGACCTCGGCCGCGATGTGGGTGACCACGGGCGTCGGCGGCTTGCTGATGCTGCTCCTGCCGGGGAACCACGGCGTGCATCTGAGGGTCGGCCTCGCGCTCGGAGGATTCGCGATCGCGTGGGGCCTCTTCTCGCTCTACCTGTGGCAGACGAAGAAGACGATGTCGGTCCAGCTCCGGGCGGTCGTCACCGCGGCGATGATGCCCGTCGTCGCGCTCGCGCTGTGGGCCACCGGCGGCGCCGCCAGCTTCCTGCAGCCCGCGCTCCTCTTCACCGCGCTGTTCGTGTCCTACTTCTTCCCGCCGCGGCTCGCGTGGCCGCTGATCGGGCTGTTCGTGTTCACGTTCGCCACGCCGCTCTTCTACGACGGCAGCGCGATGGAGCAGGGCTACGCCGCCCGGACCGCGTGCTTCGCCCTGGCGGTGGCGGGCGAGGCGCTCGTGATGCGCTTCCTCAAGCACCGGCTGCTGCGCGCCGAGGCCTACCAGCGCGCGATGGCCGAGCGCGACCCGCTCACGAACGTGGCCAACCGGCGCGCCTTCGACGCCGCGCTCGAGACGGCCATACCGGGTCAGGCCGCGCTGATCCTGTTCGACTTCAACGACTTCAAGACGGTCAACGACGTGCACGGCCATCCGGTGGGCGACGCCGTGCTCCGTGCGGTGGCGCGCGCAAGCGAGTCGGTGGTCCGCGAGGGCGACTGCCTCGCCCGGATCGGCGGCGACGAGTTCGCGCTGCTCGCGCCCGGGGCGAGGGCGGTCGGAGTGGCGAGGATGGTCGATTCCCTCGACGAGATCATTCGCGAGGCGGACGTGCCCAACGGCGTCGACCCGATCCGCGCGACCTTCGGCTGGGCCGTGGCGCCGGAAGACGCGATGGACGGCGCCGAGCTGTTCCGGCTCGCGGACCTGCACCTGATCGAGCGCAAGCGCGCGATCAAGTCGCTCGAGTCCGGCCTGCAGGCGAGCTAGCTCTTCTTGCCGGCGATCGCGCGCTGAAGCTGGGTCTTGTTCATGCTCGAGCGGCCCTCGATGCCAAGCTGCTTGGCCTCGTTGTAGAGCTGATCGCGCGTGCGGCCCTTGGCGCGGTCGCTGCCGGAGCGCAGACCGCCGCGACGGCCGGACGAGATGTCGTTGGTGGAGGTCTTCGAGCGCGTACGCGACTCGCCGCTGCGCGCCTTCTCCTTGTTCACGGTGCGCGCGGCGATCTCCTCGGCACGGGACTCGGACCTGCCCTGCTTCTTCTCGCTCTTCTTGATGCCCTCGTACTGGCGGGCACGCTTGGTGCCTTTCTTGACTCCGCGTGGTGGCATGGCACGCGGATACCCGCCATTTGTCGAGCGAAACGCGGAGCCGGCCGCGCCCCGGGTACCATGCCCTGCCCTTGGATCTGCGCCTCGAACAGATCATTCTCGAGACCGACCGCTGGCGGATCGAGGGCAACCTCACGCTGCCGGCCGAGGGCTACCGCAGCCGCCTCTCGGACTACGTGAACCAGCGCGACCGCGAGTTCTTCTCGATCCAGGACGCCACGCTCACATCGCTTGATCGCCCGGAAGTGGTTCAGGAGATGGCGTTTCTGATGGTCGCGCGGAGGCACATCAGGCTCATAGCTCCTGGAACTGGTTCTTAGTTCTTAGTTCTTAGTTTTCAGAGCCGCTCGAAGCCTCTGTACATCTCCCAGTCCGTGATGGCGGCCTCGAACTGGTTCAGCTCCACCTCGGCCGCGTGGTGGTAGTGGGATACCACCTCTTCGCCGAAGGCCTCGCTAGCCACGCCGCTGCCCGCGAACAGCTCCTGGGCGTCGCGTAGGGTCGTCGGCACGCGCGGCTTCTCGGACTCGTAGGCGTTGCCCTCGAAGGCCGGCTCGAGGTCGAGCTCGCGCTCGATCCCGCTGAGGCCCGCGGCGATCATCGCGGCGATCGCGAGGTAGGGGTTCACGTCGCCGCCCGGCAGCCGGTTCTCGAGCCGCAGGCCCTCGCCGTGGCCCACCACGCGCAGCGAGCAGGTGCGGTTGTCGCGCCCCCACGCCACGGCGGTGGGAGCGAACGCGCCCGGCACGAAGCGCTTGTACGAGTTCACGTTCGGCGCATACAGCAGGCACAGCTCGCGCAGGCAGTCGAGCTGCCCGGCGAGGAAGCTCTTGAACAGGGCATCGTCGGCGGCGAACACGTTCTTGCCGCGCTTGTCGGCGAGCGACAGGTGGATGTGGCAAGAGTTGCCCTCGCGCTCGTTGTACTTGGCCATGAAGCTGATCGACGAGCCCTCCTGGGCCGCGATCTCCTTCGCGCCGCTCTTGTAGATCGCATGGTTGTCGGCCATCGAGAGCGCGTCCGAGTAGCGGAAGTTGATCTCGTGCTGGCCGAGGTTGCATTCGCCCTTCGAGTTCTCCACGGTCATCCCCGCGTCGGCCATGCCGTTGCGGATCTTGCGGATCAGCGGCTCGAGCCGGGCCGTGCCCATCAGCGAGTAGTCCGTGTTGTAGAGGTTGGCCGGGCGCAGGTCCCTGTAGCCCTTGTCCCAGGCCTCCTCGTAGGTGTCGTCGAAGATCAGGAACTCGAGCTCGGTGCCCACGCCTGCCGTCCAGTCGCGCTCGGCCAGCCGCTCGAGCTGCGCGCGCAGGATCTGGCGCGGGGACTCCACCACCGGCTGCCCGCTCGCCCACTCGAGATCGGCCAGGAGCAGCGCGCTGCCCTCGAGCCACGGGACCATCCGCAGCGTGTCGAGGTCCGGCTTCATCATGAAGTCGCCGTAGCCGAGGTCCCACGAGGAGATCGCATAGCCCGGCACCGTGTTCATCTCGACGTCGGTGGCGAGCAGGTAGTTGCAGCCCTCGGCGCCGTGCGCCAGCACCTCGTCGAGGAAGTGCGTGGCGGCGAGCCGCTTGCCCTGCAGCCGCCCCTGCATGTCGGGGATGGCCAGGATCACCGTGTCCACGCCCTTGTGCTCGACGCCGCTGCGTAGCTCGTCGACGTTCATTGGGCCGTCATACCGCCATCCGCCGACACGATCGCGCCCGTCATGAACGAAGCCTCCTCGGAAGCGAGGAAGAGCGCAACGTTCGCGATCTCCTCCGGGCGCCCCGGGCGCCCGATCGGCTGGAACGAGTCGATCGTGTCGTAGACGTGCTGGAGCCCGCCCAGCATCTCGGCGTGCGCATAGTTGATCGGCGTGTCCACCCAGCCGGGGCAGATCGCGTTGCAGCGGATGTTCTGCTTCGCGTAGTCGAGCGCCACGCCCTTCGTGAGCATCACCACGGCGCCCTTCGACGCCGAGTACACGGACAGGAACGGCTCGGACACGATCCCGTTCACGCTCGACATGTTCACGATCGAGCCGCCGCCGCCCGACAGCATGTGCGGGATCGCGGCGCGGCAGCCGTAGAGCGGGCCCTTCACGTTCACGGCCAGCGTCCTGTCGATCACCTCGTCGGGCACCTCGTGGAGCACGCCCGGGATGTTCACGCCCGCGTTGTTCACGAGCACGTCGAGGCGGCCGTGGAGCTCCACGCAGCGGTCGATCATCGCGTCGACCGCGCGCGGGTCCGACACGTCGGTCTGCACCGCAGCGGCGGAGCCGCCGATCGACGAAGCCGTCTCGTCGGCGGCATCCCCGTCGATGTCCGCGCACAGCACCAGCCCGCCCTCCTCGGCCAGGCGCACGGCGGTCGCCCGGCCGATGCCGGAGCCTGCGCCCGTGACGACGCAGGCTCTCCCTTCGACTCGTGCCACGGTCAGCGGATCAGGCGGGCGCCGCGGCCGGCGGCGGCTCGCCGGGCGGCGGCACCTCGATGTCCTCGACCACACGGCCGAGCTCGTCCATCTCGATCGTGTGGATCGGGCCCTTGAACCAGTGCCGCGCCGACACCAGCCACCAGATGCCGACTGCACCCATCACGATCAGGAACACGAGCGGCGTGTAGTTGGCCGTCTTGTAGTCGAAGTTGCTGTTCCACGGCACCGCGGTGTCGGTGACCGGCATGATGAACAGGATCGAGATGAACAAGACCCAGATCATCGCGATGATGTTGAGGGGCTTGTACCAGCGCCCGAGCGACCACGGCCCCGACTCGAAGCTGTCGCCCGCCCGGAAGCGCAGGATCACCGGCAGGATGTACGCCACGTAGAGGCCGATCGTGGCCACGGACGTGACTGCCGCGTACACGAACAGCGTGTTGCCGCTCCATGCCGGCGCCGCCAGCAGGAAGGCCAGGAACACGATCAGCATCACCGCGTTCGACGGCACGTGATTCTTGTTCAGGTGCGACCAGGTGCGGTGGCCCGGCACCGCGCGGTCGCGCGAGAACGCGAAGAGCATCCGCGATGCGGCCGTGACGGCCGACATGCCGCAGAAGAGCTGCGCGATCACCGCGATGAACAGCAACAGCTCCGCGCCGGTCTTGCCGAGCGCCTCGGTGAACACCTCGGTGACGGCGAACGAGCCGGCGCCGGTGACCTTGGTGAGGTCCTTGATGGCGAACGTGATGGCGAGCACGAGCACCCAGCCGCAGATCGCGGACACGAGCACTGAGTTGATCACGCCCTTGGCCGCGCTCACCGATGCCTCGTGCGTCTCCTCGGACAGGTGGGCGGACGCGTCATAGCCCGTATACGTGTACTGCGCTTGGAGGAAGCCCAGCATGAACACGAACGCGAAGCCGATGCCGCTCAGGCCGGAGTTGTTGACCGTCTTCGTGAACACGAACGAGACGCTCTGGTGGTGGTCCGGGAAGATGATCAACACGAGCGCGATGATCGCCACGCCGACCACATGCCAGTACGCGGAGATGTGGTTGAGGAGGCCCACCAGCCGCACGTTGAAGATGTTCAACGTCGCGTGGAGGATCAGGATCGCCACATACGCGTACATGATGTGGTGCGTGTCGTTGCTGTAGGAGAAGACCAGGTTCAGCAGCGTGGTGGTGAAGATCGCCGCGCCGTAGTCGATGCCGGCGGTGATGGCCACCTGGCCGATGAGGTTGAACCAGCCGGTGAACCAGCCCCAGGCCGGGCTGCCGAGCCGTGAGGCCCACCAGTAGAGGCCGCCCGCGGTTGGGTACGCCGACGCCAGCTCCGCCATGCAGAGCGCGACGACGATCACGAAGAGCGACACGATCGGCCAGCCCCAGGCCTCCTGTATCGGTCCGCCGTAGTTGATGCCCGTTCCGTACAGCGTGAGGGCACCGGACAGGATCGAGATGATCGTGAACGACAGAGCGAAGTTCTGGAAGCCGCTCATCTTGCGGTTGAGCTCCTGCTTGTAACCGAGCTCTGCCAGACGTTTTTCGTCGTCCGTCATCGGCCGCGCCGAGGCAGTTGCGTCCACGTCTCCTCCTCCTTGGTACGTTGACCCGACCTTTGGTCTGCGGCCAGACTAGACCCGGCCTAAGACGGAGTCAAGCCGCGCGCGGACCCCGCGCGGAGGGCGCGTGACGAGCAGATCTCCGGCGCGTGCCTGAGCGCTCAGCGCGGCGAGGCCATGGCCGCGGACGAGCTCCGAAGTGGTGCCCTCCGGCAGCGCCGCCACAGCCTCCGCGAGCTGGGCCGAAACCCGCTCGGCGATGTCGTCCTCGAGCACCCCGCTCTCGCCGCGGAACTTGCAGCCGCAGGTGGGGTCGACGGCCGGCGCGAGCGCGATCACGTGGACCGGCAGGCCGGCCTCGCGAGCTTGATCCGCCGCCCTGCGGAGCACCTCCTCCATCAGCCGCGGCGGGCGATCGAGGCAGGCGACGACCCGCACCGGCGGCGGCTCGCTCACGGCTCAGCCGGCAGCAGTCCGAGCAGGATGTGCTCGGTGCCCTCGAGATGCTTGCGCGCGAGCTCGACCGCGCCGCCCGCGTCGCGCGCCTCGAGCAGGTCGATGAGCTGCGCGTGCTGCGCGTTCGACTGGGCGAGCACCTCCTCTGGGTGCGCGATCAGGGAGATCAGCTCGCTCATCGTGCCCTGCACCTCCGTCATCGCGGCCACGAGCCGATGCGAGTGCGATGCCTCGGCCAGCGCGATGTGAAAGCGGATGTCGGCGCGCCGGTAGGGCTCGAAGTCCTCGCCCACCACGCGCTCGTAGTTCTCGCCGATCGCGGCCATCGCCTCCACCTGGTCGCGCATTCGCTCGAGATCCTCGGGCTGGGCACGCTCGGCGGCCAGGAGCGCGGCGCCGGTCTCGATCGCCACGCGGTAGTCGAGGGCGTCGCGCTGCTGCTCGGGATCCGGCATCGGACCTACTGTGAGGGGAGGTGTTTCGGCCACGAACGTTCCGCCGCCGCGCCCGCGCGCAGCCACGAGATGACCGCTCTGCACGAGTGTCGTGAGGGCCTGGCGCAGCGTCGAGCGGGATATGTCGAGCTGCTCGGCCAGCTCGCGCTCGGGCGGCAGCTTGCTGCCGGGGGAGAGCAGCCCGACCTTGATCGCCGTGCCCAGGCGCTCGACCGTCTCCTCGAAGGTGGTGGGCGGCTGAACCCGCTCGAAAATCGCCTCGACTGCGGCGCTGCGGTCCATTGCGCAAAAGGTACAGCTAACGAGCCATTGCCACAACCTGCACCGGTTTTTACGCAATTTGCGGGACCTTGAGCACTCCGGGCGCAGCATCGAACAAACGTCCAATCACCTCATTTGGGCTAAGCGTCGGCCGACAGATGTTCGATGCTCTGGGCATGCCCTCCGTTCCGTCCCGGCTGGCAGCCTTCCTCGTCTGCGTTCTCGCGCTCGGGCCGGCTGCCCCTGCGCTCGCCGACAAGAGCCCGAACAAGACCCCGCCTGGCCAGCTCCCGTCGCTGACGCCCCCCGGCCAGAACTCCTCCGGCAGCGGCTCTTCCGCCCCCGTCTCGGCGCCTCAGACCCAGCAGCCCGCCGTCCAGACGCCCTCGACCGGCGGCACCGTGGTGCAGAACGGCTTCACGCAGAAGGTGAACAAGGGCAAGGGCAACAGCACGTCGCAGCTCAGCCCGAACTCGCGCAGCAACAACGGTGGCAGCACCCAGTCGGGCTTCACGGGCAAGCAGGACAAGAGCAAGGGCTCGGCGCCCGACACGAGCACGAGTGCCGGCACCGCCTCGAGCCCGACGAGCAGCAGCACCCCGGCCGGCGGCAGCTCGGCCACCCCCGTGTCCAGCACGCCCGTGACCACCGGCGGCGGCGCGCAGGCCACGCCGAAGGGCACGAAGCACCACAGCACTTCCAAGACCAAGCGGCACAGCACGCGTTCTCCCTCGGGGGCCGTGACCCCGCGCGTGCTCACCTCGGTCACCCGGCCGATCGTCCGCCCGGTTGGTCCCGCACCGGTGCCTGCCTCGGCGCCCAGCACGCCGAAGCAGCACGAGGGAACCGGTGCCGCACTCGCCGGGGTTCGCGTGTCCGTCGTCACGCGGACCGTGCATGACCTCGTTCAGGTGATCCCAGTCCCCGTCAAGGCAGCGCTCGGCGCGATGGCGGCGCTCCTCCTCGCCGCCGTCGCGGCCTGGACCACCGTCTCCCTGCGGGCGCGGCGCCTGCGCCGCCAGCGCGGCCAGCTCGCCCAGGAGGTCGGCCTGCTGCAGACCGCGCTGCTGCCCGAGGTGCCCGAGCAGATCGGCCCGCTCGCGGCGTCCGTGGCCTACCGCCCCGCCGACGGCCCCGGCGCCGGCGGCGACTTCTACGACATCTTCCAGCTCGAGAACGGCCACGTCGGCCTCGTGCTCGGCGACGTGGCCGGCCACGGCCGCGACGCGCTCGCCCGCACCGCCCTGCTCCGCTACACGCTGCGCGCCTACCTCGAGACCGCCATGGAGCCGCGCATGGCGATCCGCCTCGCCGGCGAGACGCTCGACCACAACCTCCACAGCGGCTTCGCCACCGCGGCCGTCGCCGTCTACGACCCGGACAGCGGCGACCTCACCTTCTCCTGCGCCGGCCACCCGCCGCCCATCCTGCTCGGCGAGCCCGCCCACGAGCCCGTCGTGGCCTGCTCCGCTCCCCCGATCGGCGTGGGTGAGCGCACCGGCATGCGCCAGACCACCGTCAACCTCCCCGCCGGCGCACTCGCCTGCTTCTTCACCGACGGCCTGGCCGAGGCGCGGGTGAACGGCGAGCTGTTCGGCCGCGAGCGCCTCGTCGATCTGCTCGAGCAGATCGAGGGCGAGCCCACGGCCTACGACCTGATCGAGTCGATCCGCGGCGAGGTGCACCACATGCCCGACGACATGGCGGCCTGCATCCTGCGCCCGCTGCCCGGCTTCGCGCCCGAGGCCGACGGCCCCCGCGTGCGCATCGAGGAGCTCGAGCTGCGCGACGGCGGCGAGCGCGACCTGCGCCGCTTCCTCGCGGCCTGCGGCATCCCCGCCTTCCAGATCGGCGACCTCGTGCGCAGCGCCGACGCCCGCGCCGAGGACTACGGCGGAGCGATCGTGCGCGTGAAGATCGTCGAAGGCGAGCGCCCCCAGGTCTCGCTCGTGCTGCCGCTGGTCGAGTCCCTTGCGGGCGCGACCGTCTAGCTCACAGCACCTTCACGAACCGCTTCGACTGCTCGCGATAGCCGACCGACTCGTAGAAGGCGTGCGCGACCGTGCGCTCGTGCGCCGAGGTCAGCTCTACGCGGAAGGCGCCCTGCTCGCGCGCCCAGTCCTCCACCGCCGCGGTGAGCACGCGCCCGACTCCCTCGCGCCGCTCGCTCTCGTCGACCACCAGGGCCGTGAGCCGGCACGACGGGTCGCGCTCGAGCTGGAGCGTGAGGTCGGCGGCGGCGAGCCCCACCACTCGGCCGTCGCGCTCGGCCACCAGCACGAGGCTGTCCGTGCCGTCCATCATGCGGGCCAGCCGCGCTCGTATCTGCTCGGCGGACGACGGGTGGCCCAGCTGGTCGAGCAGCCGGGGCATCGCCTCGACGTCAGCGGCTCGAGGCTCGCGTAGCTCGACCGGGCCCATCTGAGCGGAGAGGGAGGGATTCGAACCCTCGAGGCAGGTTAACCCCGCCCACGCGATTTCCAGTCGCGCTCCTTAAGCCACTCGGACACCTCTCCGGAGCGGACAAAGGGTAGCTGTAGCGCAGTCAGAGCCCGAGGTCGCGCACACCGGCCTCGTTCCAGCCGAGGTGATGGGCGAGCTCGTGGAGCAACACGCGCTCCACCTGCGCGGCGAGTAGATCGGGGTCGTGACCGAAGTCGCGCTCGAGCGTGTCCTGGTAGAGCACGATGCGGTCCTCGTAGTAACCGCGTGCGACCGTGTCGCCGAAGTAGTGGCCGTACGCGTGCGCCTCGGCTCCGCGGCGCGACACCACCACGGCGGTGTGCTCGAGCAGCGCCTGGAACTCGGGCGGCAGGCGGTCGATCGCGTCCGCCACGAGCAGGTCGAACTCGCTGGCCCGCTCTGCGAGCGCGGGCTCGCGCGCCAGCTCCTCGCTGCGGCGCACGAGGCGCTCGAAGTCCTCCTCGCTCATGCCGTCCCGGCCCATCAGCGCGACGGTGCCCCAGGCCACGATCACAACGAACAGGAACACCGCGATCAGGAGCGACAGCAGTCCCCAGCCGCCCGACAACGACGGCGGGTGGAGGAACATCAGCAGCACGCCGACCGTGAACCCGGCGATCGCGGCGGCGCGGAGCGGCTGGCGCAGGTCGTCGTTCATCGTGCCTCTAGCGTACGCCGCTATGAAGCGGGTCCGGATCGGCTGCTCCGGCTGGAACTACAAGGACTGGCGCGAGCTCTTCTACCCGGAGGGTCTCCCCGCCCGCGAGTGGCTAGCGCACTACTCGCGCGTATTCGACACCGTCGAGATCAACAACACCTTCTACCGGCTGCCCAAGCGCCCGGCCGTCGAGAACTGGGTGGAGCAGACGCCGCGCGGCTTCGTGTTCTCCGTGAAGGCCAGCCGCTACCTCACCCACATCAAGCGGCTCACGACGATGGAGCAAGGCACCGAGCTGTTCTACGAGCGAATCGAGCCGCTGGCGGAGTCTCCGAAGATGGGGCCCGTGCTCTGGCAGCTGCCCGCCAACTTCAAGCGCGACGACGAGCGCCTGGCCGGGGCGCTCGCGGCGCTTCCCAAGGGGCGCCACTGCTTCGAGTTCCGCCACGAGAGCTGGTTCTGCGAGGACGTCTACAGGCTGCTTCACAAGCATCGCGTGGCGCTCGTGATCGGCGACACGCCGGAGCGGAAGTTCCAGGCCCACGAGCTCACCGCCAAATGGACCTTCGTGCGCTTCCACTACGGTCAGCGTGGGCGCGGCGGCAACTACTCGAAGACGGAGATCGAAGAGTGGGCCGGGCGCATCCGCGAGTGGCGCGAGGAGGTGGACGTGTTCGCCTATTTCAACAACGACTGGAAGGGCTTCGCCGTCCAGAACGCGCTTGACCTGAAGCGCCTGCTCGGAGACTGACGACCGCTAGTCCTGGTCCGCCTCGTCCGGCTGCCCGGTGGCGCGGTCGGCGTCGCCTGGGCCCTCGTTCCGTTCGGCCTCCTCGCGGCCGTCGCCGTCCTCGTCGTCCGGCACCTGCTCGGCCGGGCCCTCCTCGGGAAGCTGGTCTGACTCTTCTCGTTCCATGAGCCCCTCTTACCCGCCCGCCGGCCTCTGTACCCTGCTCGGATGCCCTTCAGGAAGGCGTCCGCACTGGCGGCGTCGGCATCCGTCCTCGCCGTCGCCGTGCTCGTGGGCGGGAGCCAGCTGGCGTCGGGCCGCCCCGCCGCCGGGGGCGTCGCGGCCGCGAAGTCCTGCCCGACCTTCCCCAAGAGCAACCAGTGGAACCTGCCGGTGGACAAGCTGCCGCTGGCGAGCAACTCGGCCGCGCTCGTGAGCTCGATCGGCGCCGGCAAGCCCGTGCACGCCGACTTCGGCTCAGGCACCTACGGCGGCGGCCCGATCGGGATCCCCTACGTGAACGTGTCGGCGCACCAGCCGAAGGTGCGCGTGAAGTTCGACTACTCGGACGAGTCGGACAAGGGGCCGTACCCGATCCCGCGGAACGTGCCGATCGAGGGCGGCCGCCAGGCGAGCGGGGACCGTCACGCGCTCCTCGTGGACCGCACGCATTGCCGCCTGTACGAGCTGTACGCGCTCTACCCCACCTCGGGCGGCGGCTGGAAGGCCGGGTCCGGCGCGATCTGGAACCTGCGCTCCAACCGCCTGCGGCCCAAGACCTGGACCTCGGCGGACGCCGCCGGACTGCCGATCTTCCCCGGCCTCGCCCGCTGGTCCGAGGCGAAGCACGGGACGATCAACCACGCTCTGCGCTTCACCGTGCCGGAGACGCGCGAGGCGTTCATCTACCCCGCCCGCCACGAAGCCTCGGACAACACCGATCCCAACCTGCCCGCGATGGGCCAGCGCTTCCGGCTGAAGGCGAGCTTCGACATCTCGCACTTCCCCAAGCAGTCGCGCATCGTGCTCAGGGCGCTGAAGAAGTACGGGATGATCGTGGCGGACAACGGCTCGTCCTGGTTCATCAGCGGCGCGCCGTCCTCGGGCTGGAACAACGACGACCTGCACCAGCTCGGCCGGGTCACCGGCAGCGACTTCGAAGCCGTCAACACCAGCTCGCTGCCGCGTTAGCTAGGTGCGGACGCGCTGGGCGAGGCGCTTGGCGCGCGTGCGGCTGGCGCCGTCGGAGCCCGCGCGTGAGACCGCCTCGAACTCCTCGAGCGAACGGCCCGAGCCGACCGCCACGCACGTGAGCGGCGACTCGGCGAGGCTCGCCGGCATGCCCGTCTCGTCGCGCACGCGCTCGTCGAAGCCCTGAAGCAGCACGCCGCCTCCCGCGAGCAGGATGCCGCGCTCGGCCACATCCGCCGCGAGCTCCGGCGGCGTCCGCTCGAGCGTCTCCTTCACGGCGTCGAGGATCTCCACGAGCGGCGCCTCGAGCGCGCCGCGCACCTCCTCCGCGGTGAGCATCACGGACTTCGGCAGGCCGGACACCAGGTCGCGGCCGCGCACCTCCGCGCTCTGCTCGTCGGGCTGCGCGCAGGCGGAGCCGATCGAGAGCTTGATGTCCTCGGCGGTCTGCTGGCCGATCGCGATGCCGTGCTCGCGCTTGATGTAGCCGGCGATCGCCTCGTCGAGCTCGTAGCCGCCGGTGCGAACGGACTCGGCCACGACGATCCCGCCGAGCGAGATCACCGCCACCTCCGTGGTGCCGCCGCCCACGTCGACCACCATGTTGCCCACCGGCTCGTCGATCTCGAGCCCCGCGCCGATGGCCGCGGCTATCGGCTCCTCGATCAGGTTCACCCGGCGCGCTCCGGCCGACAGCGACGCCTCGATCACCGCCCGCTTCTCCACGTCGGTCACGCCCGACGGCGCGCACATCACGAGCCGCGGATGGGCGAAGCGGCTCTGGTGGACCTTGCGGATGAAGTAGCGGAGCATCTGCTCGGTCACCTCGAAGTCCGCGATCACGCCGTGGCGCAGCGGCCGGATCGCCGAGATCGACGCCGGCGTGCGCCCGATCATGCGCTTGGCCTCGCTGCCGACGGCGTGCACCGCGCCGGTGTTTGTGTCCATTGCCACGACCGAGGGCTCGGACACCACGATTCCGCGTCCGCGCACGTACACGAGGGTGTTGGCGGTGCCGAGGTCGATCGCCATGTCCCGTGCACCCAATTGCGACGAAAAAATGCCCATGTGCAGGGTCAGCGTAGTCGTCCGGGGAAGTGCCGGGTTCCCTCGGCCAGAGCCGCAGTCGCGATTCAAGTCCACCCGGTAAGAGGTCGATCTATTCGCAGGGGGCTCGGCCCGTCGAGTACCCCAGCCAAAAATGGACCCATACGCCCCGCTACACGAGATCACGGATGACGCGTCGCCGGGGTCCTCGATCGCCCACCTGCAGGGCTTGGTCGAGGTCACCCGCCTGCTACGAGGAGAGCATCAGCTCTCATCGGTGCTCGACGCCATCGCACGCACGGTGTGCGATTCGCTCGGCTTCGGCACCACGGTGATCACGCTCTACCGGCCGGCGTGGAACGACTTCGAGGTCACGGCGATCCACGGCAGCGAGCGCGCACGCGAGGCGCTCATCGGAACGGTGCGCGAGTGGCGCGACATCGCCCCGCTGATGGACGAGCGCTTCCGCAAGCGCGGCGCCTACTTCATCCCCCACAACGAGTTCGACTGGAACTCGATCGACGGCGCGAGCTTCGTGCCCGACATCGAGGTGAGCAGCGACCCGGGCGCCTGGCACCCGGAGGACGCGCTGCTCGTCCCGCTGCGCCGGTCCGACGGCAGCACGCTGGGGATCATCTCCGTGGACGAGCCCGCGTCGGGCCGCACGCCGTCGGACGCCGAGCTCGACGTGCTCGTGGCCGTGGCCGCCCACGCCGCGCTGGCGGTCGAGTCGGCGCAGGAGACCGAGCGCGCCGCCCAGCACCGCAAGTCCCTCGAGCACCTGCTGGTGGTGTCCGCCGGGCTGAACGAGTCGCGCTCGATCGACTCGATCCTGCAGTCCGTCTGTGACGGCATCCGGAGCGCGCTGCGCTTCGAGAAGATCTCGATCGACCTGCTCGACAAGGCCGACGGGCGCTTCCACGTGCGCGCGGCCGCGGGCTGGGCAATGGGCGACATCACGCTCACCTCGCCCACCTCGGTCGAGTCGATCTCCCCGCTCTTCGATCCCGACTTCGAGGTCGAGGGCTGCTACCTCGTGCCGGGCGACGAGGCGATGGCGCGCGTGCGCAACTACCAGCCCACCTACAAGTCGGTGTCGAACGGCCGCGGGCCGTACGCGTGGAACCACCACTGGCTCGTCGTCCCGCTGTACGACCGCGACCGCGAGGTGATCGCGCTGATCTGGGTGGACGACCCGGCCGACCGCCTCGTGCCCTCGCCCGACAGCCTCAAGGCGCTGCGCATGTTCGCCAACCAGGCCACGACCGCGCTCGACTCGATGGCCCAGTTCGAGGAGATGCGGTTCCTCGCCGACCACGACCCGCTCACGCGCCTCGGCAACCGCCGCTCGTTCATGGCGCGGCTCGAGCTCGAGACGCAGCGTGCGCTCCGCTACGGCACGCCGTTCGCGCTCGTGGTGTGCGACCTCGACGGCTTCAAGGACGTGAACGACCGCTACGGACACCTCGTGGGCGACGAGGCGCTCGAGCACGTGGCCGGCGCGATGCGCGACGCGCTGCGCAGCTCGGACGGCGCCTACCGCCTGGGCGGCGACGAGTTCGGCCTGATCCTCGTGGAGGCCGCGAAGAACGTGGCCGACGAGGTGGTGGAGCGCGTGGGTTCCGCGCTCGCCTTCCGCCACGACGAGCGGCTCACCGGGCTGCGCGCCAGCTTCGGCGTGGCCGTCTGCCCCGAGCAGGGCATGACGCCGAGCGCGCTCTTCAACGCCGCCGACCAGGCGATGTACGGGGCCAAGCGCTCCGGCGGCGAGGCGGACCTGACCGTCTGATCTGGCCGGGCGCCGAATGGCGCTACCGTTCGGCGCCGTGCAGACCGTCGAGCTGGTCGCAGCAATCATCGCCGTCGTGGGTCTCATCGCCTACCCGATCGTGATCCGGATCGTCGAGGGCGGAGTGCCGCAGGGCGTGAAGGAAGAGCAGGCCCGCGAGTACTACGACATGCACGGCCGCTGGCCGGACGACGATTGAGCGACGTCCGGGTGTGGCGGGCCTCGCCCGGCGAGGCCGCCGACGTCACGCGCCTGATGGTCGCCTTCCGCAACTGGTGGAAGCGCGACTGGCCCGACGACGAGGCGTTCGCGCGCGGCGTCGAGCGCCTGCTCGCCGACGAGAACACGGACTACCTGCTCGGCGCGGTCGGCGATGGAGCGCCCAGCGGCGTGTGCCAGCTGCGCTTCCGCTTCAGCCTCTGGTGGGACGCGCCCGACTGCCTGCTCGAGGACCTTTACGTGGAGGACGCCGCGCGCGGGCACGGACTCGGCGAGGCGCTCGTGAACGCGGCCGTCGCGCGGGCGCGCGGGCGCGGCTGCCGGCGCGTGGAGCTCGACACGAACGAGACGAACGCGCCTGCGATCGCCCTCTACGAGCGGCTCGGCTTCAGCTCCTACGTGGACGATGCCGGCGGGCACAACCGCTTCATGCGCCTGCACCTCTGAGCCCGAGCAGCTTGGCCGCGTTCTCCTTCAGCACGAGCGGCCGCACCTCGTCCTTGATGTCGAGCTTCTCGAAGTCCGCGATCCAGCGGTCGGGCGTGATCAGCGGGAAGTCGGAGCCGAACAACATCTTGTTCTTCAGGAGGGTGTTCGTGTACTGGATCAGGTTCGCCGGGAAGTACTTGGGCGACCAGCCCGACAGGTCTATGTAGACGTTGGGCTTGTGCACCGAGATCGCGAGCGCCTCGTCCTGCCAGGGGAACGAGGGGTGGGCGAGGATGATGTCGAGCTCCGGGAAGTCGGCCGCCACGTCGTCGATGCACATCGGGTTCGAGTACTTGAGATGCACGCCGCCGCCACCCGGCATGCCCGCGCCGATGCCCGTGGTGCCGGAGTGGAAGAGCGCGATAAGGCCGGCCTCGGCGATCACCTCGTAGAAGGGGTAGAAGGCCTTGTCGTTCGGCCAGAACGCCTGCGTGTTCGGGTGGAACTTGAAGCCGCGCACCTTGTACTCGTCGATCATCCGCCTGGCCTCGCGGATCCCGAGCTTGCCCTTGTGCGGGTCGATGCTCGCGAACGGGATCAGCACGTCCGAGTTCTTGTGCGCGAGCTCGGCCACCTCATCGTTCGGCACGCGCCTGCGCCCCATGCCCGCCTCGTCGTCGACGGTGAAGACGATCGCCGCCATGTTGCGCTCGCGGTAGTAGTCGGCCACCTCCTGCGTGGTGGGCCGCGGCGGATCGCCGCCGAAGTACTTCTTCGCGGCCGCGAGGTATTCGAGGGCCACCTCGTCCTCGCCGTCGTGCGTCGAGCGCTCGGCATGGGTGTGCACGTCGATCGCGACGATCTTGTCGATATCAATGGGCATCTGGGCGGGAAGCCAACCACAGATAACTATCCTCCGGCCCGATGACCGCGAGACGGGCAGCCGTCGTCGGCGCAGGGCCGGCGGGTTTCTACACGACCGATCAGCTCCTCGGCCAGGGGTTCGAGGTCGATCTCTATGACGTTCTGCCCACGCCGTTCGGGCTCGTGCGGGCCGGCGTGGCGCCCGACCATCCGAAGATCAAGTCGGTCACCCGGATCTACGAGAAGACGGCCGCCAAGCCCGGCTTCCGCTTCTTCGGCGGGGTCGAGCTGGGCATGGATGTGATGCGCGACGACCTGCTGGCGCGCTACCACGCGGTGGTCTACGCCGTGGGCACCTCCACGGACAACAAGCTTGGAATCCCGGGCGAGGACCGGCCGGGATCGCACTCGGCCACCGAGTTCGTGGCCTGGTACAACGGCCACCCGGAGTTCGCCGACCACGAATTCGACCTCACCGCGTCGCGCGCCGTCGTGATCGGGAACGGCAACGTGGCGATCGACGTCGCGCGCATGCTCGTGCTCGATCCCGACGAGATCAACGTCACAGACACCGCCGACCATGCGGTGGCCGGCCTGGCGGCCGCGCAGGTGGAACAGGTGATCCTGCTCGGACGCCGCGGCCCGGCCCAGGCGGCCTTCACCAACCCCGAGCTGCGCGAGCTGGGCGAGCTGCAGCGCGCCGACGTCGTGGTCATGCCGGAGGAGGTCGAGCTCGACGAGCACAGTGCGGCCTGGCTGGCCTCCGACGACGCGGACCCGACGGCGCGGCGCAACGTGGACATCCTGCGCGGCTACTCCGAGCTGCCGGCCGGCGACAAGAGCCACCGCATCGAGCTGCGCTTCCTGCGCTCGCCCGTGGAGGTGCTCGGCGAGGACGGCGAGGGCTCCGTGACCGGGCTGAAGGTGGTTCGCAACCGCATCGAGCCGGACGCCTCGGGCGCCCTGCGCGCGGTGTCGACCGGCGAGGAAGAGGTGATCCAGTGCGGCCTCGTGCTGCGCTCGATCGGGTATCGCGGCAACCCGCTGCCGGGCGTGCCGTTCGACGAGCGCCGCGGGCTGATCGCCAACCAGGGCGGGCGCGTGACCACAGAGGACGGCGAGCCGCTCGCGGGCGAGTACGCCGTCGGCTGGATCAAGCGCGGCCCGAGCGGCGTGATCGGCACGAACAAGAAGGACGCGGCCGACACCGTGGCGCGCGTGGTCGAGGATCGCGAGGCTGACCGCCTCAACGAGCCGTCGATGCCGGACGGCGAGGAGATCGAGGGCTGGCTGCGCGAGTGCGTGCCGGCTCTCGTCACCTGGGAGGGCTGGCAGGCGATCGACGCGCACGAGCAGGGCCTCGGCGAGCCGCACGGCCGCCCGCGCATCAAGATCGTGCGCGTGCCGGAGATGATCGCGGTGGCCGAGGGCTCCCGCGCCCCGCGCTAGCGGGCCTTCGGCGCCTCACCCACCTCGCGTCCGAGCAGCATCCCGCGGTAGGCGAACTCCTGCTCGCGCACCGCGCTGGTGAAGTAGTGCAGCGAGTCGCCGGCGATCGTGCCGCCGTGCATCGAGTGGACCCAGTCGGGCGCGAGCCCTTCGATGCGCTCGGACACCGCGCGGACGGGCTTCTCGTGCGCGAAGATGCCGACCCGGCTGTACACCTCGATCATCGCGTCCGAGAGGTTCTCGGTGACCACCGGCGGCTGGTCGCCCGGCTGGAGGTAGAGGTCGGAGGGGAACAGGCTGTTCGTCGATTCCTCAACCACCATCATCGAGTCCCAGTGGTGCACATGCGGGGTCTCGAGGAAGCGCAGCGTGTGCTTGCCGAGCTCGAGCTTCTCGCCGTCGGTGACGCCCTGCACGCGCTCGTGGAGGCCGAAGCCGTGGGCGTTCAAGCCGATCGACAGCTCGGACCCCACGAGCTGGGAGTCCTTCGCCTCGGCCATCAGGCGGTCCATGCCGCCGTTCTCGTCGCCCTCCCAATGGAGCAGGATGATGTTGGCGAGCTTCGCCGGGTCGATCACCTCGGCGATCGACTTGCGCACCGCGTCGTAGTGGTCGTAGTTGCCGGTGTGGATGAGCGTCGGACGCTCGTCGTCGATCAGGAACTGGTTGAACGTGAGGCCGTACTGCTCCTCCCAGTGGGAGATGCGGTAGATACCGCCCGCGATGTGGTCGATTCGAGTTTGCATGTTTTCGTTATACACTGGTGTTCAGTGAAACGCAAGTACGAGCTGAATAAGCGCGCCGAGGCTCAGGCGGACACGCGACGGCGGATCGTGGAGGCGGCGATCGAGCTGCACTCCACGAAGGGTCCGGCACGCACCACGTTCAGCGATGTGGCCCAGCTCGCGGGGGTTCAACGGGCCACGCTCTACAGCCACTTCGCGAACGAATGGGAACTCGGGATGGCGTGCTCGGGCCTCTACAGCGAGCGCAATCCGGCGCCCGATCCGGAGCAGTGGCGCGGGCTGCAGGGGGAGGAACGGCTGCGCCGGGGACTGCGGGAGATGTACGCGTTCTTCGAGCGCAACCGGGCGATGTTCTCGCACGTGATGGCCGACATGGAGACGCATGAGCTCACGCGCGCGATGTTCGAGCTGCGCTTCGGCGAGCAGGTGGCGGCCACGCGCGCGGTGCTCGCGGCCGCGCTGCCGAGCCGGCGCAAGGCGGCGGGGGCCACGCTCGACCTCGCGCTCAGCTTCGCCACCTGGCAGCAGCTCGCCGCCTGCGGATTGTCGAGCGACGCCGCCGCGGACGCGATGGTCCGGGCCGTGCTCGCCCAGTAACTGCTGCTCTAGCGGGCGACGGTACGCCGGTAGCGCGCGGTGGCGAGGATCGAGAACGCCACGATGATCCCCACGCACCAGATCAGCCCCACCCAGATGTCCGTTCCGGCCGGCGTGCCGAGCCAGAGCGCTCTGAGGGCGTCGACGATCGTGGTGATCGGGTTGGCGTTGGCGATCGCCCGGAGCACCTCCGGCATCGACTTGGTCGGCACATACACCGACGAGACGAACGTGAGCGGGAAGATGATGATCGTGATCAGCGCGGAGGCCGACTCGGGCGAGGACGAGATCAGCCCGATGAACGCGTACACCCAGGACATCGCGTAGCCGAACAGCAGCACGAGGCCGAAGCCGGCCACGATCTCGCCGGCGGTGGAGTCGAACGAGAAGCCGACGATGATGCCGAACACGACCATCGTCGCGAGGGCGATCACGTTCATCGCCACGTCGCTCAGCGTCCGCCCGGCGATCACGGCGGAGCGCGCGATCGGCAGCGAGCGGAAGCGGTCGATCAGGCCCTTGCGCAGGTCGTCCGAGATGCCCAGCGAGGTGGCGTAGCCGGTGAAGGCGATCATCTGGATCACGATGCCCGGCAGGAAGAAGTCGATGTACTTGAAGCCCGGCGTGACGATCGCGCCGCCGAACACGTACGTGAAGAGGACCACGAACATGATCGGCTGGAAGGTCACGCCCACGAGCAGGTCGGGGTTGCGGGGCAGGCGGCGGAGGTTGCGCTCGGCGAGCAGCAGAGCGTCGTGGATGGCGCTCATTCCTCGTGCTCCGCTTCGTGTCCGGTGAGGCCGAGGAAGACGTCGTCCAGGCTCGGCCGTCTCAGCATCAGGTCGCCGACCTCGATGCCGGCCTCGTCGAGTCGGCGCAGCGCGTTCGCCACCGTGCCGTCTCTTCGGGACACGGCAGCCACCAGGACACCGTCCCTCAGCTCCGGCGCCTCGTCCACCACGGACGCGAGCGCCTGACTTGCGGCTTCGGCCTGTGTCTGATCCTCGAGCCTCACCTCCAGGCGGTCGCCGCCCACGCGGTCTTTCAGCTCGGCGGCCGTGCCCTCGGCGATCACCTTGCCGTGGTCGATCACCGCGATCTGGTCCGCCAGCCGGTCGGCCTCGTCGAGGTACTGCGTGGTGAGCAGAACGGTGCTGCCCTGCGCCACGCGCTCCTCGATCGTCTGCCACAGGCCGAGACGGCTGCGCGGGTCGAGCCCGGTGGTGGGCTCGTCGAGGAACAGCACCGGGGGCCGCGCCACGAGCGCGCCCGCAAGGTCGAGCCGGCGGCGCATGCCGCCCGAGTAGGTGCTCACCATCCGGTTGCCGGCGTCCTCGAGGTCGAAGCGCTCGAGTAGCTCGTTCGCGCGCCTGCGGGCGTCGCCCTTGGGCATGCCGTAGAGGCGGCCGAACAGCTCGAGGTTCTCGCGCCCGGTCAGGCTCTCGTCAACCGCCGCGTACTGCCCGGCAAGCCCGATCCGCTCGCGCAGGGCGCCGGCCTCCTTCACCACGTCGAGCCCGTCCACGCGCGCGCTGCCGCCGTCCGGCTTGAGCAGCGTGGTGAGGATGCGCACCACGGTGGTCTTGCCGGCGCCGTTCGGCCCGAGGAGGCCGAGCACCGTGCCCTTCTCCACGCGCAGGTCCACGCCGTCGAGTGCGCGAACGTCGCCGTACCGCTTGCAGAGTCCGTCAGTTTCGATCGCTGGGGCCACTGCTTGGAAAGTACCGAAGCGCGAGTAGCGCGCCGAGCTCGGCCGTCATCTGAGCCGGCTCCTCGAACACGTCGCCCCAGGTGTAGCGGCGGAACTCGTCCCCGCGCGCATATGCCTCGCGCTCGCGGCGGCGGTCGTTCTCCCAGGCGTCGCGCGAGGAGTGGTACGTGTAGCTGTCGAGCTCGACTGTCAGGTGGTGGTCTGGCCAGCGGCAGTCGACCCTGCGGCCGCCTGCCTGCCGGTTTGTTTCCGGCAGCGGTAAAGCAGCCTCGCGCAGCCTCTGCATGAAGCGGCGTTCCAGCTTGCTCAGGAGGACCTTCGTGTCGCCTCTCAGGATCGCCTTGAGCTTCGCCGCCCCGGGGGCGTTCGGGCGCAGGATCTTCTCCACCTGCCTCGGAGTCGTCTTGTGGAGAACGCCCGCCTCGTGGCACGCGCGGGCCAGGCGGTCCGGGCTCAGGCGGGGCGCGATGTCGATCAGAGTGCGCGGCACGCTCGTCACCGGGATGCCGCGCCACTTCGCCGCGTGGTTGCGGCATGTCGTTCGTGATCTGGTCGTCGTGAGGCCCGGAATCCGCCGCTCGGTCGGCGTCACCACCTCCGGGGGCGGAGGCTTGCCCTTCACGAGCCCGAGCAGATGCGCGGCGGCGAGGCCGTCGAGCAGCGCCCCCTCACCGCCGGCCTTCACCGCAGCCATGTAGGCCGACTCCACATTCGCCGCCCGGTGCCCCACCCGGTAGACGCCCGGGTACTCGTCAATGAGCGAGCCGATCTCCCGCCGCCACTGGATCTCGTCCCTGGTAATCCCCGCGGCGATGAGCTCCCGCCGCGTGACGACGCCCTTGGCACGGGTCCCCAACCGCGCAATCACCCTCTCCACCGTCCTGTTTTGTGCGGCCACTGTCCGTAGAAGGCAGGAAGGTGGAGAAGTTCGCCCCCCCGGCGGCGGGCGGGCGGGCATTTCGGCCACAGTGGCGGATGTCTCGGGGCAGGCGCGCGCGGATGCTTGGCGGCATGGCTCGGCCCCCACGCTGGCGCTCATTCACCGTTCGGAAGCTGACGACGGGGCTTGTGCTCGCGCTCGGGCTGATGGCCGGGCTGGCGATCGCGGCGTATGCGGGACAGCGGCCCCGCTCCGACGCGATCCAGGCCATGTGGCAGGCGCTCGTGAGCTTGTTCAGCGGCGACACGTTCAACGTGCTGCCGTACCCGCCGTCCGGCTAGGCTGAATACCCTAAAACCAGCCGCGGTTTAAGGAGAAAGAAGAAATGGCACTGCAACTTGGCGACACCGCCCCGGACTTCGAGGCCGAGACCACCGAGGGGAAGATTAACTTCCACGACTGGATCGGCGACTCGTGGGCGGTGCTTTTCTCACACCCACGGGACTTCACCCCCGTCTGCACCACGGAGCTCGGCTACATGGCCAACGCCAAGCCGGAGTTCGACAAGCGCAACACCAAGATCATCGGGCTCTCGGTGGACCCGATCGACAACCACGAGAAGTGGGCGAAGGACATCGAGGAGACGCAGGGCACCGCGCCCAACTACCCGATGATCGGCGACTCCGACTTCAAGGTGTCCAAGCTGTACGGAATGCTGCCGAGCGACGTTTCGGGCGACCCGACCTCGCGCACCCCGGCCGACAACCAGACCGTGCGCAACGTGTTCGTGATCGGGCCGGACAAGAAGATCAAGCTGATCCTCGTCTACCCGATGACGACCGGCCGCAACTTCGACGAGGTGCTGCGGGTGATCGACTCGCTCCAGCTCACGGCGCAGCACAAGGTCGCGACGCCGGTCAACTGGAAGCAGGGCGACGACGTGATCATCGCCGGCTCCGTGTCCGACGAGCAGGCGCGCGAGACCTACCCGGACGGCTGGGAGTCGCCCAAGCCCTACATCCGGATCGTGCCGCAGCCCTAGCCGGCTCGGCCTCACAGACAGATCAGACGGCTGAAGCGGCCGCGCACCTCGCGGCCGCTTCGCCTTTCTGAAACGGCTCTACTCGGCTACCGCGGGCTCCGGGTCGGGCCGAACGATCACGGTGTCCGCAATCGCGATGATCTCGTCCACGGGCAGGTCCGCCAGCGAGGCGTGCTTGCGGATCGCCTCCGGGCTCGAGGCCTCGTAGATGCAGACGGTGCCGACCGAGCCGCCACCCTCCTCGAGCACGTAGCTCCGAATCCAGCGGATGTCGTCCGGCATGTCGTCATCCGCCACCTGCGTCGAGCGCTTGGCCGCAGCCTCGAGCTCCGCGCCCGAGCTCCAGCCCTGACGGCGAAGAATCGCGTACAGGTTCATGCAAGCTCCTCCTTGATCCGTTGGTCCCGTGCAGCCTAAGGTAAGGTCGCGGGCCCGGCCGGACATCGGGAAGACCCCCTATCTTGCGGTGATTCCGAGGGTGGCCGCCTTGGATGCGGCCTCGCCCCGGGTGCGCGCGCCGAGCTTGCGCAGGATCGCCGACACGTGGTGGTCGACGGTCTTCTCCGAGAGGAAAAGCTGGTTCGCGATCTCCGCGTTGCGCAGGCCCTCGGCCACGAGCCCCAGCACCTCGAGCTGGCGCGCGGTGAGGCCGGCCGGATTCTCCTGAGTCGAGCGCCGCGGGCCCTGGCGGACGTCGCGCACGCCGCGCTCGCGGAGCGTGCGCGACACGCGATCCGCCGCTGTGCGAGCGCCCAGGCCCTGGAACCCGGCGAGGCCGCGGCGCAGGGCGGCCTCGTCGGAGGCGAACGCCAGCGCCAGCGCCGCCTCGAACGTGCAGCCGATGGCGCGCCACGCCTCGGCCGCCGCCTCGTGCTCCCCGTGCAACTCGAGCCTGAACGGGTCCGACACGTCGCTTTCCGCGAACTTCTCCTCCAAGCCCACCCGCCGGCGCCAGACGTACATCTCGCCGGCCCAGCCGCCGTGGTCGACCTCCAGAGCGAGGGCGAGCGCGCGCTCGGTCTCGGCGGGCACCCGGTCATCCTCGCCCGCGAGCCAGCGCGCCTCGGCACGGGCCGCCGCCACCGGCGCGAGCCGCTGGATCTCGCCGGTGAACTCGGCCAGCTCGAGCGCCTCGTCGAGCGGCTCCCACACGCCGGGGTCGCCGCGGCGCGCGCGCAGATGGCCGACCACCACGAGCGCGGTGATCTTGCTCGGCGCGGCCACGTCGGGCGCGCGCATGACGGTCAGCGCGTGGTCGATCGCCTCGTCCCAGCGGCCGAGGTCGAGCGCGGCGCGCGCCTTCCAGCCCACCATGTACAGGAGCCACGAGTCGAGGTCGTGCTCGCGGCAGTAGGCGATGCCGGCGTCCAGGTGGATCTCGGCCTCGGTGTAGCTGCGGATCTGAACCGGCGTCGAGCCGAGGTTGGTGTAGGCCCGCGCCACGTGCTCCTCCCACCCGTTCGCGAGCGAGAGCTCGAGGCTGCGCTTCAGCTTCGCGACGCCCTCGGGGTCGCCCCGGACGAGCTCTGCGGTGCCCACGTTGTTCAGCGAGTGGGCGAGGATCTCGGTTTCGCCGAGGCGTTCCGCGAGCGTCAGCGCGCGCATGCCCCACTCGGTCGTGGCCGCGCCGTCGGCGGACAGCATCCGCAGCTGCGACATGTTGCTGTAGGCCATCGCCAGCTCGCGCCCCTCGGGCAGCGCCTCGAGCAGCGCGATCGCCTCGTTCGCCTCGCGCTCGGCGGTCTCGTTGTCGCCCGCGAACCACGACAGCCGCGAGAGCCAGCGGTGAGCGTCGCCCTCGCGCAGCGCGTTGCCCGCCGCCCTGTACTCATCGAGCGCGCTGCGGCGTGCCTCGACCGCGTCGAGAATGCTGTCGGTGAGGTAGCACTCGTAGGAGCGGTGCTCGAGCAGCTCCGCGCGCTCCTCCGGAGGCAGGCCGTCCGCGAAGCGCAGGGCGCGCGCGAACTGAGCCGCGGCCTGCGAGTGGGCGCCCACCCGCGCGGCCCACTTGCCCGCCACGGGCGCGTACGCGAGCACGGCCGCCGCGTCGCCCGCCATCTCGGCGTGATGGGCGAGCCGGGCGGGGTCGCGCTGGCCGCTGGGCGGGCTCTCGAGTGCCACCAGGGCCGCACGGTGCAGCGCCACCGAGCGGTCGAGCGGGAGCGCGCTCTCGATCGCCACGCGGGCGATCTCGTGGCGGAAGCCGATCGCCTGCCCGTCCACGTTCAGCATTCCGGAGGAGAGGCAGCGCTCGAGCGCCTGCAGCTCCTCCCCGGCCAGCGCCTCGAGCAGCCACAGCTCGGCCCGCGGCGGCACCACGGCCACCGCGTCGAGCAGGGCGCGCGCGGGGTCGTCGAGGCGGGCGGCTCGCGCGAGCACGGCGTCGCGCACCGTCTCCGGCACGGGCGCGCCGTCGGAGGCGAGCGCCTCGGTGACGAAGAACGGATTGCCGCCGGTGCGCTGGTGAAGCAGCTCGACATCCACGTCCTTGCCCGCGGCCAGCGCGGCAACGGCGTCGAGCGACAGCGCCGGCACGCTCACCCGCGCGACCACGCGCGAGCCGGCGAGGTGCCCGAGCAGGAGGCGCACGGGGTGGGTGCGGTCGATCTCGTCCTCGCGGTAGGTCACCACCACGAGCGCCGGCAGCGAGTCGAGCCGCCGCGCGAGCAGGCGGATGGCGTCGAGCGTGGCCTCGTCGGCCCAGTGCAGGTCCTCGATCACGAGGATCGTCGGCTGGTGCCGGCGCAGGTCGCTCGTCAGGGCAGCCACCACCTCGCTCGGCGAGGCGCCCTCGTCCACCACGGCGCCGAGCTGGCCGCCGGCGTCGGCGGCGATGTCGAGCAGCGGACCGAGCGGCCGCGGCGTGTGGAGTGCGTCGCACGCGCCCCAGAGCACGCGCGCCCGGCCGGCCTCCTGGCAGAACTCGCGCAGGAGCGCCGTCTTCCCCATGCCGGCCTCGCCGGCCAGCAGGACGAGCCGTCCGCCCGGTCCGGCCTCGGCCGCGGCAAACCCGCTGCTCAGGGACTCAAGCTCAACGCTGCGTTCGAGCAGCTCGGTTACGCCGACGGTCATCCGCGCCTAATCTCGCACACCTCGCAACTACCGCATGTGTGCGATTCGGCAGGAAGCGGAGGGGGAGGGATTCGAACCCTCGAGCGACGAAACCGCCGCTAACGGTTTTCGAGACCGCCCCGTTCAACCACTCCGGCACCCCTCCAGAGCGCCAAGAAGGCTAGCGTCTACGCCACGCAACCGGGCTGAGGAGAGAAGATGGCGCGGACATCGAAGGCGGTGCTGATCACGGGCTGCTCGACGGGCATCGGGCGGGCCACCGCCGAGCGCCTGGCGAGCAAGGGCTTCGCGGTGTACGCCACCGCGCGGCGCCCGGAGTCGATCGCGGATCTCGCGGAGAAGGGCTGCAAGACGCTCGCCCTCGACGTGACCGACGAGGCGTCGATGACCGCCGCCGTGGCGGAGGTGGAGGCCGCGGAGGGCGCCGTCGGGGCGCTCGTGAACAACGCCGGCTACAGCCAGTCGGGCGCGCTCGAGACCGTGCCGATGGCCGAGCTCCGCAAGCAGTTCGAGACGAACGTCTTCGGACTTTTGCGTATGTGCCAGCTCGTGCTCCCGAGGATGCGCGACCTGCGCGATGGCCGGATCGTCAACCTCAGCTCGATGGGCGGCCGGCTGACCTTCCCCGGCGGCGGCGCCTACCACGCGACCAAGTACTCGGTGGAGGCGCTGTCTGACGTGCTCCGCTTCGAGGTCGCGGGCTTCGGCGTCCGCGTGGTGCTGATCGAGCCGGGCCTGATCCGCACGCAGTTCGGCGAGTCCGCGGTGGGCTCGATGGCCGGCATCGAGCCGGACGGTCCGTACGCCGAGTTCAACTCCGCGGTGGCCGCCACCACTGCCGGCGCCTACCAGGGACCGCTCGCCAGGCTCGGCGCCGGACCCGACGCGGTGGCGCGCACGATCGAGAAGGCGATCACCAAGCGCAACCCGAAGCCGCGCTACCCGGTGACCGCCTCGGCCCGCCTGCTCCTCGCCCAGCACGCCGTGCTGCCCGCCCGCGCGTGGGACGCCGTCGTGGGCACCACTTTCCCGCGCCCAAAGCCGTAAAGCGTCAGCGCCGTGTGGCGAAGAACTCGCGCAGCAGCCCGGCCGACTCCTCCGCGAGCAGCCCGCCCGCGACCTGCGGGCGGTGGTTGAGCTTCGGCTCCGCGAGCACGTTGAGCACGCTCCCGGCCGCGCCGGCCTTCGGGTCGGTCGTGCCGTAGACCACCCTCGGCACCCTGGCGAGCACGAGTGCGCCGGCGCACATCGCGCACGGCTCGAGCGTCACGTAGACGACCGCATCCGTGAGGCGCCAGTTCCCGAGCGCCTGCGCTGCCGCCCTCAGGGCCAGGATCTCCGCGTGTGCGGTAGGGTCGCTGCGCAGTTCGCGCTCGTTCGGCGCGGCGCCGATCACCTCCTGATCGCGCGCGATTACGCAGCCCACGGGAACGTCATCGTGGTCGAGCGCGCGCTCCGCCTCCCGGAGAGCGAGACGCATGAAGTATTCGTCGCGCGGGAAGAAGATCGAGCTCAAGCGAGTCCTTACGTCCAGCGGTCAACAACAACTTCTGCTGCTAGACGTTGTTCTTGCCGACATACTCTTTTGGAGCCCACCCTAGCCTGATGCGCCGTCCACTCATCGCCCTGGCCGCTCTCGCAGCGGCCTTTCTCATTATCGCCACGTCCGCGTCGGCGGCCGACTACGTGCCCGGCAAGGTGATCGTCAAGTACCGCAGCGGCGCTCCCAAGCTCGTTCGCGCAATTGTGCAGAAGCGCACGAAGACGGCCTTCGAGTCGCGCCTCCCGGCGGGCGCGCGCTCGCTCCGCATCGAGGGCGACCGCACGGTGCCCGACACGATCGCCGCGCTCAGGAAGCACAGCAACGTGCAGTACGCGGTGCCGGACTACATCGCCCACGCGTCGTTCGCACCGAACGACCCCGGCCTCGCGGGAACGCCCGGCGGCTGGGCCCAGACGCAGTGGGACATGAACGGCCCGTTCAGCATGAACGCGCCGGCGGCCTGGGACGAGGCCATCGCCGCGGGGCGCCCCGGCGGCAGCGGCGTGATCGTCGCGGTGCTCGACACCGGTGTGGCCTACCAGAACTACAAGCGCTTCCGCAAGGCTCCGGACCTGCACGGCGGCCGCTTCATCCGCGCCTATGACTTCGTGGACAACGATCGTCACGCGAACGACGAGAACGGCCACGGCACCCACGTGACCATGACGATCGCCGAGGCCACCAACAACGGGATCGGCCTCACGGGCCTCGCCTACGGCGTGAAGATCATGCCCGTCCGGGTGCTCGACTCCGAGGGCGCCGGCGACGCGATCGCCATCTCCCGCGCCATCCGCTACGCGGCCAAGAACGGCGCGCAGGTGATCAACATGAGCCTCGAGTTCGACACGAGCGTGACCGCCTCCCAGATCCCGGAGATCGTGTCCGCGGTGCGTTACGCCCACCACAAGAACGTGGTGATGGTGGCCGCGTCCGGCAACGAGGCAGACAACGCGGTGGCCTACCCGGCACGCACCACACACGTGATCTCGGTGGGCGCGATCACGCACGACGGCTGCCAGGCGGACTACTCGAACGGAGGCTCCGGTCTCAAGCTCGTGGCTCCCGGCGGCGGATCCGACGCCCCCAACTCGGACAACCCCATGGACATCGCCAACTGCCACCCCGGCGTTGACGAGCCGCCGATCTTCCAGCAGACCTTCTCCCACGACGGCAGCGTGCGCAGCTTCGCCCTGCGCGGCAGCGAGTACGAGGGCACGTCGATGGCGAGCCCGCACGTGGCTGCCTCCGCGGCGCTCCTCATCGCCAGCGGGCGGCTCGGCAGCCACCCCACCGCCAACGCGGTGGAGGCGCGCCTCGAGCAGACCGCCTTCGACCTCGGGCCACCCGGCTACGACACGCGCTACGGCTACGGCGAGGTGCAGCCGGCAGCCGCGATGGGGCCCTAGCCAACCACCACCGCGAGCGGCCATACTGGTCGCTGATGCTCCCACGCGACGAAGCTGGCAGCGGACCGGCCGTCATCCTGCTCCACGCCGGCGTGGCCGACCGCTCGATGTGGACCGCGCAGCTCGCCCCGCTGGCTGACGCCGGCTATCGGGCGATCGCGCTCGACATGCCGGGCTTCGGTGAGGCGGAGTGGGGCGAACGCGGTCAGAGTCCGTGGCTCGAGGTGCTGGACACGATGGACGAGCTGTCGGTCGAGCGCGCAACGCTCGTCGGGAACTCGTTCGGCGGCGCGATGGCTCTCTGCACGACGCTGGTGGCGCCCGACCGGGCGAGCGCGGTCGCCCTGTTCGACGCGCCGCCGCCCGACCTCGACCCGAGCCCCGAGCTGCGAGCCGTCTGGGAAGCGGAGGAGTCGGCGCATGAGCGCGGCGACATCGACGCCGCCGTGGAAGCCGTGGTGGAGGGTTGGACGCTGCCCGGCGCCCCGCGGGAGCTGCGCGAGCACGTGGCGGCGATGCAGCGGCGGGTGTTCGAGCTGCAAGCCGACATCGACTACGACGAGGACGCGAGCAACCCGCTCGAGGACGATCCGAGCGCCCTCACGCACCTCGGCATCCCGGCGCTCGTGGCCGTCGGCGAGCTCGACAAACCCGACTTCCTCGACGGCGCGAACTACTACGCGGCGGCGCTCGGCACCGACCGCGTACTGATCGCAGGAGCAGGCCACCTGGCCCCCCTGGAGACGCCAGAAGCCGTCACCGAGCTACTCCTGGCGTTCCTAGCCGAAACCAGCAGCTAAGTGGTTCTGATGATCAGCACGCTGCACGGCGCATGATGCGACACCTTGTTCGGCACCGAGCCGAGCAGGAAGCGCTTCGCGCCGGTCATCCCCTTGTTGCCGACCACGATCAGGTCGGAGCCCTGCTCCTCCGCGACGTCGAGGATCGCGTCGGCCGGATCGCCCTCGCGGGCGAAGGTCTCGACCTTCACGCCGGCCTCCTTGATCACGTCGGCGGCGTCGCTGAGGGTCGCCTCCACGTCCTCGCGTGGGTTGATCGACCACTGCAGATCCTGCGGCGCGTCCTGGCGCTCGCCGCGCAGGCGCCCCTCGGGCACCGGCTCATAGGCGCTCACCACGTACAGCGAGGCGCCGACGCTGTTGGCCAGTTCCGTGGCTTGGCGCACAGCCTCTTTTGCAGTATCGGAGCCGTCCGTACCTACCACGATTGACGCGAACATCCCTCTCCTTCCGCTTACCCAAGGCGCAGCGCGGGCATCATATGCATTTCCGGAACGGGCGCAGCGAAGTCGTAGCAGTAATGGCCCAATCGCTGTACCATCGCGCAATGGCTGCACGGACTCGCTGCCTGGGCGTAGACGACCATCCGGTCGTTCGTCAGGGATTAGACCTGCTCTTCGGCCAGCTTGACGACCTCGATCTGGTCGGCACGGTTGAGACGGGTGAGGACGCGATCGAAGCTGTCGCGCATCACAACCCCCAGATCGTGCTGATCGACGTTCGCCTCCCCGGCATCGACGGGATCTCCGCGGTCAAGCGCATCCACGAGGCGGCACCGAACGTGAGCTTCGTGATGTTCTCGGCCTACGGCGACAAGCGTCTCCTGTCCGACGCCATCGCCGCCGGCGCTCGCGGCTATGTGATGAAGGGCTCGCCGCCCGAGGACCTCCTGCGCGCTATCCGCACGGTCGCCGACGGCAAGCCGTTCGTGGACCCGTCGCTGTCTCCCGCCCTACTGATGACGGGCGCGGGCACCCGGGAGCAGCCGCTCAGCGAGCGCGAGCGGGAGATTCTCCAGCTGCTCGCCGAGGGCTACCACACCGAGGAGATCGCACGGCGCATCGGACTCAGCGTCGAGACGGTGAAGTCCGACACCAAGCGCGTCATCGCCAAGCTGCAAGCCGACACACGAACGCACGCCGTGGCGATTGCGCTACGTCAGTCGCTGATCGATTGAGTCCTCAACCACGCTTCTGGATCGCGATGCAGATCGTGATCGTCGTGTGCGTCCTGATCAGCGCAGTCATAGTGCTGATCAAGCTCTGAACTGGTTGCTGGTTGCTGGTTGCTGGTTGCTAGGACGTTTTGCGTTCGAGGTCTGAGACCTCTTGGGCCTTGTCCGCCGCTCTGTCCTGGGCGTCGGCCAGCTCGTCCTTCGCGTCGCCCTTGCGCTCCTCCTGCCGGCCCTCGTGGCGGAGTGAGGCGTCGTCTGCGAGGTCGCCCGCTGCCTTCTTGGTGCGACCGGTCAGCTTGTCGAGGAAGCCCATGCTGATCAGCTCCTTGGTTCAAATCGGGATTCCCACCGTGCTACCCCGCACAGGGGCTCCCAAACGGTGCACGGCGCCTCCCCACGTGCGCCGCCCCGGCGCAAATTTGTACATCGAGGCACACCGGGTTCGCCGATACCGGTAGAACCTCCTTCCATGACGACCAGCCACGCGGATGCGCCGCTGGCCGATCCGGCACAGACAGGCAGTGCACCGTCGGACATCCGGCTCAGCGGTCTGCGCAAGTCATACGGGGAGGTCGTGGCGCTGGACGGCATCGACCTCGAGGTGCTCGCGGGCGAGTTCTTCACCCTGCTCGGACCGTCGGGATCCGGCAAGACCACCACCCTGAGGCTGATCGCCGGCTTCGAGCGCGCGGACGCGGGGCTCGTGGAGCTCGCCGGCCAGGACGTCACGTCCGTGCCGCCGAACGAGCGCAACGTGAACACCGTCTTCCAGGACTACGCGCTCTTCCCCCACATGACCGTCGGCGAGAACGTGGCCTACGGCATGCGCGTGAAGAAGGTGGCGCGCAGCGAGCGTGACCGGCGCGTAGCGGAGGCGCTCGCGATGGTGCGACTCGAGGGCTACGAGGGGAGGCGCCCCAGCCAGCTCTCCGGCGGTCAGCGCCAGCGCGTCGCACTGGCGCGCGCGCTCGTGAACCGGCCGCGGGTGCTCCTGCTCGACGAGCCGCTCGGCGCGCTCGACCTCAAGCTTCGCCAGCAGCTCCAGGTGGAGCTCAAGCGGATCCAGTCCGAGGTGGGGATCACGTTCATCTACGTGACCCACGACCAGGACGAGGCGCTCACGATGAGCGACCGCATCGCCGTGATGGACAGCGGCCGCGTGGTGCAGGTGGGAGCGCCGAACGAGGTCTACGACGAGCCGGAGTCGGACTTCGTGGCGGGCTTCGTCGGGGTCTCGAACCTGCTCGAGCTGCCGGTGCAGAGCGTGGAAGGCAGCACGGCCACGCTGATGCTCGGCGACAACGACAGCGTGACCACGGCCGCCGGCAGCCTCAAGGCGGGCCAGACGGCGATCGTGACGATCCGGCCCGAGCGCATCGAACTCGCGGCGGACGGCGGACAGCCCACGGCGGCCGCACTCTGCCACGCGAGTGGGACGGTGACCGAGAGCCTCTACGCCGGGCCGATGACGCGCTTCGTGGTGGCGCTCGACGGCGGTGGGGAGCTGATGGTGGTGCGCCAGAACGCGCACACGAGCTTCGAGGACGCAGAGGCTCTGCG
Source organism: Thermoleophilaceae bacterium (assembly GCA_036491015.1). Classification (GTDB taxonomy): domain Bacteria; phylum Actinomycetota; class Thermoleophilia; order Solirubrobacterales; family Thermoleophilaceae; genus JAICJR01. The sequence continues at coordinate 11,169 of DASXCV010000051.1, read as the reverse complement.
GGACCAGAAGGTCACCCTCGTATGGGGTCGCGAATACACCCGGGTCATAGGCACAAAAGAGGAGGACTCGCAATGAGGAGAAACGCGCTGCTTGGCGCGCTGCTCGTCGCACTCGCCGTCGTCGTGGCGGCCTGCGGCAGCAGCAACAACAGCTCATCGAGCGGCAGCAGCACGAGCGCCGCCAAGGGCATCAACGTGAACGGGCCCGGCGAGGGCAAGCTGAACGTCGTCGACTGGGAGGGGTACACCGACCCGTCGTTCGTGAAGGCGTTCGAGCAGCAGACGGGCTGCCAGGTGAAGTCGGTGTACGCCGGCTCCTCCGACGAGATGTTCACCAAGTTCACCTCGGGCGGCGGCGGCCAGTACGACCTGGCGTCGTTCTCGGGCGATGCGTCGCTGCGCGCCATCAAGTCCGGCGCGGTGGCTCCGGTGGACACCTCGAAGCTCACGAACTTCGGCTCGCTGGCGCCGCAGCTCCAGTCGCCGCCGTTCAACACGGTCGACGGCAAGCACTACGGCATCTCGTTCATGTGGGGCGCCAACGTCCTGATCTACAACAAGGACAAGGTCAGCCCCGCGCCGACCTCGTGGTCCGTGCTCTACGACCCCAAGTACAAGGGCAAGATCACGGTGCCGGACAACCCGATCCAGATCGCCGACCCGGCGCTCCAGTTCTTCGGGCAGCAGAACCCGTACGCGATCAGCCAGGACACGCTGAACAAGGTGGTCGCGAAGCTCAAGCAGCAGCGCGGCCTGGTGCGCAAGTACTGGGTGCTCGCCACCGACTTCGAGCAGCTGTTCAAGTCGGGCGACGCCGTGATCGGCGCCGGCTGGCCGCTGATGACCAACGACCTGCGCAAGGCAGGCATGAACGTCGGCGAGGTGATCCCGAAGGAGGGCGTGACCGGCTGGTCGGACACGTGGATGCTGTCGAACAAGGCCAAGCACCCCGTGTGCGCGTACAAGTGGATGAACTACGCCACCACGCCCAAGGTGCAGAAGCAGGTCGTGGCGGTGACCGGCTACAGCCCGGCCAACACGAAGACGTGCCCGCTGCTCGGCAAGACCGAGTGCAATGACCTGCACGTGACCGACCCGAAGTACTACTCGTCGATCAAGTACTGGCAGACGCCCACCACGCCGACCAACTACCGGCAGTGGACCGATGCCTGGGCGCAGGTGAAGGGCTGAGCGCCGCAGCCGTAGAGCGACGTCGTGGCGTGAGCGCCCGCATCTCGCGGGTGCTCTACGCCCACCCGCGCGGCCGGCTCGGGCTTCTGCTCGGGCCGGCCGTCGCGTGGCTGCTCGTGTTCTACATCGTCGCGCTCGTGCTGCTGTTCATGACGTCGCTCTGGCAGCAGGACGTGTTCACGGCGAAGCTCATCCACAAGTGGACGTTCGACAACTACAAGAAGCTGTTCGGCGAGGGCGGGCTGTGGATGCGGATCTACGGGCGCACCGTGCTGCTGGCGGCGATCGTCACGCTCGTGGACATTGCGCTGGCGCTGCCGCTCGCATGGTTCATGGGGCGCATAGTGCCGCCGCGCTGGCGCACGCTGATGTTCCTGCTCGTGGTGGTGCCGCTGTGGTCGAGCATCCTCGTGCGCATCTTCGCCTGGCGCACGATCCTCGGCAGCCAGGGCCTGCTGAACGGGTTCCTGATGGACATCGGGGTGATCAGCCACCCCTCGAGCGCGTTCCTCTACAACGACGACGCGATCGCGCTCACGTGGGCCTACGTGTGGCTGCCGTTCATGGTGCTGCCGATCTTCACGGCGCTCGAGAAGATCCCTGACTCCTACCTCGAGGCCTCGCGCGACCTCGGGGGCAGCGCGCTGACGACCTTCCGGCGCGTGATCTTCCCGCTCGCGCTGCCCGGCATCGTGGCCGGCTCGATCTTCGTGTTCGCGCTGACCATGGGCGACTTCGTGGCGCCGCAGCTCGTGGGCGGCGGCTCGCAGGTGCTGGGCGGCGCGATCCGCGACCGCTTCGGCGTGGCGGCCGACTTCCCGTTCGGCGCCGCGCTCGCCACACTCACGCTCTTCACGCTCGTGGTGTTCCTCGCGATCACGCGCCGCAGCGGCGCGCTGGAGAACCTCTAGATGGGCGGCCGCGGATCGCGGATCGGCTTCGCGGTGTCGGCCTTCCTGGTGCTCGTGTTCCTGTACCTGCCGCTCGGCCTGATCGTGCTCTACGCGTTCAACAAGACGACGGTGAACTCGTGGCCGTTCCCCGGCTTCTCCACGCGCTGGTTCGTGAAGCTCTGGCACGACCCGGCGCCGAAGGACGCCGCCTGGCTGTCGGTGCGCGTGGCGCTCTTCTCCACCGCGTTCGCGCTCGTACTCGGCACGGGCATGGCGTTCGCCTTCGCGCGGCACCGCTTCTTCGGTCGCGAGCTCGTGAACTTCACCGTCACGCTTCCGATCATCCTGCCGGGCGTGATCACCGGGGTCGCCCTGGCCTCGTTCTTCCTCTTCGCGCACACGGACCTGTCGGTGCGCACGGTGGTGATCGGGCACACCACGTTCTGCATCGTGCTCGTGTTCAACAACGTGCTGGCGCGGCTCCGGCGGCTGTCGCCGTCACTGGAAGAGGCGTCGCGCGACCTCGGCGCGAGCGGCGTCCAGACGTTCCGCTACGTGACGTTCCCCTCCATCCGCACGGCACTCATCGCCGGCGCGCTGCTCGCCTTCGCGCTCTCGTTCGACGAGATCGCGGTGACCTTCTTCCTCGCGGGCGCGGACACCACCACCCTGCCGCTGTGGATCCTCGGCGCCTTCCGCAACAGCCAGAGCCTGCCCGAGGTGAACGCGGTGGCGACGGTCGTACTCGTGATCTCGCTGCCGATGATCGCCACCGCCGCCTATCTGATGCGCGACGAGGGCGCGGGCTCGCGGATAGTCGCCGAGTAGGGCCGGGGTGTCGGCTCCCGGGTGTCGGGTACGCCGGTGTTTCGACCGATTCCAGACACTTTTTTCCAGGAGGCAGGTAATCCACGATGGCTGAACTCAATGAGCGCGACACAAAACTCGTGCAGTACCTCAACGAGGCATACGGGAAGGAGAAGGAGCTCGAGACCGCGCTCGAGGCGCACATCTCGATGACCACGCGCGCGCCGTACAAGAAGCGGCTGCAGGCGCACTTGAAGGAGACGAAGGCGCATGCGCGCCAGGTCGAGCGGCGCATCAAGGCACTCGGCGGCCAGGCGGGCGGCGACGGCGTGGCCGCGGCGGCGAACACTGCCCAGAGCGCGGCGAAGAAGGCAGCCGCGCTGGCAAAGGGTCCGCTCCACGCGGCGCGTGGCACGGGCGAGGCCGAGCGGCAGCTGAAGAACGCCAAGACCGAGTACTCGGACGAGGCCGAGGAGATCGCCACCTACACGGCGATCGTCTCGCTGGCCACGGCGGTGGGCGACAAGGAGACCGCGCAGCTCGCCAAGAGCATCCGCCGCGAGGAGGAGCGCATGGCCACCTACCTAGAGCGCCTGATTCCGACGCTCACGAAGGCCGTCGCCAGCGCCGAGATTCCGGCGGCGCAGCGGGCCACCGCGCGCCGCAGCCCAGCGCGCCGGCGCAGCACGGCTTCGTCGTCCTCGTCGCGCTCGCGCAGCACGGGTTCCCGCAGCTCGAGCGCGCGCAGCAAGTCGAGCGGCAGCCGCACGCGCAGTCGCTCCACGAGCTCGCGCAAGCGCGCCGGGTCGCGCTCGTAGCGCGGCCTCAGTGCGCGATCGCGATGCCGAGCCAGACGATCGCGAGCGACGCCAGGAACACGAGGCCCTCGAGCACGTGGAGCTCCGGCTTGCGCGTGTGCCAGCCGATCAAGAGGCCCACGATCACCACGAGCGTGAGCTTCACCTGAAGGTCGGTGTCGCCCCACTGGTGGTACTTCGACGCCATCAGCGAGCCGGTGATCACGAGCACCAGGATCGCCAGCGCACTGCCGGCGCCGAACCGCCGCGCGACGCGGCGGATCGGCTCCTTGTTCTCGCCACCGCGCAGGACCGGCACGACCACGGCGGCGAGGAACAGCTGGCCGCCGACGAAGAAGGCCATGCCGAGCAGATGCAGCCAGCGGATGAGGTGCCACCAGAACACGGCGGCGGATCGTAACGGCGGAGGCGGCCTGGGCTCGCCGCCTCCGCCGTCAGCCGAGGGTGGCGGCGGAGCGTTCCTCGGGAGCGGCGGACAGCCGCTCGCTCAGCTCCGCAACGCTGGCGCCACGCGCGTCGAGAACGTGGTCGAAGTAGCTGCCGTAGATCCCGGACACCGCGTGGAGGACATCCACGGTGCCCACGAGCACGGAGCCACGTTCGACCGCGTTCTCTGCAGCGCGAGTACGAGCCATGGGAACCATGTTCTCGTCGCCGCGGCGAAAGCGCTGGGTGCCGCCTTGGGTGGGAGGGTTCTGCTCGGGCTGGAGCGGCTTCTCGCCGATTCCGAGGCCCTGCATGGCGGCACCCACCTCGCCGTGCATCCGGAGGATGCGAAGCCAATGCTCGGCCTCGGACTCGGGCGAGTCGGCAAAGCGGATGGCCGTGCCGGCGAGCGCGAGTACGAGAGCGGCGTCTTCTGAGAGGGGCAGGGCGGGCACTGTCTTGGTTGTGCCCCGCCCTCCCGACGGTTACACGGGTTCTGGACGTATGTACGGGTTACTCGTTATGGGCCGGTCCAGCCCGCCAGGTAGCAGGGCTTCGGCCCGCACACGTCCGTGATCTTCGAGAGCGCATCCGGCATCAGGAAGTCGGACGCCTGCTGGCGGCCCGTGGCCTGCTCCGAGGCATCCGGGCCGTGCGGGTCGACTCCCGGGCGGTTGGGCTCGTTGATCGACGGCGGCGTGGGAGTACCGAGCGTCTGCCCGTTCACGGTGCGCAGCGGACCGATGTCCCACACCTCGATCGCGTTGCCGGTGAACGGGAAGTGCTTGATCCGCGGGATGCCGAAGAACGGGCGCTTCTCGCTCGAGCGGCCGGGGTCGAGCAGCGGCACCCGCAGCGAGGCCCCGATCGTGCGCGCCTCGATCTCGGTCATCACGTTCGACACCTGGTGGTCGCCGAAGGCCATCTCGATGAACACCTTGTGGGCCGGCGTGTCCGCGTACGGCTTCGACGTCATGTGGTTGGCGAAGCCGTCCGGATCCGAGCGGTCCCAGAGCTGCTGGATCAGCGACAGCACGAGCGGCCGCTCCTTCTCGTCCGGATATGCCGGGTAGAGAATGGCCGCGTACTGGTCGAAGTCCACGCTGCGCGGCAGCAGCACGCTGTAGTCCATGCCGGGCACGGCGAGCACGGCGCGGTCGAAGTCGGGCGCGACGGCGGTGAGCGTGCCGCCGAAGATGCCGCCCTGGCTGCCGCCCACGTAGTAGAGGCGCGAGGCGTTGATGAGCGACGCGCCCCCGGCCTGGAACGCCGGGTTCGCGGCGAAGCCCATCGGGTGGATCATCGTGCGGCCGAGGTACATGAAGTCCACCATCGACTGGTCCACCCGGTCGGTCAGCTCCGGGAACTTCGACAGATCCTGGAGGGCCGTGATCGCCATCGGGATGTCCGCCTTCGACATCCCGATCCAGTCGGTCGCGCAGAGCATGATGTCGTGCTCGTTCGAGAGCTGCTCGAGCGGGGTCGAGTTGATCTCGGTCGAGCTGCCGAACAGGCCGTGCCCGTACAGCGACGGCCGCGCCGGAGCGGCGGCGCTCGCCGAGCGCGGGATGTTGCAGACGAAGTTCGCGCTGATCGTGTTCGTGCCCGCGCTCGGGAGGTCGAGCCCCTTGCCCCTGAAGGGAAAGCGCGAGCCGGACGGGCAGCCGGGCTCGTTGAGGTAGCAGGGCACCGTCACGGTGCCGGCCACGCGCCGCGCGATGTAGGCGTCCTGGCCCGGCTGGCAGCCGAGCACCGGGTCGCACGCCGGCACGTCGGTCGCGCTCGTGACCGTGAACGCCGGCGAGCCGCCCTGCAACTTCATGTCCTTGAGGTTGGTGTCGCCGAGGCGCTTGAAGGCGTCGTTGCGGATCGACAGCAGCGGGCCGGCGATGCTGCGCCCGCTCGCCACGGTGAAGTCCCATGCGCGGAAGATCCCCTTGCGCTTGACGTGAGCCCTCGCGAGCTTGCGCAGGATGCCCTTCGTCTTCGGCCCGCGCTGGAGGCCGGCCTTCGCCGTCGAGTGCACGTTGCGCACGACCACGAGGTAGGTGTGGCCCTCCACCAGGTTGCGGCCTGGATGGATCTCGAGCAGGCGGTCGCTCGGCTTGGTGGCGTTCATGTCCACCTCGGCCCAGACGAGCTGGCGCTTGCCGCTCTTCTCATCCACGACGACGATCGGCGAGCTCTTGCGCAGCGAGAGCGCGACGTCGTTCACGCTCGGCGCATGGATCTTCGCGAGCTTGGCCGGCGTGTTCAGGCCGGGCACGTCGATCAGGATCGGGGCGCCGGGGCTGAAGCCGTCCGCGCGGTTGTAGGCGCGCGGGTCGATCGGCACGCCCTTGTTGTTGCGCGGCATCTCGCTCTTCACGAGGTGCACGCGCCTGCCCGTGGGCGTGTGCCTGTCCTTCACGGTGAGGGTGTTGTTCGGGAAGGGGAGCAGGCTTGTGGCCGCCGACGCGTGAGCGACCCCCACGATCGCGAGCGACGAAACGACAGCAGCAGTGCACGCGGTCCAGACCCTCATGCTCCCCCCTTGTTCCCTCACCGTTGTGGGCGGGAGATTACCGCCGGCCGCGGCCCGGCCTAGGCGAGCTTGGCGAGTGCGGAGTAGAGCTCGTGCGCGGAGCGCTCGCCCAGCTCGAGGCTGCGCAGGCTGAACGACTCGTTGGGCGCGTGGAAGGCGTCGTCGGGCAGCACGAAGCCGCTCACGACGGTGGGCATCCCGTGGTTGATCAGCTCGGCCACCGCGGGGATGGAGCCGCCGGTGCGCACGAGGGCGGTGGGCACGCCACAGGCCTTGCCGAGCGCCTCGGCCGCGAGCTTCACCGGCTGCGACTCGGGGTCGGAGAGCGCCGGTTCGGCGAGGCTCCATTCGAGCGTGACCTCCGCGCCGTCCGGGATGGCGGAGCGCAGCAGCCCCTCCATCACCTCCTTGATCGCCGCGGGATCCTGTCGTGGGGCGAGGCGCAGGCTCACGGTGCCCTGGGCGGTGGCGGGCACGATCGTGCGCGGCTCGCCGCCCGTGATGCGGTTGACCTCGAGCGCCGCGTCGGCGCCGTTGCGCATGTAGTACTCGGACCCTGCCGCGGCCGTGACCGGCCGGCCCCCCACCTCGGACAGCACGGTGTCGCCGGGCTTGAGCCGCTCCCAGGACTCGAGCTCCGAGGGCGCGGGCGGCGTGATGCCGGCGCGCAGCTCCTCGCGCGGTCGCCCGTCTGGCCCGGGCGCCACCGTGGCGAGCATCCCGAGCAGCACGTGCAGCGCGTTCAGCACGCTCCCGCCGTAGATCCCCGAGTGCAGGTCGCGCGGCGCCGTGCGCACGCCGATCTCCACCATCACCATGCCGCGCAGCCCGACGGTCACGGCGGGCGTGTTCTCGTCCGCCATCCCGCCGTCGAACACGACGGCGCAGTCGGCGCCGCGCTCGTCGGCGGCGATCCACTTGGCCACAGCCTCGCTGCCCGCCTCCTCCTCGCCCTCCACCACCACGCGCACGTTCACCGGCAGCCTGTCCTCGCGGGCGAGCTCGCAGGCCACGTGCAGGAGCGGCAGGAAGTTGCCCTTGTCGTCAGCGGCGCCGCGCGCGTAGATGCGGCCGTCACGGATGTCGGGCTCGAACGGCGGCGTCGTCCAGTCGCTCTCCTCGCCCACCGCCTGCACGTCGTAGTGGCCGTAGATCAGGACCGTGGGAGCGTCCGCCCGCGCGGCCTTCAGGTCGCCGATCGCGAGCGGGTTGCCGCCGTAGGTGGTGTCCGGCTCCGCGCTGCCGCCGGCCGCCTCCACGCGCTCGCAGACCCAGTCGGCCGCGCGGGCGAGGTCCTTCGGATCGCCTCCGCCGGTGGAAATCGAGGGGATGCGCAGCCAGTCGGTGAGCTCGTCGATGAGCGAGGGCGCCACGGCGCGGCACACTAGCGCCATGAGCACCCAGTCCGACGGCCGCTTCGCTCCCAGCCCGAGTGGCAGGCTCCATCTCGGCAACCTGCGCACCGCGCTGCTGGCCTGGCTGTTCGCGCGCTCGGCGGGCGGGAGCTTCCTGCTGCGGATCGAGGACCTCGACCGCGCGCGCTCGAAGCCCGAGCACGAGCGGGGGCAGCGCGCGGACCTCGAGGCGATCGGCATCGACTGGGACGCCGAGGCGCCGCGGCAGTCCACGCGCACCGACCGCTACCGCGAGGCGCTCGAGGTGCTGCGGGCGGACGGCCGCGTGTACCCATGCTGGTGCACGCGTGCCGAGATCCGCGCCGCTACCGAGGCGCCGCACGGACCCCTTCCCGAGGGCGCCTACCCCGGCACCTGCAGGCGCTTGAGCGCGGCGGAGCGGGCCGAGCACGAGCGCTCCGGACGGCCCCCTGCGCTGCGGCTCGACGCGCGCGCCGCCGAGGTGGCATTCGAGGACCGACTCCACGGCCACACCGCCGGCGTGGTGGACGACTTCGTGCTCTGGCGCGGCGACGATACGCCCGCCTACCAGCTCGCCGTGGTGGTGGACGACGCCGACCAGGCGATCGCCGAGGTGGTGCGCGGCGACGACCTGCTCGACTCGACACCCCGCCAGATCGAGCTCGCGCGACTGCTCGGCCTCGACTCGCCCCGCTACGCGCACGTGCCGCTCGTGCTCGGCCCGGACGGCGCGCGGCTCGCGAAGCGCCACGGCGCGGTCACGCTGGAGGAGCACGCGCCGGAGCAAGCGCTGGCCTGGATGGCGGCGAGCGCCGGCCTCGCCGAGCCCGGCGAAAAGGTCACCGCCGCGGAGCTCGTGCCTCGCTTCGACCCCGCCCGCCTCGTAACATCGACGGTGCTTGACGGACTATCTCCATAGAGAGAAGACCTAGAGAATCAGGAGTTGCACTTGTTCCAGATGCTTCGTCACAAGACTGATATGCCGGCGGCCGAGAACGCCCTCCCCGGCCGTCCAGAGCGCATGCCGGTCCCGGACAAGCACTTCGTGCTCGGCACGCCGCTCGAGCCGCCGTTTCCGGACGGCCTCGAGCGCGCGGTGTTCGGCATGGGCTGCTTCTGGGGCGCGGAGCGCGCCTTCTGGGAGCTCGACGGCGTGTACACGACGGCGGTCGGCTACGCCGGCGGCTTCACGCCGAACGCCACCTACGAGGAGGTGTGCAGCGGACGCACCGGGCACACCGAGGCAGTGCTCGTGGTGTTCGACCCGTCGAAGATCTCCTACGAGGACCTGCTCAAGAAGTTCTGGGAGGGTCACGACCCGACGCAGGGCATGCGCCAGGGCAACGACATGGGCACCCAGTACCGCTCCGCGATCTACACGAGCTCGGACGCTCAGCGCGACGCCGCGCAGGGATCGCTGAAGACGTACCAGGAGCGGCTGTCAGGCGAGGGCTACGGCGAGATCACGACGGAGGTCGCCGACGAGCCCGAGTTCTATTACGCGGAGGACTACCACCAGCAGTACCTCGCCAAGAACCCAGGCGGGTACTGCGGCATCGGGGGGACCGGCGTGTCCTGCCCAATTGGTCTAACGCAGGCGTAAAGAATCGGACCTTCCGAGCCGCGGCACGGCAGTTTCGTGCCGCGGCTCGCGTCTTTCTAAAGCAGGAAGACAAAACACGGAAGGATCCGAAATGACTCGCAAACAGCTCACGACCGCCGTCGCATCGATTGGAGTAATCGCTCTGGTCGTGGCAGGCTGCGGGAGCAGCGGCGGCGGCAAGTCAAGCGCCAGCTCGACCCCCGCCGCGGCCGCATCCAGTTCGACCGCCGCGGCGGTGAACGGGACCACCACGTCGCTCGGCAAGATCATCACGAACGGCCAGGGCCGCACCCTGTACCTGTTCGCCGGGGACAGCGGGCCGACCAGCATGTGCTCCGGCGCGTGCGCGACCAACTGGCCGCCCTACCTGGCCACCAAGAAGCCCGCCGGCGGCGGCGGCGTTTCGGCCGGTTCGATCACGCTCGTCAAGCGTGCCGACGGCAAGACGCAGGTGGCGCTCGGCGGCCACCCGCTCTACTACTTCGCCGGCGACCAGGCCTCCGGCCAGATGAACGGCCAGGGCGTGGACGAGTTCGGCGCGAAGTGGTGGGCGGTTGCCCCGTCCGGCACCTCGGTCATGGCCGCCGCGAAGTCGAGCGGTGGAAGCAGCAGCTCGTCGTCCGGCAGCAGCTACGCCTACTGAGGGCCGTCGGCTGAAGAGATACACGCATCGCAGCAGTGTCGCCGCCGCCTTGACAGCGGCGGCGGCTGTTGTGCTCGTTGCCGGCTGCGCCGGGAGCTCACCGAGCAACCAGCCTCAGCCCGCCGACCAGCAGGCGCTGAGTTCGTACGTGCATCAGATCGAGCCCCTGCGCCACCGTGTGGACAAGCTGCTCGAGGGCGCCGACCCGATCCTCCGCGGCTACCACGGGAACGACCTTTCCGTGGCGCAGGCCCAGAGAGGCATGCGGCAGATCGAGCGGCGCTTCGCCCGCTACAGGGCGCGGGTGGCGGCAGTGAAGCCGGTGCCACCCGATCTCGCCGCCGCGCAGCGCGCGTACGCGAACACGTATGTCCAGGAGGACGCGTACCTGCGCGCGCTGATCGCGGCGATGCCGCGGCGCCACTGGAGCACGCTGCCGCACACGGAGGACGCGCAGCGCCAGGCGCTCGTGGCCTGGCGCGCCTCGCTCGCGCTGGAGGCGGCGCGCGTGCACGTGCAGATTCCGGGCGACATCGCGGTAGCGGGCCGCGACGAGATCGCGCCCGATCCCGACGGCGACGACGACTAGCTCAGCCGATCGCGCTGGCCGTGGGTCCGGTACGGCCGCACACCGGACAGGTGTCGCCCTCTTCGAGCGGGATCTCCGCGCAGCGCGGACAGTCGCGCACCTGCTCGAGCACGCCGAGCAGCTCGCCCACGCGGCACACCAGCAGGCGCTCCTCGTCAACCTCCACCCAGGCGCCGGCGGACGCGGGGAACACGACGTGATCGCCCGGCTTGGCCGGCATCGTGATGCCTGCTCCTCCCCACCAGTCGAGGCCCGGCCCGACCGCGAGCACGATGCCGTGTTGCGGCGGCGGCTCGTGG
>DASXCV010000050.1:0-4926 GCA_036491015.1 Thermoleophilaceae bacterium | reverse complement strand
CGCGGCGCGGCCGGGCGCTCCGGGTCGAGCCGCAGCCCCGTGAGGCGGTCGAGCAGGCGCGCGATCGCGGTGTGGGCCTCGAGCCTCGCCAGGTGCATCCCGATGCACACGTGCGGCCCGCCGGCGAACGCGAGGTGGCGGCCGGCGTTCTCGCGCGTAATGTCGAAGCGGTCGGGCTCGGCGAAGGTGTCCGGGTCGCGGTTGGCGCCCGCGAGCGACACCGTCACGAGGTCGCCCGCCGCGATCGTCGCGCCGCCCAACTCCAGCCCGCGCGTGGCGTAGCGGTCGATCGACGCCGCCGAGGGCTCGAGGCGCAGCGACTCCTCGATCGCGTTCGCCAGCAGCGAGCGGTCCGCCCGCACCCGCGCGAGCTGGTCCTCGTGCCCGAGCAGATGGAGGAGCGCGTTGCTGATCATCCCCTCGGTGGTCTCGATGCCGCCGAACAGGAGCACGGCCGCGTTGGAGCTCACCTCGGCGGGGCTCAGCCCGCCGGCGGCAGCCGCCACCAGCGAGTCGCCTTCGAGCCGCGCCTCGATCGCCGCGCGCAGCTCCGCCGCGGCCTCCCGGCCCGCCTCCGGCACCGGCCGCCCGGCCGAGAGCCCGCTGGTGGCGTCCACGATGGCGTCGTACCAGCCGAGCATGGCGTCGACGCCCACGTCCTCGAGCCCGAGCGCGTGGGCCATGGTGAGCGTGGCGAGCGGTCCGGCCAGCCCGCGGCGCAGCTCGCCGCGGCCGGCGGGCTCGAGCGCGTCGATCAGCCGGTCGGCATCGCCCTCCACCGCCGCCGTGAAACGCTCGCGCACGGCGTCGAGCCGGAACGGGCGCGCGAACGGAGCGCGCTGGCGCGTGTGCTCCTCACCGTCCGTCGTGAGCATGCTGCGTCCCACCACCTGGCCCGTGCTGAAGCGAGGGTCGTCCACCGTGAACGCCTCCGAGTCGCGCATCACCGCCAGCGCGAGGTCGCGCCGCGTGACCAGCCAGCCGCCGAGCGCCGGCACCCACGCCACCGGCTCGGTCTCCCTCAGCCGAGCGAGCAGAGGGTGCGGGTCAGCCTCCAGCTCCTCGATCGTCACCGGCGGCATCTAGCTCCCGTCGAGCAGAGCGAGCAGTCCGTCCTCGTCGAGGATCTCGGTACCCAGCTTCTCGGCCTTCGCGAGCTTCGAGCCCGGCTCGGCGCCGAGCACGAGGTACGAGGTCTTCTTCGACACCGAGTTCGTGACCTTCGCGCCCGCGGCCTCGAGCCGCTCGGCGGCGTCCTCGCGCGAGATGTTGGGCAGCGTGCCCGTGATCACGAAGGTCTTGCCCGCCAGCGGGCCCGTGGTGCCCGGGATCGCCCCGCCCTCCTGCTCCATCTGGAGCCCGAGCCCGCGCAGCCGCTCGATCAGCTCGCGCGTGCGCTCCTCGGACAGCCACTCGATCAGCGTGGTGGCCATCACCGGGCCAACCCCCTCGGTCTCCACGATCTGCTCCTCGTTCGCGTCGAGCAGTGCGTCCATCGAGCCGAACCGCGCCGCCAGGTTGCGCGCGTTCACCCCGCCGATGCCGGGGATGCCGAGCGCGTAGAGCACGCGGAAGAAGGGCTGCTGCTTCGACGCCTCGATGTTCGCGAGCAGGCTGCGCGCCGAGATCTCGCCGAAGCCCTCGAGCGCCACGATCCGCTCCTCGTCGAGCGTGTAGATGTCAGCGACGTCCTTGATCACGTCCTCGTTGAGGAAGCGCACCGCGGTCTCCTCGCCGAAGCCGTCGATGTCCATCGCGCCCACGAAGTGCTTCACCTGCATGAGCACCTGGCCCGGGCAGCCGGCGCGGTTGGGGCAGATCGTCCAGACGCCGTCCTCGGGCTTCACGGTCGGCGTGCCGCACACGGGGCACTTGGCGGGCGGCTTCGGCGGCGGCTTGCGGCCCTTGCGCTTCTGGGCCTTCGCTGTGGGCGACACCACCTGCGGGATCACGTCGCCCGCGCGCATCACGATCACCTCGTCGCCCGGGCGGACGTCCTTGCGCGCGAGGTCCTCCTCGTTGTGGAGCGTGGCGAGCTTGACCGTCACGCCCGACACCTGCACCGGCTCGAGCTCGGCGAACGGGATCATGCGACCCGTCCGGCCGACGTTCCACGACACCTTGTTCAGGGTCGTCGTGGCCGTCATCGGCGGGAACTTCCACGCGATCGCGCCGCGCGGCTCGCGTCCCACCACGCCGAGGCTGCGCTGGAGCTCGAGGTCGTTCACCTTCACCACCACGCCGTCGATCTCGAAGTCGAGCGATTCGCGCCGCTCCTCCCAGGCGCGGCAGCCGGCGGCGAGCGCGTCCACGTCGTCGTACACGGCCACGTCCGGGCTCACCTTGAAACCGTGGTCGGTGAGCCACTGGAGCGTCTCCGACTGCGTCTTGAACGTCATGCCCTCGAGCGCGCCCACGCCGTAGCACCAGATCGAGAGCGGCCGCGAGGCGGCCAGCTGCTGGTCGAGCTGGCGGATCGAGCCGGCCGCCGAGTTGCGCGGGTTCGCGAAGGTCGGGAGCCCCTCGGCTGCGCGCTCCTCGTTGAGCTTCGCGAACGCCGCGCGCGGCAGGTACACCTCGCCGCGGACCTCGAGCACCGCGGGTGCGCCCTCCACGCGCAGCGGGATCGCCTTGATCGTGCGCAGGTTCTGCGTCACGTCCTCGCCCACCTCGCCGTTGCCGCGCGTGGCGCCGCGTACCAGCACGCCCTTCTCGTACACCAGCGAGATCGCGAGCCCGTCGATCTTCGGCTCGGCCTCGTACTCGATGCGCGCGTCCTCCACGCCCTGCTTCTTCAGCAGGTTCTGCATGCGCGTCTCCCACGCGCGCAGCTCGTCCTCGTTGCGCGCGTTGGCGAGCGACAGCATCGTCTGGAGGTGCTCGACCTCCTCGAACTTCGAGAGCGGCTCGGCGCCGGTCCGCTGCGTTGGCGAGTCCGGCGTGAGCAGCTCTGGGTGCTCGGCCTCGATCGCGCGCAGCTCGTTCAGCAGCTCGTCGTACTCGGCGTCCGACACCAGCGGGTCGTCGAGCACGTAATAGGCGTGGTTCCAGCGGTTGAGCTGCTTGTGCAGCTCTTCGACGCGCTTCTCGACGGCCTTTTTACTCAACCTCGCGCGCCGCGGGTCGTAGGAGGCCGTCGAGGTCGAACCCGCCGAGCGCCTGGATGCCACTCTCGTCGGTCAGGTCGAAGTGCAATGGGGTGACGGCGATGCAGCCGTCCGCGATGGCCGCGAAGTCGGTGCCGTCCTCGCGCTCGTAGTCGGGGTCGTCGCCGTAGATGCGGTAGCGGCGGCGGTCGCCGTCCTCCTCGATCAGGTGCAGCTTGTCGCGGTAGACGCGCCGCCCGAGCCGGCACACGCGCGCGCCGTTCACCTCGCCCGCCGGGACGTTCACGTTCAGCAGCGTGCCCTCGGGCATCGGCACGTTCTCGAGCTCCTCGACCACCCGCGCCACGAACGAGGCCGCCTGGTCGAAGGCGAAGTCGCGCCCGAGGCGGAAGTCCAGCTCGCGCCTGTTCGACTGCTGGGACACGGCGATCGCCGGCAGCCCGAGCACTATCCCCTCCAGCGCGGCGGCGACCGTGCCCGAGTAGGTGATGTCGTCGCCCAGGTTCGAGCCGTGGTTGATGCCGGACACGATCAGCTCCGGCTCGAACTCCACGAGCCCGAGCGCCGCGAAGCGCACGCAGTCCACCGGCGTGCCGTCGGTGGCGTAACCCACGCTGCCATCCTGGAACTCGATCTCCTCCACCCAGAGCGGCGTGCGGGTGGTGATCGAGCGCGCCGTGGCGCTGCGGTTGGAGTCCGGCGCGATCACCGCCAGCTCCACGCCGGGGACCTCCAGCAGAGCCCGGCGCATGGTGTTCAGGCCGGTGGCGCCGATGCCGTCGTCGTTCGTGAGGAGGACCTTCATCGCGGCCTCTGAGCATAGTGTTCGGCCCCGCCGTGTCCCTGCCCGCCAAAGTCCGCCGCCGCTGGCGCCTGATGCGCCTGCGCGGCCACGCCGTGGAGTGCCCCTGCTGCGGCGGGCGCTTCGCCGCGTTCATGCCCGGACGCGACCCGAACAACCCGATCTGCCCGCGCTGCGGGGCTCAGGCGCGCCACCGCGCGCTGTGGCTCTATCTCCATGAACGCACTCACCTCTTCGACGGTAAAGGGCTGCGGGTGCTGCATTTCGCCCCCGAGCGGGCGCTCGGACACGCGCTGGCCTCCGCCCCGGACCTCCGTTACGTGAGCGCCGACCTCGAGGACCCCGCCGCGATGGAGCACTTCGACATCACCCACATCCCGCATCCCGACGGTTCCTTCGACGCGATCCTCTGCATCCACGTGCTCGAGCACGTCGAGGACGACCGCAAGGCGATGCGCGAGCTGCGCCGCATCCTCGCCCCGGACGCCTTCGCGATCGTGCTCGTGCCGCTCGACCTCGAGCGCTCGGAGACCTACGAGGACCCCACGATCACCGACCCGGCCGAGCGCGAGCGCGCCTTCTGGCAGGCAGACCACCTGCGCCTCTACGGCAGCGACTTCCCCGACCGCCTGCGCGAGGCCGGCTTCGAGGTGACCGTCGACCGCTGGGTGCGAACGCTCGACCCCGGAATCATCCAACGCCACGGCCTCTTCCCACTCGAAGACATGTACGTCTGCAGCAAGGAAACTAAGAACTAAGAACCAAGAACTAACCCCAGAACGCGTGCCAGGCGTCGAGATCGTCCGGCGTCTCGCGGATCTCCGCCACGCGGCCACCGCGCACCAGGAACGAGAAGGACATCAGGTGGTCGAGCCGCTCGCGGCCCTGCCTGGCCGTCACGCGCGCGCGGACGTTCACGCGGCCGCCCTCGGGCACGAACGACTGCGGCTCGATCACGAGCGTGCCGCCACAGATCCGCAGGATCCGGCCCATCGCGCGCGCCGCCGTCATCCGGCC
>DASXCV010000049.1:0-1921 GCA_036491015.1 Thermoleophilaceae bacterium | reverse complement strand
TGATTGCGCAGCTTTGCGAGGACCGCACGCTTGCGCGCGGCCACGAACTGCTTCAGGCGCTGCCGATCCTCCGCGCGGATCGCGGTGTAGCGCATCGCGGTGCCGCCTCCGACGTTGCGCACCGTGATCGCCTCGCAGATGATCGGCGGGCCGTTGTCCGGCAACTCGAGCGTGGCTCGCCAGCGCTGGTCGGACGGCGGCAGGAGCTCCTCCGCGAGCACGCCGTCGGCGCTGATATCGCGGGTGCGGGTCTCTATCGGCGCGCCGGCCACCGCGTTCCCGTCCTGCTCCGCGAGTGGCACGAGCGTCAGCGGCACCGCCGACTCCACCCGCGCGTACCGCCGGCGCTGCGGCACCATGACCTTGTCCGTGACGGCGAAGCGCAGGTCCCGCGCGATCTCGTCGCGGCGCGCGGTGCCGCGCAGCGAGATGAGCTGCGAGCGGTACTCGAACGTCAAGAGCGCCACGCTTCCGGCGCTGCCCAGGAGCGCCATCTGCCCCAGGTCCACAGGCTCGAGCGTGGCCTCGTTCCCGTCGATGGCCAGCACCAGGCATTCGATGCTGGCGTTCGGCCGATCCACTTCCATGGTTACGAACTGGTGCTCGCGCAGTCGCCGCACTCGCTGCCCCTCCGATGGACTGGCCCAAATCTATGGTGCGGGGAGGTCGGCTTGACGCCTCCGGCGACATTGCGTCAATGTAAGGAGTAGAACTTCCCACTTTCAACGGGAGAGCTCTTGGCATTCGAAACGATCCTCTACGACGTCGCCCCCAGCGGCGTCGCCACGATCACCCTCAACCAGCCCGACACCCGCAACGCCCTCTCGGCCGAGCTGCTCGGCGAGCTGATCGAGGCGCTCACGACCGCGCGCGACGACGACGAGGTCCGCTGCGTCGTGCTTGCCTCCTCGCACGAGAAGATCTGGTCCTCGGGCGCGAACCTCGCGGGCTTCGACGCCGACGTCCCGCTCGTCCACAAGCACCTCGGCTCCGAGCGCTTCGTCCAGGTCTTCCGCCTCCTCGGCGAGCTCGGCAAGCCGTCGATCTGCGCGGCGAGCGGTCACGTGATCGCCGGCGCGTTCGGGATCGCGCTCGCGTGCGACCTCGTGATCGCGAAGGACGGGGTCACGTTCTCGACGCCCGAGATCAACGTGGGCGTGTTCCCGTTCATGATCATGGCGCTGATCTACCGCAACGTCCCGCGCAAGAAGACGAACGAGCTGCTGCTCCTCGGCGAGCGGGTCGAGGCGAGGCACGCGCTTGCCGCGGGCATCGTCAACCGGGTCGTCCCGGCCGAGGAGTTCGACGCCGCCGTGGACGAGTGGGCCACCAAGCTCGCGTCGAAGTCGCCCCTGGTCATGCGGCTCGGCAAGGACGCGATGTTCCGCCAGCAGGACATGGCGTTCCTCGATGCGCTCGACTACCTGCGCTCGCAGCTCACGATCGCGCTCTCCACCGAGGACGTGACCGAGGGCGTGACGGCGTTCTTCGAGAAGCGCGAGCCGGAGTGGAGGGGCCGATGAAGGGCGTATCGCTGATCGCGCACCGCTGCCGCACATCGGACCGCACGCCCGGCGCCGCCCGCGGCGTGCAGGAGCTGGCGCCGCTCGTGGCCAAGCGCCTGGGGCAGGAGGCGCGCGAGATCGGCACGCCGTCCGACCCGCAGGTGGGCGACTGGCGCGAGGACCTCGCGAACTCGCGCGGCTGCCTGCTCGAGGCCGGCGGTCAGGTGGACGACGCTCTCTCCGGTGGCAACGCGCCCGTGCTGCTCGCGGGCGAATGCTCGATCGCGATCACCACCCTCAAGGCCGCGCTGAAGAACCGGCCCGACGCGAAGGTCCTGTGGCTCGACGCGCACGGCGATTACAACACGCCCGAGACCTCCGGCAGCGGCTACCTCGGTGGCATGTGCCTGGCCGGC
>DASXCV010000048.1:0-10293 GCA_036491015.1 Thermoleophilaceae bacterium | reverse complement strand
GGCGCCGGTGTACTGCGCCTGGTCGCGCCGCAACCGCTCGGCGCTCGTCCGGGTGCCGCTGTACCACCCCGGCAAGGAGCAGGCCACGCGCATGGAGCTGCGCTGTCCGGACCCGGCGTGCAACCCGTACCTGACCTTCGCGACGCTGCTGATGGCGGGGCTCGAGGGGATCGAGAAGGGCTACGAGCTGCCCGAGCCGATGGAGAAGAACCTCTACCACCTGTCGCCGGATGAGCGCAAGCGGCTCGGCATCGAGCAGCTGCCCGAGACGCTCGGCGAGGCGATCGAGCTCACCTCGGAGTCGGAGCTCGTGCTGCGCACGCTCGGCGAGCACATGTTCAACCGCTACATCGAGATCAAGCGGCAGGAGTGGGAGGACTACCGGATCCAGGTCTCCCAGTGGGAGCTGGACCGCTACATGGCGATCCTGTAGGCGCCGCGATCTAGGCGTCTTCGGCGACCGGCTCGCTTTCGACTATCCAGAGCGGGCCGTCGCCGCACTCCACCCGCACGCCGCCGAGCGCGTCCGTCAGGTGGGTGCGAACCAGGCGCACGCGCCGGCCCTCGAGCGTGGCCAGCGCGCCGCGCCTGCCGTTCACCGGCGGCGAGAGCCTCCACGCGCGCGCCTGGTTGTGGATCTCGCGCGCCGGCTTCGACCAGTGCACCTCCACGTAGTCGGGCTCGAAGATCCCGGCCTCCGTGGCCTGGCTCTCGTCCTGCCGATCGCCGGGGTCGCCGGCGCCGACGCGCGCCAGCGCCTCCGACAGCAGCCGCGTGGCCACGCCCTCGAAGCGGGCCATGCCGTCGGTGAGCAGGTCCTCGTCCTCGGCCAGCGGGAGCGCCGCCTGCGCATAGATCGGGCCGGCGTCGTAGTCGCTCGTCATGCGGTGGATGGTCAGGCCGATCTCGGTGTCGCCGTTGCGGATCGCCCAGCCGAACGGGTTGGGGCCGCGGTAGCGAGGGAGCAGGGCGGGGTGCATGTTGAGCACGCCGAGGCGCGGGACGGCCAGCGCCTCGTCGGGGACCTTGATCGGGAACGAGGCGCAGAAAACGAGGTCGGGCTGGTAGGCGTCGAAGAGGCCGGCCAGGTGCCTGCCCGAGCTCACCAGCACGAGGTCGGCCCCGGGCGCGGCGTCGTGCAACCCGAACGGGTAGCCGGGTCCGTAGCGGCCCTCGGGGCCGCGGAAGGCGATCAGCGCCGGCAGCTCGTGCCCCATCGCCGGGATCGCCTGGCCGAAGCCCATCGCCGGCGGGATGGCGGAAGCGATGAGCACGATGCGCATGCTTCGATCCTCGCAGTTCTGATGACATGCCCTGCCGTGCGGATCGGGATCCAGCTGCCGGAGGTGGAGCGCGAGGTGCGCTTCGCCGAGTACGCCGCGATGGCGCGCGCGGCGGAGGAGTCCGGCTTCGACTCGATCTGGGTCGGCGACCACCTGCTCTACCGCGGCCACGGCCGCTCCGAGCGCGGGCCGTGGGAGGCCTGGACGCTGCTGGCTGCGCTCGCCGCGATGACCGAGCGTGTGGAGCTCGGCCCGCTCGTGGCGTGCGCGGCGTTCCACCCGCCGGGCCTGATCGCGAAGATGGCGGCCACAGTCGACGAGGTGAGCGGCGGGCGCTTGGTGCTCGGCCTCGGCGCGGGCTGGAACGAGGAGGAGTACCGCGCGTTCGGGATCCCGTTCGAACACCGGGTGTCGCGCTTCGAGGAGTCGTTCGCGATCGTCCGCGGGCTGCTCGCGGGCGAGCGCGTGACGCTGGACGGCCGCTACTGGCAGGCCGACGACGCCGTGCTGCTGCCGCCGCCTTCGCGCCGGCCGCGCCTGATGGTGGGCAGCAGCGGGCCACGGATGCTCGCGATCACGCTGCCGCATGTGGATGCCTGGAATGCCTGGTACGCCGACTACGGCAACAGCGCGGAGGGCTTCGCCGAGCTGAGCGCGCGGATCACCGCGGCGGCGCGAGAGGCGGGCCGCGACCCGGGCGAGATCGAGCGCAGCGCCTGCGTGTTCGTGATGCTCGACCGCGCGGTGGAGGAGCGCGTGGTGACGCCCGACGCCCCGCCGCTCGAGGGCGGCGCCGGCGAGATCGCGGCGCGGCTCCGCGAGCTGGCGGACGCCGGGGCGGACGAGGCGATTCTCGTGGTCAACCCCATCGACGAGTGGTCGATCCGCGAGCTGGGCGCGGTGGTCGCGGCACTGTGAGCGGGTCGAACACGAGCAGCAGGCCGACAAGCCACGCGAGTGGTAGCCCGTTTGCGGTAAGCAGGAGCGCATGGACGGGTGACGAAGGCGGTTTGTCATGGCCAGCCGCGCAGCCAGTCTCGTCGCGGCGCTGATCGCCGCGTGCCTGATCGCCCCGGCCGCAGCTGCCGCGGCGGGCAGCGTGAACGTCGCCGCCCTGCAGGTGGCGCTGGGCGCGCGCGGATTGGGCGTTGGGACCATCGACGGATACGCCGGAGCGCGCACCGTGGCCGCGGTGCGCGCGCTCGAGCGGCGCGCCGGCCTACCGGTGGACGGCGTGGCGGGCGCGGGCGTGCGGCGAGCGCTCGGCCGTCTCGGGCGCCCGCCGCTCGGCAGCCGCACGATGCATCTGGGCGACGTGGGCTGGGACGTGTCCGCGCTCGAGTTCCGCCTCGCCTGGCACGGCTTTCCGTCCGGCACGTTCGACGGCGGCTTCGGCCAGCAGGTGAAGGCGGCGGTGCAGGGCTTCCAGCGCTGGGCCGGGCTGCCGGCGGACGGCGTGGCCGGGCCCGCCACGCTGCGGGCGCTGCGCGACCACGCGATCCCGAGCTGCCCGCTGCGGCTCGCGCGGCCGAGCGGGGCGGCGATCGGCGACGGCTTCGGCCCGCGCGGCAATCGCTTCCACACGGGCCTCGACTTCGTGGCCGGCTCCGGGAGCCCGGTGAGCGCGGCGGTGGGCGGCAGGGTGGCGTTCGTCGGCTGGTTCGACGGCTACGGCAACCTCGTCGTGGTCCACGACGGCTCCGGCGTGTCCACCTGGTACGCGCACCTCTCGCGCTTCGCGGTGAGCAAGGGCGAGCAGCTCGGCACGGGGGCCCTCATCGGGCGCGTGGGCGCGACTGGCGACGCCACCGGACCGCATCTCCACTTCGAGGTTCGCGTGCGAGGCGCCGCGGTGAATCCGCTGGGCGCGCTGGCCTAGCCCTCGGAGTAGATGGGCTCGGCGCCCGTGCTCTCCTGGTGCTCTGCCGCGGCCTTCTTCTCAGGCTCGATCACGGCGAGCACCACGCCCAGCGCGGCCAGGCAGAGCGCGGCGCCGATCAGGAACGCCAGGTGGTAGCCGCCCGTGAGCGCGGAGAGCGTGCTGTCGCCGGCGGCCTTCAGATGGTCCGTGCGCGTGGCGGAAACCGTGGCGAGCACGGCGAGGCCGAGCGCGCCGCCCACCTGCGCCGAGGTGTTCACGAGACCTGAGGCGAGGCCCGCGTCCTCGGGCGTGGCGCCCGACATCGCGAGCGTCATCAGCGCGGGGAAGGAGACGCCTATGCCGAGCGCCATGATCAGCATCGTCGGCAGCACGTCGCGCCAGTAGGTGCCGTCCACGGGCGCGCGCGAGAACAGCGCGAGACCGGCGCCGATCAGGAGCAGGCCCGGGATCAGTGCGGTGCGGGCGCCGAAGCGCATGATGATCGGCTCGGCGAAGCGCAGCGACAGCGTGCCCATCACGAGCGTGGCCGGCAGGAACGCGAAGCCGATCTGGAGCGCGTCGTAGCCGAGCACGCGCTGCAGGTAGAGCGCGCCGAGAAAGAACATGCCGAACATCCCCGCGACCAGCAGCGCCTGCACCAGGTTGGCGCCCGAGACGTTGCGCGAGCGGAAGATCCGCAGCGGGATGAGCGGCTTGCGGGCCGTGGCCTCGCGGGCGATGAAGGCCGCGAGGAGCACGATCGAGATCGCCGCGAACAGCAGCGTGGTGCCCGAGCCCCAGCCGTCCTCGGCCGCGGGCTTGACGATCGTGTAGACGCCGACCATCAGCGCGCTCGTGATCAGGACCGCGCCGAGCGCGTCCGCGCCGTCCTGGAAGCCGATGCCCTCGTCGCGCTCGACGAGGCGCGAGGCGAGGATGCCGGTGGCGATCCCGATCGGGATGTTGATGAAGAAGATCCAGTGCCAGTTGATCGCCTGGGTGAGCAGGCCGCCTAGTAGCAGGCCCACCGAGCCGCCGGCCGATGCCACGAAGCCGTAGACGCCGATCGCCTTTGCCTGCTCGCGCGGCGTGGGGAACATCGTCACGATCATCCCGAGCACGACCGCGGAGGTCATCGCGCCGGCCACGCCCTGGATGAAGCGGGCGACCACGAGCATGCCCTCGCTGTCCGACACGCCGCAGAGGAACGACGACGCGGTGAACACCGTGAGGCCGTACATGAACATCCGCTTGCGGCCGAGGATGTCGCCGAAGCGCCCGGCCAGCAGCAGCAGGCCGCCGAACGCGATCAGGTAGGCGTTGACCACCCACGCGAGCCCCGCCTGGGAGAAGCCGAGGTCGTTCTGGATCGAGGGCAGCGCGACATTCACGACGGTCACGTCGAGCACGATCATCAGGACGCCGGCGCACAGCACGTAGAGCGCGATCCAGCGGGTTCGGTCGGTCATCGGGGCCTCCTTTGTTTCGCTCATCGGAGACTGAGACCGAGCAGGCGTGAGGGATTCATCGGTCGACACAGGGATGAACAGTAGAAAACGGCCGCGACAGCCTCTGTACGGGTAACCCGACGATGCCGGCACTCCACCCGCTTGAGGTAGGGACCGCTGTTTGCGCAGCTTCCGCCCGCTCCACCTCCACAAGGTCCAGGAACGCGCAGCGCGCGGGTTGACCGCGGTGAGAGGCTTGGACTTGCGACTGGCCCGCTCGCCCGCGGCTCGCACCCCGATCTTCAGGAGGCCCCATGGAAACGCATGGTTCCGAGAGCTACTTCGTGATCGGAGAGGGTCTCCTGTCAGAGACTGTCGGGGGCAGGAAGGGCGCGCTGCCCCCGACGGCTACTGCCGCGGCCGCCGCCGCCACGCCACCGTTCCGCTTCTCGCGCGTCGGGCCGAAGGGCACGGGCCACCAGCTCGGCGATCCGCTGCGCAAGAAGCTCGGGAACGCGATGGCGGTGGGCGGCGGCGGACCGGGTCCGATCCCGGCCGGCTTCACCTATCTCGGCCAGTTCATCGACCACGACCTGACCTTCGACAAGACCACCGTGATGTTCGGCGCGAACATCTCGGCCACGCAGATGCTCGAGGGCCGCTCGCCGAGCCTCGACCTCGACTCGCTCTACGGCGCCGGACCGGCGGATCCGGAGTCCGCGAAGTTCTACGCGGCCGACGGCGTGCACCTGAAGACCGGCTCGGCCGAGGCAGGCGACGGCATCAACACCGTGGCCGGGCACGACCTCCCGCGCGGCGCCGGCACGAGCGCGGCCGCCAAGCGGCGGGCGATCATCCCCGACAAGCGCAACGACGAGAACCTCGCGGTGGCGCAGACCCACTGCGCGATGATCCGCTTCCACAACCGCGTGGTCGACACGCTGCCGTCCGCGCTCCCGCCGGCGACGAAGTTCGCGAAGGCGAAGGAGCTCGTGACGAAGCACTACCAGTGGATGATCAAGACGGACTTCCTGCCGCGCATCTGCGCGCAGGGGGTGGTGAACGACGTCTTCAACAACGGGCGGAAGATCGTCGAGGTGGGCGCCACACCCACCGACGTGCCGACGATGCCGATCGAGCACTCCGTGGCCTGCTACCGGCTCGGCCACTCGATGATCCGCCCGGCCTACAACTGGAACAAGATCTTCGACTTCGGCGGCGGCACGCTCGATCTCTTGTTCACGTTCACCGGGCTGAGCGGCGACCTCGGCGGCGGGCCGCGGCTGCCGAGCATCTGGATCGCCGACTTCCGCCGCCTCTACGACTTCAGCGAGGTCGGGCGCGCCGATCTGACGGTGCCGGCCGGGAAGTTCAACCGCGCGATGCGGATCGACACGCTGATCGCCAACCCGCTCAAGAACCTGCCGCCGGGCTCGTTCGGCGGGCCCGCGAACATCGCGTTCAACGATCCGATCGCCAACCTCGCCTTCCGCAACCTCACGCGCGCGAAGATGGTGAGGCTCGCCACCGGCTTCCAGATGGCGACCTTCCTGAAGAGCAAGGGCGTGAACGTCACCAAGCTCACGAAGGCACAGCTCCGTGACGGCAAGAGCGGCGCGAAGCTCGACCACCTGACCACGGCGCAGAAGAACAACCTGCTGAAGGACCCGCCGCTGTGGTTCTACATCCTGCGCGAGTCCGAGTTCAACGGCGGCCGGCTGAAGGGCGTGGGCGCGCGCGTCGTGACCGAGACGTTCCAGCGCGCGATGGAGGGCAGCCAGTCCTCGATCGTGCGCGACCCGGCGTTCAAGCCCAGCCTGGGGCCGAACAACTCGACCTTCCGGATGGTCGACCTGATGCTCTTCGCCTTCGAGGGGAAGAAGAAGCTGCTGGCCCCGGCGGGCTAGGTCTTTCTCGGCATCACGCGGACCGTGACGTGCTTGGTGTTCCTGTTGGCGGCCTTGTCGATGGCGATCACCGTGATCCGGAACGTGCGTCCGTGCCGGTGCCGCTTGTCGAGCTTGTAACGGTGGCGCACCACGAACGCTCCGAGGCGCCCGAGCTTCACGTGCGCGCTCTTGCCGTCGCCAAAGCGCACGATCACCAGCGAGATGCCGCTCGCATCCTTGATCACGCCGCGGATCACCGCCTTGTGCGGCTCGCGCACCCGCGTCACGTGGCGGAGCCGCACCCTCGGCTTTGTGTGGTCCTTCACCGTCGATGGCGCGACGTTCACGTTCTTCGTCAGGACGTTGGTCACGCCGCCGCCGTCGGTGAGCGTCACGGTCACCGTGGCGGGGCCGGGCTTGGTGGGCACAAACGTCGCGCTAGCACCGGTAGCGCTCGATGGCGTGCCGGGGAGCGACCACGAGAAGCTCACGTCGCTGCCGTCCCACGAAGTGCCGGTGGCGCCGTATGTGGCCGCCTGGCCGACCGTGAGCTGGTCCGGCCCGCTGAGCGCGCCCGTGGGCCGCGCGGGCAGCCGTAGCCGGTACGCGCCGCGCCCGTGACTGGCCGCGTAGAGCACGTGTCCGGACTGCGAGAGCGAGAGCCCGTAGATCGCCACGTGCGGAATGCCGGTAGCGGCATCTGTCCACTGATTGGAACCGTGCGGCAGGCGCAGCACGCCGAAGTCGGTGCCCGCGTACAGGTCGCCCGTGGCCTCGTTCTCGGCGATGCCGGTGACCGGCTGGTCCCCGAGGTCGAACGAGTCGTCCACCCAGGTGGCCGAACGGCTGGCTGGGTCATAGGTCACCTCGAACACGTGGCCCGGCGTGTCGGGCGTGTAGGCGTTGTAACCCGAGTACGAGACCCAGGCGTGGTTGGGATTGTCTGGGTCGACCGCGATGCCACTGACGAAGCGGCCCGGCGTCGTGGACTTGTCGATGCGGCGGAAGTCCACCGAACCGGGGTCGTCGTCGACGTTCTTCGTCACGAACACCCGCCCATTGCGCGTGGCCGCCCACATCGTGGAGTTGTCGCTCGGCGCGCGCTCGTCGGCCACCACATAGTCGCCTCCGCGGTCTGACCCGTAGGCGCGGCTCGTCAGGTCGGCACCGAGCGGCACCCAATCGCCGCACGGCTCGCGGTCGGGGTTGAGTGACAGCGAGTTGCAGTCGCTTCCGAGCGACGCCTCGGTGCCCCCGTTGTCGTCCGTGCGCCAGACGTGCTGGAGCCCGATGAACACGCGGCCCGCGACGTTCGGATCCGCCACGAAGGGCGTGTAGAAGGACTGACCCTCGCCCGACTCCTGCAGCACGTCGTAGGTGTCGAGCCACTTCGCCGGGTCGTCGCCGTGGTAGTTCACCTCGGGCGTCGCGTCGAAGTAGTTGTGGTAGCGGATGTTGGTGTTGGCCTTGTTGAACCCGGACTGGCCTCCGTCACCGCCGACGACCTCGAGCCAGGTTGGGCTGCCCGTGTACGACCAGGTGCCGTTGTCCTGGGTGCCGCCGTAGACGCTGTTCATCGGATCCGACGGGTTGATCGACAGCGACTGGAACTGCAGGTCGTT
The DNA here is from genome assembly GCA_036491015.1 of Thermoleophilaceae bacterium. Taxonomy (GTDB): domain Bacteria; phylum Actinomycetota; class Thermoleophilia; order Solirubrobacterales; family Thermoleophilaceae; genus JAICJR01. The sequence continues at coordinate 2,190 of DASXCV010000048.1, read as the reverse complement.
AAGGCCGTCGTTGATCGCGGTGATCGAGTCCGGCACCCCGTTCAGCATTTCGTGGCAGTCGGCAAGGTCGTCCGCGTGGAGCGCCACGGGGGGCGTATCGCCGTTGTCCGCGTCGTAGTTCCACACCCGCTGGTCGCACGAGGCGGACTGGTCCTGCGGGCTGCTGATGTCGATGCGCACCACGCCGCCGTCCGAGCCGATGAACGCGGTCTGGCCGCCCGAGGCAAATGCGATGGCGTGGAGGTCCGGATGAATGCCGGATTCGACGCCCCATGCCTGGCTCGGGTCGCTGAGCACCGCGGTCATGTCCTGCCAGCTGACCGTGGTGTGGGCAGTGCTCGAGCTGCCCGCGCCGCCGTTGGTCGAGCGGATCACCGCGCGGCCGTTCGAGCGCGGCGGCTGGCAGATCGGGCCGTCGGAACAGATCGCCGGGCCACCCGTGTCGTACGCCGGCAGCTCGTCGTAGTTCATCGAGCCGCCGAACCAGACGGTGTCGGAGCTGGCTCCCGGCGGGTGAGCCACGAACTCGTCGTAGCCGCACTGCCCGTTCTGGCAGAAGTAGTTGGCCGCGAAGCCGCTGTCGCCGTTGGTGTCACTCGACAGCTGAATCCAGCCGGCGCCGGCGTTGTCGAGCGCTCCGGTCGCCGAACCGCTCACCGAGGCCACGTCGTCGTGGCGCCAGGCCTGCGGCTGGGGCGTGGTGTCGTCGTCGTCGATCGCCCAGTCGTCCGAGGCGTCGCCGACATACGCGCGAGTGGTCGCGCCGAGGTCGACCAGGTCGAACTCGGTCCGGTCGCCGAAGGTGTCGCCGGCGGGGTTGTCCGGATCGCTGAAGTCGCTCTGGTTCATCGTGTGGAAGACCTGCGACCAGGTGGGGTTGTTGCCGCCCGACTGGTCGGCCCGCCAGATCCCGTAGCCCTGCACCGCGGCGTAGAGCATGTCCGGATTGTTGGGGTCCAGCTCGAGCTTGTTCACGCCGCCCTGGAACCAGTCCACGCCGTCGGCGTCGAGGCCGGGCGACGGGTTGGCGGGCGCCTTGTCCGTCAGGTCGGTCTCCTGGACGAAGGACGAGCCGCCGTCGGTTGACTTGTAGACGCCGAGCGCCGGCGCGTCCGGGGGTGTGCGCCGGCCGCCGTTCACGGACGACGAGCCGTGGCGCGCGACGTCGGTGCCGATGTAGATCGTGTCCGGGTTGCTCGCGGTGTCGACGGCGATCGCCCCGACAGAGCGGTCGGTGGCCACGGACTGGCTGCCCGGCACCACCGACCAGGAGGCGCCGAAGTCGGTCGACTTGAACAGACCGAGACCCGCTTCTGAGTCGCTCGAGCCGTTGGGTTCGCCGGAACCGGCGTAGAGCGTGTGGCTCGTGGGCTCGTAGAGGAGCGAGCCGAAGGCGTTGGTGGGGAGGTCGTCAGGCGGGGCGATCCAGGTGACGTGCGTGGCCAGCGCGTCATTGGTGCGCCAGATGCCGCCACCGGCGGCCGCCACCCACATCTTGCAGTCGCCCGGCGCGCAGGCCGGGTCGATTGCGAGCGCGGTCACACGGCCAGACTCCTGGGTGGCCGGACCCTGCTGCGTGCTCGGGTCGAGGAACTGCGAGTCCGGGCCCGCCACGTTCGGGGTCACAGGACCGAGCGACGACCAGGACTGCGGCGCCACGGCTCGCGAGATCGCGTACGCCCGCTCCGAGCGGAACGCCGACCGCGGCGCGCTTCGCGGCAGCCGGTTGAAGGCGCTGCGCTCGCCGCGCACGCGCGAATCGTCGACGTAGGCGCGCGGATAGGCGCGCTCCGCGACGGCCTCCATCGACGGGCTCTTGTCCCGTTCCTCGCGGCCCTCCTCGCCACCGGCATGTCCCTCGACCTTCTCGGCCTCCTTCTTGACGCCGTGCTCGAACTCGTGCCCTTCTCCGCTCGAGTGCGTCAGGACCAGCGCAAGCGCCACCGCGCCCGCTACGAGACATACGCCTGCTGCCGCCAGCAGGCGGCGAAAGCGGCCGTGAAACATGTGTTTTCTCCCCGATACGGCGCCCGGCGCGCTCCTCTTCTCGCGCCAGACGCGCGACATATAACCACCGGGCGGCCGAAAAGTCGAGATGGGCTGTTCGTTTAGGGCAGCAGCGCTTCGAGCTCGGCCGGCTCGGTGACCGGCGCGCGGCAGGAGAACTGCTCGCACACGTACGCGGCCGCG
>DASXCV010000047.1:0-6930 GCA_036491015.1 Thermoleophilaceae bacterium | reverse complement strand
GTCGAGCCACTGCAGGCCGCGCTTGCGGTCGATGCCGCCGATCACGAGGCGCTCGCCCGGTCGCGCCACCTTCGCCCACGCGTCGCACAGCAGGTCGAGCCCCCGCTTGTCCGGATAGCCGGCATAGGCGATCGCCGGGATATCGCGCACCGGGGATGCCGGGACCTCGTCCACGGGCACGCGCACCACGAGGCCAGGCGCCGCACTTGCCACCTCGTCGCCCCAGGGCAAGAGCAGCGGCGCCCGCCCGAGCACCTCCCGCTCCCGTGCGCGCTGCCAGGCGCCCGACCAGCCGGGCCGGTTGAGCGCCGCCGTGGAGTCGAACCTCACAGCCCAGGGAACCGCAGGCTCGCGCTGAAGGAGAGCAGCCGTAACGCTCGAGAAGATCACGGCCCGCGCGTCCACCCCGGCCGCCGCGTGACGCGCGGCCGCCGCCTCCACCAGGTCGGTGACCGCCGCGTTGCGCCGCAGCTTGCCCACCAGGCCGCCCACCCGCACCGGCACGACCGCGCAGCTCGCCCCCGCTGCGCGCACCTGATCCGCCAGCGCCGCGTCCGCCCGCCTCAGCCCCGGCGTGGTGCCGAGCGAGACGAGTCCTATGTCCACCGTCCCGGCCACGTCGGAGCAGGCTAACCTGCGCGCGTGCCTGCCCAGCCCGTGGTGTCCGTGGTGGTGCCGACGCACGACCGCGCGGACTACCTCGCCGTCACGCTCGATTCACTGAACGCTCAGGAGATCGAAGACCCCTACGAGGTGATCGTGGTGGACGACGGCTCCGTGGACGGCACCGCCGGCGTCGCGCGCCGCGCCGGCGCGACGTACATCCGCCACGATCGACCGCGCGGAGCCAACGCCGCGCGCAACGAGGGCGCCCGCGCCGCTTCGTCCGGGCTGATCGCGCTGGTGGACGACGACGTGTTCGCGCCATCGGGATGGCTGCAGGCGATGGTGGAGGGCGCGGCCGCGCATCCCGACGCCGAGGCGTTCGGCGGGCCGATCCGGGCGCGCTTCGACGGTCCTGCGCCGCGCTCGTGCGGCCGCGAGGCGCCGCCGATCACCACGCTCGACCTCGGCCCGGCCGACCGTGAGGCCGAGCTCGTGTGGAGCGCCAACATGCTTCTCCGCCGCTCCGCGCTCGGCCGCGTGGGCGAGTTCGACGAGAGCCTGCCCACCGGCGGCGACGAGGAGGACTGGCTGCGGCGTCTGCGCGCGGAGGGTGGAAAGGTGGTCTATCTGGCGGCTGCCGGACTTGACCACCGGCGGGCGGGTGACGATGCACGCCTAAGGTCGCTTATGCGGAGCGCGTTCCACCGCGGTCGCAACATGCGCGCCTACGATGCGCGCCGCGGCGTCGCGCCCTCGCTCGGCGACGAGCTGGTCACACTGGCCGGCTGCGGCTGGCACACGCTTCGCCGCGCCTGCCCCCAGGGCCTGATCATGGGCGCGCACTCGGCCGGCCGCGCGCTCGAGGCGGTGCGCCCGCGATGACGACGGAGTCGCTGCAGCCCGAGGACTTCCTGTCAGGCGAGACGGGTCACGTGGCAGGCGCGCGCCGCACGGTCTGGCGCACCGCGGCCGACGCCCTGCTCGACCTGCGCACCCGCGGAACGGCGCGGGCGCTCGACGAGCTGTCCGACGCCACCCCGCGGCGCTCGGTGCTCGTACTCTCGGTCTACCGGCCGCACAGTAGGCAGATCGAGCCGGCCGTGGCCGAGCTCGAGACCGCGCACCACGAGCTCCGCCTCGCGCTCGGCTCGACGGGGGAGCCGCTGCCCGGGCTAGCCGCCAACACGGTGGCCACCGGGCTCTCGGGCGGCAAGTTCCAGAACCTGAACGCGCTGCTCGAGACGACGGGCGGCCAGGGCTTCGACTGGCTGCTCGTGCTCGACGACGACGTCGACCTGCCGCACCGCTTCCTCGACCGCTTCGTGGCCGTCTGCGAGCACTTCGACCTCGAGCTGGCCCAGCCCGCCCAGACGCTGATGAGCCACGCCGCCTGGCGCGTGACCCGCCGCCGCTCGCGCTCGCTCGTGCGCGAGACGCGCTTCGTGGAGATCGGCCCGGTGACCGCGTTCGGGATGCAGGCGGTGGCCGCCTTCACGCCGTTCCCGGACCTGCGCTACGGCTGGGGCCTCGACCTGCACTGGGCCGCCCTTGCCGCCGACCGCGGCTGGAAGCTCGGCGTGGTGGACGCGCTGCCCGTGCGCCACGAGAGCGCGCCGGTGGCCACGGCCTACCGGCACGACGACGCGATCGAGGAGGCGCGCGAGTTCCTCGCGGACAAGCCGTTCGTGCGCGCGCAGGACGCGCAGGAAACGCTCGTCACGCACCGGAAGGTGCACGAGTGAGGGTGTGCGTGGTGGCCGAGTACTACCCGCGCCGGCGCGATCCGGTGCTCGGCGTGTGGGCGCACCGGCAGGCGCTCGCCGCGCGCGACGCCGGCGCCGAGATCAAGGTGCTCGCGCTCGAGCGGCCCGTGCCGCCGGCGTCCACACTCGGCTCCGCGCGCCGGCTCACGAGCGCGGTCGCCGGCACCATCCGGCAGCCGCGCCACGACACGCTCGACGGCCTCGACGTCGAGTACGTGCGCTTCGTCTCGCCGCCGCGCGAGCGCAGCTACGCCACCTGGGACCGCTGGGCGCGCGGGCCGCTCGGCAAGGCGCTCACGAAGCTGCACGCCGACTGGCCGCTCGACGTCGTGCATGCCCACTACGCGCTGCCCGCGGCCGGCGCCGCCCTGTCCTTCTCCGAGACCCACAACCTGCCGCTCGCCGTGTCCGTGCATGGCGGCGACGTGCTTGGCCCGCTCGTGTCGACTCCGCAGGCGCGCGCCCGCGTGGGCGGGGTGCTGCGGCATTCGAGCGTCGTGCTCTGCAACAGCAAGGACACGCTGATCCGCTGCTCGTCGCTCACCGGCTCGGCCGCCCGCATGAGCGTCGTGCACCTCGGCGCCGAGGGCCCGAAGGAGCCGCCGCCCAAGCACGCGGAGCCGACGGTGGCCACGCTCGGCCACATCGTGAGAAGAAAGCGCCACGTCGACGTGCTGCACGCGCTCACCGTGCTCGCGGCGCGCATCCCGGAGGTGCGCTGGACCGTGATCGGCGACGGCCCGGAGCGTCCCGGGCTCGAGCGGCTGGCCGCGCAGCTCGGCATCGCGGACAGGATCGACTGGCTCGGCCAGCTCGCCCCCGACGAGGCGCTCCGCCAGCTCGCCCGCTGCCACGTGATGGCGCTGCCGAGCCTCGACGAGGCGTTCGGCGTGGCCTATGTCGAAGCGATGGCCTGCGGCGTGCCGGCACTCGGCTGCGTGGGCGAGGGCGGACCGGAGGAGATCGCCAGCTTCGGCGCGGGCATGGTGCTCGTGCCGCCGCGCGACCCGGACGCCCTGGCCGAGCGGATCGGCGGGCTGCTGGCCGACAGGGGAAAGCTGGAGAGGCTCGCGGACAAGGCGCGCAGGACAGCCGCCGAGGAGTTCTCCTGGGACCGCTGCGGCCGCGCCACCGTGCGCGCCTACGAGCGAGCGCTCGAGGAGGGCCCGCGCTGAAGCCCGCCGCGCTGATCACGAACACGGTCACGGACTACCGGCGCGAGCCGTTCGAGCTGCTCGCGCAGGAGGCGAACGTGGAGGTGCTCGCGTGGGCGGACGGCGAGGTGAACCAGGTGGAGGCGGCGCGCGGGGCGGGCTCCGGCCGCTACCGGGCTGTGATCTGCGGCCTCGGCGGCCGCATCGCGCTGCCCGGCAGCTACCTCGGCGCGCGCCGCGCGAAGATCCCGTTCGTCCTCTGGGCCTCGCTCTGGGCGCACCCGCGCACCGCGGCGCACGCGCTGTCCTACCTTCCGCTGCGCCACATCTACAGGCACGCCGACGCGATCGCCACCTACGGCCCGCACGTGAGCGCGTACGTGGGCGAGCAGCGCGGCAACGACCGCAACGTCTTCGTCGCGCCCCAGGCGGTGTCGGCCGAGGAGTTCGGCAAGGAGATCTCCCCGGACCTGCGCCGGCACGCGCGGGCGATGGCCGGCGCACCCGCCGACGGGGGCTTCCTCGCCCTGTTCGTCGGTCGCCTGGAGAAGGAGAAGGGCGTGCGGGTGCTGCTCGACGCCTGGCGCCGGGCCAACCTCGGCGACGGCGCCGTGCTCGCCCTCGCCGGCGACGGTCCTCTGAGGGGAGAAGCCGCGCGCGCGCCGAAGGACGTGCAGGCGCTCGGCTTCGTCCCCCGAGACCACCTGCCGGCGCTGTACGCCGCCGCCGACGTGCTCGTGCTCCCCTCGATCCGAACCGAAACTTTTCTCGAGCCATGGGGGTTGGTCGTTAATGAGGCCATGCACCAGGGAACGCCCGTAATCACGAGCGATGCAGTCGGCGCCGCCCGCGGCGGCCTCGTGCAGGACGGCCGCACGGGGCTGGTGGTGCCGCAGGGCGACGCGGACGCGCTCGCGGCCCGTTTGTCCGGAATTGCGCAAAATCCGGGCTTACGGGAAGCGCTGGGAGCGGCCGCGCGCCGAGAAGTGGCGCACTTCACATACCCTGCCTGGGTTACGGGGATGCGGCAGGCGCTCGACGCCGCCGAGAGGACGTAGGGATGCAAATTGCTAGCCTCCAGAGGGAGCGGCCGTCCATGACTCTTTTCATCGCGCTTGCCTTTGACGGGCGGCGCCGGCTGGAGGGTTGTGTAGAGGGACGCCCGGCTGGGGAACGATCTTTGTTGTGATGCGTCGAATTCGGGACATCCTCATCTTTCTTGCGGCCGCGGCCGGCGTGGCTACGCCTGCCGTCGTGATCGGCACCGCGGTGGGCACCACCATGCTCGCCACGCCCTCGATCGCACAGGCCAGCCCGGAGCAGGTGATCCGGGACTGTGCCCAGGACGGCAAGCTCGACCACCACTACTCGCTCAGCGATCTCAAGAACGCCGAGAAGAAACTGCCGACGGACGTCGACGAGTACACCAACTGCCGCGACGTGATCAACCAGGCGGAGGTCCAGGGCTCGGGCGGCAAGGCTCAGGGCAAGTCGCACGGCGCCGTGGCCGGAGCCGGCGGAAGCGGCAGTGGTGGAGGCGGTCCGACCGCTCATGCCTCGGCGAAGGACGTGACCGCGCTCAACAAGGCGCGGAGCGCAGGTGCCCAGCCGCTCACGCTGCATGGAGAGAAGGTCATGCCCGGCAGCGGCGGCGTCTTCAAGACCGCGGGCGCCGCGAACGACATTCCCATGCCCGTACTGCTCGCACTGATCGCCGTGGTGGCTCTCGCGGTTGCCGGCGGCATAGTGGCGCTCAAGCGTCGCTTCCCCGAGGTATTTGGTGCAGCGCTACGCCTCATCCGCCGCTAGCGTCGTAATCGGCGCCGCGTTCGCGGCCGTCGCATTCGGCGCCAAGGGCGGATCTGACCTGGCGTCACTCACCTGGGTCGAGATCGGGCTGATCGTCGTCGGCGCCCTGGTGGTCGCGGCGGCGGTCCTGTACGGACGCAAGGACCAGCTCGACGGCGGCTCGTCGCTGCTGGCCTTCCTGGCGCTCGCCGCGCTCACCACCTTCTCGCTCCTGTGGTCGATCGCGCCGGACCTCACCTGGATCGAGGTGAACCGCACGCTCACCTACCTCGTGGTGTTCGCGGCGGGGATCGGGATGGCGCGCCTCGCGCCCGGCTCGTGGAGCGTGCTGCTGAAGGGAGTGCTCGTGGCGTGCGCGGCGATCGTGGGCTACGCGCTCGCCTCGCGCGTGTGGCCGGGCACGCTCGCGGCGAACGAGATCTACGCGCGCATCGGCCAGCCGTACGGGTACTGGAACGCGGTCGGCGTGACCGCCGCGCTCGCGATCCCGCCGGCCGTGTGGCTCGGCGCCCGCCGCTCCGGCCACGCCCCCGCCAACGCCCTCGCCTATCCGCTGCTCGGCCTGCTCATCGTCGCGCTCTTCCTCAGCTACTCGCGCGGCGCGCTGTTCGCCGCGGTGGTGGCGCTCCTCATCTGGTTCGCGTTCGTGCCGCTGCGCGTGCGCAGCCTGGCCGTGGTCGGGGTGTCGGTGATCGGCGCGCTGCCCGTGATCGTCTGGGCGCTCAAACGCGACGCGTTCACCAAGGATCTCGTCCCCCTCAGCGTGCGGCAGAGCGCGGCCGGCGAGTTCGGGCTGCTGCTCTTGACGATGGTCGCGGTGCTGCTCGCGGTCGGGCTGATCATCGGCTTCCGCGTGAGCCGCGACGCGCCCTCGCCGCGCATTCGGCGGCGCGTGGGACTGGCGGCCGCCGGCTTCGCGGTGCTGGTTCCGCTCGTGGCGTTCACCTCCGTCGCATTCAGCCAGCGCGGGCTCACGGGCACGATCTCGAACCGCTTCCACGACCTCACGAGCGAGACGGCCTCGACCTCCGGCGGCCCGCAGCGGCTCACGCAGACCTCTTCCTCGCGCGGCCGCTACTGGCGGAACGCCGAACACGTCTTCGCGGCCCATCCGCTGGACGGCACCGGCGCGGGAACGTTCGGCACGGCGCGGCTGCGCTACCGCAAGGACGTGCTGGTGGCGCGCCACGCGCACGGCTTCTTCGCGCAGACGATTTCGGACCTCGGCATCGCGGGCCTGATCGCGATCCTCGCGTTCACTGCCGCCTGGCTCGCAGCGGTGTTCCGGACGACCGGCGGGCGCCTGCGCTTCTGGAAGCCGCGCCCGGGCGGGTACCCCGGCTGGGACGCCGAGCGCGTCGGCGTGGTCGCGCTCGCGCTGTCGGCGCTCGTGTTCGGGCTGCACTCGTCGATCGACTGGACCTGGTTTGTGCCCGGCTGCGCGGTGCTCGGGATCTTCGCCGCCGGCTTCGTGGCCGGCCGCGGGCCGTTGCCCGTGCTCGCCACCGCGGGCGGCGGCGCGGCGCTCGCGGCCACCGGGCCGTCGCTGCCGCGCGACCTCCGCGGCTGGCTGCTGCCGAGGGATCACATGCGTGCCG
>DASXCV010000046.1:0-13462 GCA_036491015.1 Thermoleophilaceae bacterium | reverse complement strand
GACATCCTCGGCGGGAACTGGCGCGTGATCGTGCTGAACGACAACCACAACACCTTCGACGGCGTGGCCGCGGCGCTCTCGCGCGTGCTGCCCGGCGTGTCGCTCGACCAGGGCTACGCGATCGCGGACAAGATCCACAACACGGGCCAGGCGATCGTCTGGTCGGGTCCGAAGGAGACCGCCGAGCTGTACTGGGAGCAGCTCCAGGAGGCCGGACTGACGATGGCGCCGCTCGAGCAGGGCTGAGTGGCTAGCGGTGCCGCAGGACGCGCACCGTGGTGGTGCCCTTCAGCAGTCCTGAGCGCGTTGCGCTTGCGCGCCTCTTGCCTGCGCGCCTGAACTTCATGTGCACAGTCACGCGGCCGTGCTTGTTCGTCTTGAAGGTCTTGCCGGCGAAGCGGATCTTCGCTCCGCGGACCGGGAGGCGGTGGCCGGCCGGCGTGATCTTCGCGTAGAAGATCAGCTTCACCCGGCGGCCCGCGTGCGGACGCCGCGGCCGCACCGACAGCTTGATGCGGTTCGCGCCCGGGCCCACCACCTGGCCGCCGGCGGCGCCCGGCTTGTCGAGCGTCGGGAGTTCCACCCGCAGGTTCGTCACCTGGACCTGGAACGATCCGTTGCTCGGCCGCGCGTAGTCTGCGTCCCGCCCGAGGAGCTCGAGCTTGGGCTTGTGGCCGGGAGCGAAGCGCCAGCCGTTGCCGTGCAGCTGGAACACGACGTTGCCGCTCTCGTTGTCGGTAAGCCGGTAGATCCCGCGCGAGATCAGCGTCTGCTTGCCGTCCGGGCCGACGTCCCATAGCCGCGAGTCGAGCTGGCCGAATTGTCCGCTCACGGCCAGGTGCGCGCTCACCGTCGGCAGGCCGAGCAGGGTGAAGCCCTTGCTCACCGGCCCGTTGTAGACCGCCGTGCCCGACGCCTGCTCGGCCGGCACCTGGGTGCACGACGTGGTGCCACCGAGCGTGCCGCCCGCGATCGGATCGTAGGTGGCGGCGGTGTTCTGATCGCCGCCGTCCGAGGTGATGGTCTGTGCGGCGTTCGAGCCGAAGAGCACCGCGCCCGGGTGGAGCTGCGGCCAGCTCGGCGCGTTGAACGGACCGCTCACCGGCGACCCCACCGGGCACACCTGCGCGTAGGCGCTCACGCTGCCGGGCGCCGGGGCGCTGCCCGCGCCCTTCAGGTAGTGGTCGAAGAAGTCCGACCCCGAGTCCTGGAACGCCTTGTCCACCGCCGGCACGTTCGTGCCGCGCGCGTGGCCGAGATCGCCGAACTGGAGCGACACCTGGGCGGACGGGTTGCTCGCGCGCAGCCAGTTGTAGATGCGCAGCGATTCCTCGGGCGGGAACAGGTCGTCGGTCCAGCCGCTCTGGAGGAGCAGCGGCGCGGGCGTCGCGCCCGTGATGCCGAAGCCCTGGTGGAAGTCGAAGATCTGGGTGGCGATCGCGTCGTCGTCGGGGGTCTCCGGCTCGCCGGCCGTGATGCGCGTATTCCAGGTGGTCACGTCGGCGTTTGGATCGGTGCCCGGCGCCGAGTAGAAGCCATTCGTCAAGCCGAGCGTGTAGAGCCCCTCCACGTAGCTCTGCTTCGCCACACCGAGCGGCACGCGGCTGTCGGTCGTCGAGGGCACGTTGAAATCGAGGAAGCGGCCGTTCGGCTCGAGCGACTCGACGAGATCCGACCACGGCCAGCGCGGGTAGGCGGCCGCGATCGTCATCGGCGTGCCCTTCGGGCTCGTCCACGGCACGTAGCCCGAGCCCTGCGCGGGAACCTGCCGCACACGGTTGCGCAGCAGCGCGAGCTCGATGCTCTGCCCGCCGCCGTAGGAGATCCCGGTCACCCCGATCTCGTTTGGCGTCGTGACCCCTTCGTCGGCGAGCAGGCCGAGCAGGTACTGGGTGTCGTGGGCCTCGTAGCGCTGGTCCGCGAGGTGGATCCAGCCCTGGGCGCAGCCCACCGGATCCGCGAGGCGCGACGACGAGGAGCCGCACGAGTTGCCCCAGCCGCGCGCCGTGTAGTTGAGCACCGCGTAGCCGCGCTGGGCGAAGTAGACGTTGTTGTAGTGGTAGGTGGTGTTGCCGTTGCCGGCGGCGCTCGTGGCCTCGAAGTCGGTCTTCGATCCGCCCCAGCCGTGCAGCATCACGATCGTGGGAAAGGGGCCGTTGCCGCTCGGCGGCAGCGTCACATCGGCGTCGAGCGGGACGCCGTCGAAGCTCGCCACCCGCGTGGCCATCGTCCCGCCGCAGAAGCGCACGCCGTCCTGCGCCGCGCACACGCGTCCGAACGGCGCCGTGCCGGCGAATGCGGGCGCGGCGAAAAAGGCGAGTGCCAGTCCCACCCCAGAGAGCGCGAGTCCCCTCCTCACAGGGACAAGCGTAAGCGGAGAGGCGGCTGGAGCGCGCCGGTCAGGCGTCGACTGGCTCGGGCACGATCGCGCCCGAGCCCTCGACCGTCCACCACACCGGCAAGAGCGGCACCTGGTAGAGCCCGTTCGCCTGGGCCCGCGCGTCCGAGATCTCGTCCGAGTACCAGTAGCGGTCGAAGTCAGTCTTGTTCGCGAACGCGGCGAACTGGTCGAACTTCTGCGGATCCTCGCTCGAGCGGAGCAGCGCCCATTCGGTGGCGCCATAGCGGAGCACCGCCGCGGCCGACGGCAGCCAGGCGTCGAGGAACTTCTCCCCACGGAACGGATTGGCCACCCAGTTGATGACGACCAGGGTGTCGCCCGGCTTGCCGATCATGCCCCCACCTCCGCGTGAATCGCACCCGGACCCTCGGCGGTCTTGCCCAGCCCCTCCGACTCCGCGCCCACGAGGATCGCGATCTTGCCCAGGTGCTTGTTCTCGAGCATCAGCTGATGTGCCTCGCCCACGCCGTCGAAGCCCATAGTGCGCCACAGCACCGGACGCACGAGGCCCTGCGCCATCAGCTCGTTGGCCTTGTGGCACTCCCACGCGTTCGCGAAGTGCGAGCCGATGATCTGCTTCTGGCGCATCCACAGGTAGCGGACGTCGAAGTCGAGGTTGAAGCCGGTGGTTCCCGCGCAGATCACGACCTTGCCGAACGGCTTCACCACGAACACCGAGGTGGGGAACGTGGCCTGGCCGACGTGCTCGAACACGATGTCGGGAGCGTCGCCCAGGATCTCGGACACCGCCTTGCCGAAGCGCCGCGACTCCTTGAAGCGCGCCTTCTCCTCGTCGGCCGTCTCGCCACCCTTGCGCATCATGCCCGCGAACTCGTTGCGGTTGATGTAGCCGGTGGCGCCGAGCTGCATGCACAGCTCGCCCTTCTGGTCCGAGGACACGACGCCCACGCAATTGGCGCCCGCGAGCTTGCAGAGCTGGATCGCGAACACGCCGAGGCCGCCCGCGGCGCCCCAGATCAGGACGTTGTGGCCCGCCTGGAGCTCGCACTGGTCGATCAGCATCCGGTACGCGGTGAAGTAGGTGAGCCCGTACGACGCCGCCTCCTCCCAGGTGAGGTTCGGCGGCTTGTGCAGGAGCTGCTGCTCCTGCACCTTCGTGAACTGGGCGAACGAGCCCCACGAGGTCTCGTAGCCCCAGATCTTCTGCGACGGCGCCGCCATCGGATCGAAGCCGTGCACCTCGGGGTCCTCGTAGGAGGCCTGGTTGCAGTGGATCACGACCTCGTCGCCGGGCTTCCAGCGCGTCACGCCCTCGCCGACCTTCCACACGTAGCCGGACGCGTCCGAGCCGCCGATGTGGTGGTCCTCGTCGGGGTGATACCGGAACACCGATACCGGCTTGCCGAGCGCCGCCCACACGTTGTTGTAGTTCACGCCGGCAGCCATCACGCGGACCATCACCTCGAAAGGACCGGGCTCCGGCACCTCGATCTGCTCGAGCTGGAAAGCGTCTATGGGTTGGCCCTCGCGCTCCTGGCGAATCACCCAGGCGGCCATTGTCTCGGGCAGGGTGCCGGGCTCCACGCCCACGTCCGCCACGTTCGTCAGGTCAACTTGCGCCATCGTGCTGTTCGGTCCTCCGAAGGTCGTAGAAGGGGCCGGATGCTACCTGCGCGGAAATCGGCGCGGCGCCGTCCCGGCTTGCGGATCGCGCTACCGGGGCGGATACTCGCGCTCGATGCCGGACGAGAACGTCGCGACGCTGCGCCGGCTCTACGAGCTGATGAACAGCCGCTTCGGCGAGCTCAAGGCGGGCGAGCTCGATCCGCTCCTCGCGTTTTTCGACCCCGAGGTGGTGATCGACACGGTGGACGCGCCGGATCCCGCGAGCTACCACGGGCACGACGGCGTGCGCAGCTGGTTCGCCGACGCGCTCGGCGTCTGGGACAGCGTCCACGTCGAGCCGGAGGAGATCGTCGAGGCCGGCGACTGGACGGTGGTGCAGCTGCGGACGGCGCTGCGCGGGGAGGCGAGTGGCGTCGAGATCGAGATCCTGCTCACCGCTGTCCACCGGTTCCGCGACGGGCGCATCTTCCGCGACCGCATCTACCTGGAGCACGCCCAGGCGCTCGAAGCCGTCGGGCTGACCGCTTAGGCGAAGGCCCGCCGGAGAGGCGCCGCGCAAAGAAATGCGCGCCGCCGGCCTGGGCAACCGGCGACGCGCTGGGGGAGGGGTCTTGTACCGGGGGAGTTACACGCCGACCGGCTCGGCGGTGGCCTCGGCGGCTTGGGCGGTGGCCGCCTCAGGCGCCCGCTTCACGAGCGGCTGGATCAGGGCGAACGCCAGCAGCGAGCCCGCGGCGGCAACCGCGGCGGAGAACGTCATCGCGCCGGTGAAGCCGTGGATGAACGCGTCGTGCGCGGCATTCACGATCTGCGGGCTGGCGGCGTGCGAGCCGCTCGAGCTCTGTCCGATGTTGTCGGCGATCGCCGACTTCTGGCCGGGCGACAGCGGCATGCTCGCCAGGTTGTGCTTGAGCTGGTTGCGGCTCAGCGTCTGGAAGATCGTGCCGAGCAGCGCCACTCCGAACGTGCCGCCGACCATGCGGTTCATCGACAGGATCCCGGAGGCCACGCCGGCCTTGGTGGCGGGCACCGCGTTCATCGCAGCGGTGGACATCGGCGACATCACGAGCGCCATGCCCACGCCCATCAGCACGAACGGAGCGAGCAGGTCGGTGTAGCCGCTCGACACGGTGATCCGCGTCTGCAGGAACAGCGACACCGCGGTGAGCGCGAGCCCGACGGTCATCGGAAGGCGCGGCCCGATGCGGTCCGCAAGGCGGCCCGAGATCGGCGCGATCAGGACGATCATCAGCGTGGTGGGCAGGAAGCGGATGCCCGCCTGGAGCGGCGAGTAGCCGAGGATGTTCTGGATGTAGAGCGCGGTGAGGAAGAACATCGCGAGCATCGCGAACGACACGATGAAAGCGATCACGTTGGCCCCGAAGAACGTCCGCGACTTGAAGAACTCGAACTGGACCATCGGCGCCTTGGCGACCTTCAGCTCGACGAACACGAACGCCGCAAGGCCGATCACGGCGACGGCGAGGAGCCCGATGATCTTGGTCGAGCCCCAGCCCCAGCTCGCGCTCTCAACGAGGGCGAGGATGAGGGCCGTGAGCCCAACCGACAGGGTTGCGATGCCGGCGTAGTCGACGGTCCGGTCGATCGTCTCGTCGCGCGACTCGTGAGTGGCGAACAGCGTGACCGCCACCGCGGCGGCCGCCACCGGCACGTTGATGTAGAAGATCGCGCGCCAGGACACGTACTGGGTGAGCGCGCCGCCCACCACCGGCCCGAGCGCCAGCGCGAGCGCCGAGACGCCGGCCCAGGTGCCGATCGCACGGCCCCGCTCATGGGGCGGGAACGTGTTGGAGATGATCGAGAGGGTGCCGGGCATCATGAACGCGGCGCCGATGCCCTGCACCGCGCGGCCCGCGATCAGGAAGGCGTCGCTGGGGGCGAGCCCGATCGCCGCGCTCGAGGCGGCGAACAGCATCACGCCGAACAGGAACATGCGCCTGCGGCCGAAGATGTCGCCCGCGCGCCCGCCCGTGACGAGCAGCACGCCGAAGGTGAGCGTGTACGCGTTGACCGTCCACTCGAGGTTGCTCAGCGAGGTGTGGAGCGAGCGCTGAATCGACGGCAGCGCGACGTTCACGACCGTGTTGTCGAGCATGATCATGAACAGCGCGAAGCACATGGCTCCGAGCGTCCACCACTTGCGGTTGTCCTCGGTTAGTCGGAAGCGTTCTGGCATTACGCGGTCTCCTTCTGGGATACAAGTTCTGCGATGTCATCGCGCTCGGCCAGTACGGCGAACGCGGCTGCGAGCTTGTTGCGCTCGCGCGTGGTGAGGCTCTCCACGAACTCCCCGAGCTGGGAGAAGCGGATGTCGATGAGGCGCGCTACGAGCTGATCGGCCTCCTTCGTGGGGCGCACCAGCTTGCTGCGGCGGTCAGTGGCGTCCTCGGTGCGGGTTACGAGGCCGCGATGCACGAGGCCGTCCACCGCACGGCTGATGGCCGGGAGCGAGAGCTCGAGCGAATCGCCGAGCTGCTTGAGCGACATCTCGGCCGGCTCGTGGGTGGAGAGAAGCTGGATCGCCTTGACTTGCGTCAGCGATAGGCCCAGCTCGTCGATCACCTCGAGCATGCCGCCCTTGGGGCCGCATGTCTTGAAGATGTAGTGGAGAAAAGCGGCGAGATTCCCGACGAGCTCGTCCTTCGGTACTACTTGCTTAGACGCAGTCGATGTTTGCATGCATGCAAGTATTGCAGGCAAGCATCATTTCGTCAACCTCCTTAGGCCGCCCTAATACCAACCGTGTTAGTCTGCTTTGCCGCGTGAAGGGTTTCGGACGCAAGAGCTGGACGGTTTTCGGGGTGGCGGCGCTTGCGCTGCTGCTCTACGCGGCGCTCACCGCCAAGGGCGGGGTGCCCGATCCCAGCGAGCAGTCAAACCTGAGTCACGGCGCCGTGGTGCTGAACAGCGGCCTGCTCGTACTGCGCGAGGGCCTCGAGGCGATCCTCGTCCTCGCGGCGATCACGGCGAGCTTCCGCGGCGCGGACGCCGTTCGGCGCCGGCCCGTGGCGATCGGATCCGGGATCGGCATCGGCGTGACGGTGGCCACCTGGTTCCTCGCCGCGTGGGTGCTCGGCCAGCTCGGCGGCGGCGGGCTCGATGTCCAGGCCGCCACCGGCCTGCTGGCGGTGGCCGTGCTCCTGCTCGTGATGAACTGGTTCTTCCACCGCGTGTACTGGACCGGCTGGATCGCGCACCACCACAGGCGTCGCCAGCGTCTCCTCGCGAGCGCGGGCGGCGGCGTGACCGCCGGCCTGCTGCTGCTCGGCTTCACGGCCGTGTACCGCGAGGGCTTCGAGATCGTCCTTTTCCTGCAGAACCTGCGGCTCAAGTACGGCGCGGGCACGGTGCTCGAGGGCGTGGCCGTGGGCCTCGCCTTCACGGCCGTCGTCGGCGTGCTCACGTTTTACGCGCACAAGAAGCTGCCCTACAAGCAGATGCTGGTGCTCACGGGCGCGATGATCGGCTTCGTGCTCGTGGTGATGGTGGGTGAGAGCGCACAGGAGCTGCAGCTCGCCGGCTGGCTCCCCACCACCAACATCGGCGTGACCTTCCCCGGCTGGCTGGGCACCTGGCTCGCCTTCTTCCCGACAGTCGAGACGCTCGTGGCCCAGGGGCTCGCGGCAGTCGCCGTGATCGGCTCCTACATGGTGTCCGAGTACATGCTCGTCAAGCGCCCCAGGCGCACCGGCCAGGCGCCGGCGCAGCGCCCCGAGCATGAGCCCGCGCTCGGATCGCTAGCAACCAGCAACTAGCAACCAGCAACTAGCAACGAGCAACTAATTACGGCAAGCCGACTTCGTTGTTCGAGTCGGAGCGCGGCTTGCCGATCACGAGGCGCGCCGGTGCGAGTGCCTTGACCACAGCCGCAGACGAGCCCGCCTTCACGGTGTAGGTGCCCTGCTCGAGTGTGGCCTGGATCGTGCCGGTGTCGGTCGGCGCGATCGGCGCGGTGCTCACGGGAGCGCTCGTGCCACCGTCGAGGGTCAGCGTGTGGGAGGCGTTCGTCTGGTTGGAGACGGTGATCACCACGGGCCCGGCGCCGAGCTTGTTCGGCGAGATGCTCACCCCGTCCTTCGTGATCGCGCCGTTCAGCGTGAGCGCCGCCGCGGGGCGCGGCTTGTTCGCGAAGTCCTTGCCGCCGCCGCAGCCGGCGAGCAGCGCCACCGAAAGCACTCCCGAGGCAAGCGCCCCGATGCGAATAGGTCCCCTCAGACTCATCCCTCTCCTCCGCGCGGACCTTAACCGAACCACACCGACCGGCGCGAAGCTACGAGGCGGTCCACCTCGGTCTGGATCTTCCCGCGGATCTGCTCGGCGAGGGTCTGCACGAGCTCGAGATCCTCGGCGTCCTCTGGGCCGTAGCCGTCGAGCGTGACGGGCTCGAGGAAGCGGATCTTGAACTTCGCGGGCATGTACATGAGGCTCGCGGCGAGTCCGAAGTGCGGGAAGGCGTGGTTGATCGGGAAGTAGATGAGGCCGGTGAGCCGCTCGAGCGCGGGCACGTGGGCGAAGATCGGCATCGCCTCCTCGGCGCCGACAACGGCGATTGGGACGATCGGCACGCCGGCGCGCAGGGCGGTCTTCACGAAGCCGCCCCGGCCGAAGCGGCGCAGCCGGTAGCGCTGCCAGTAGAGCTTGCGCGACCCCTTCAGCCCCTCGGGGAAGACGACGGCCAGGCGTCCCTCGTCCGCGAGCAGGCGCTGCGCGTTGGCGGGGTGGGCCGCCACCAGGCCGATCTTGTTGGTGAGCATGCCCACGCCCGGATAGCCCTTGAACCAGTGCTCGCCGAGCATGTAGAGGGGGCGCGGATGCGGGTGCTCGTTGCGGATCGCCTGCATGATCATGGGCCCGTCGGGTGGCAGCGCGCCCGAGTGGTTGGCCACGAGCAGCGCCCCGCCCGCGGAGGGCACGTTGTCGAGGCCCTCCGCCTCGACCCTGAACCAGTAGCGGTAGTAGAAGTTCAGGAGCGGCTCCATGAGCGAGAAGATCCGCTCGGAGCGGCCCCAGTCGTCGATCTCGCGCGACGGGTCGGCGGTCGGGATCAGCTCCCGCAGCCGGCGCGGATCGGGCTCGCGGTCATCGGCCACGCGCGGCCCGTCGCCCAGCTCGTAGATGTCGCGGCGCGCGTCGAACTCCTCCGGCGCCGGGGTGGGGTCCTCGGCCCCCGCGCCCGAGTCGAGCGGCCCGCCGAGCAGCGGGCTGTCGGAGCTCAGCCGCCCACGACTAGCTGGCGTTCGCCGTCGAGCTCCTGAAGTCTCTTCTGTAGGCGATCCCACGATTGGTGCTCCGCGTCCTCGTATTCCCGTCCCTCGAGATCCCGCAGGCTGTCGTTGTAAGCAGCCCACGCCTGCTTGGTGCGCGCGTCAAGCTCGGTGAGCTTGCGGGTGACCTGTTCGTGGGTAAGCGCTGTCACTCAAGAGCCATCGTACCCCGGATCTAGGCGCACGGATCGGGGCCCTGAGAGTCAGCGCCGCTCGAACGGGAGCTCCACGACTTCGGCCTCGACAGCCTCGTCGCCGACGCTGACCGTGTCCCCAACGGCCGCCTCGCGGCGGACCAGCGCGAGCGCAATCGGGCCGTGTGCAGGGGAAACGCAGACCGACCCGATAGTGCCCACCTGCTTGTCGCCGAACATGATCGGCGCGCCGCTGTCGACCTCGGCCGTGAGGCGCAGTCCCAGCAGCGAGCGGTTGGGCTTGCCCTTGTAGTGAAGGCGCGCGACCGTCTCCTGGCCGACGTAACAGCCCTTCTCGAAGTTCACGGCGCGCTCGTTCAGCCCGGCCTCCTGGGGCATCGTCTCGGGTCCCATGTCGAGGCCGTGGCGCGGGCGGCCGGACTCGATGCGCAGGCACTCAGCGGCCTCCTCGGCGACCGGCTCGATGCCGAGCGCCTCCCTCACGGTGTCGGCCTGGGCGGCGTCGCAGATGATGTCCACGCCGAGGTCGGTGGCCACGTAGATGCCGTGCTCGCCGTCGAGGAAGGCGTGCTCGCCGTCGGGGGGCGGGGTATCGAGCGCCTCGCGGGCGGCCGGGCCGATGATGGAGAGGATCGCGCGCGAGTCGGTCACGTCCTCGCTCTTCACGTCGCGGCCGAGGCTGTACATCTTGATCGTCCGTGCGAGGGCGTCGTGGCCCACCGTCTCGCAGTCGATCCAGAACCAGTCGGCGCCGCGGAGCACGCGCATGTCGGCGCGGATCTTGCCCTTGTGGTCGAGCAGCGCCGCGTAGCAGCCCTGGCCCGGCCGGAGGGCCTCGACGTCGTTCGTCACCTGGCCCTGCAGGAACTCGCCGACCTCGGCCCCCGTCAGCAGGAACTTGCCGCGGGCAGAGCGGTCGAGGAGGCCGGCCGTCTCGCGCAGGCGCTCGTACTCGGTTGTGGCGATCACGGGTCCGATTCTACGAAGGCGTTCTATAAGCTCCCGCGCCGTGGCTTTGGCAGACGATTTTCAGGCCGTGCTCGACACGTTGCCGCCCGACTGGACGGACCTCACGCTCGACATGCGCATCGTCGACGAGGAGCGCTACATCGAGGCGGCGACGATCCTGGTCCAGATCAACGCGGCGCCTTACTCGAAGCACGACTGGCACTGGCGGCTGAGCGTGGCCCACGACTTCGGGCATGCGGCAGCGCCGGAGACCGTGCTCGGCACCCTCGCCCTGCTCGACGACCAGGGCATCGCGGGCCAGCTGGTGGCGCGCTCGTCGCGGTCCGGTCGCGTGGAGGTCATGCAGATGTGGGGCCGTCCCGAATCCGTGCGGCGCGAGTTCGCGAGACGCCGCCACCAGTAGTGGCGCGCGTGGCCGTACTGTGCCCGGACCTGCTGTTCGGGTCGCAGGTGGAGGGTGGGTTGCGCGCGGCCGGGCACGAGGTGACGCTGCTGTCGCGCGTGGAGGACGCGCGGGCGGCGGCCGCAGACGCCGACGTGCTGGTGGTCGACCTGACGGCCGACGTGCCGGAGCGGGTCGTGCTCGGCGACGTGGCTTCGGCGCGGACGCTCGCCTTCTACTCGCATGTGGAGGCCGACACGCGCGCCGCGGCGGAGGAGGCCGGCTTCGATCTGGTGGTGCCGCGCTCGCGCATGAATCGCGAGATGGGGGCGCTCGTGGATAAGCTCGCGGCGCAATGAGCGAGCGAACGGCGGTTGTGACGGGCTCGTCGAGCGGGATCGGCGAGGCGACGGCGCGCAGGCTGGCGCGCGACGGGTGGCGCGTGCTGCTCGTGGCGCGGCGTGAGGAGCGGCTGGCTGCGCTGTCCGGCGAGCTGCGCGACTCGGCCTATCTGGCCGTCGACCTCACCGCCGACGATGCACCGGCGCTCGTGGCCGCCCGCGTGCAGGAGCTGTGGGGGCGGCTCGACCTGCTGGTGAACAACGCGGGCTGGTCACAGCGCGCGGCGTTCGGCGATCCTGACGGCGGCTTCGCGAACGTGCAGCGCGTGATGGAGATCAACTTCGACGCCGTGCTGCGGCTCACCGAGGCGCTGCTTCCTGTCCTGCGCACCTCCGCTCCGTCGTCGATCGTGAACGTGTCCTCGATCGCGGGGCGCGTGGGGCGGGCGCGGACCGGCGCCTACTCGGCCTCCAAGTTCGCGCTGGCGGGCTGGAGCGAGTGCCTGCGCATGGAGGAGAAGGCGAGCGGCGTGCACGTCGGGCTCGTGCTGCCCGGCTTCGTCTCGACCGAGGGCTTCCCGCAGAAGGAGCTGACCGGCCGGGCCGCTACGCGCTGGATCGTGTCGACGCCGGAGAAGGTGGCCGACGCAGTCGTCCGGGCCGCCGGCGGCAAGGCCGAGGTGGCGGTGCCACGGCCCTGGGGAGCGATCCCGCGGCTGCGCTATGGGTTGCCGGGAGTGGCGCGGCGGTTGTCGGGATAGAGCGGCCGGCGGTCTAGTGCTCGCCGAACAGGCGTGCGCCGCCGACGGCGTCTGAGAACCAGCGGGATGTGACGGTCTTCTTGCGCGTGTAGAACTCGACGGCGTCCGGGCCGTGGGCGTGCAGGTCGCCCAGGAAGGAGTCCTTCCAGCCCGAGAACGGGAAGAAGGCGACCGGCGCGGCCACGCCGATGTTCACGCCGATCATGCCGACCTCGACGTCGTGGCGGTAGCGGCGGACCGCGGCGCCGGACTCGGTGAAGATCGAGGTGCCGTTGCCGTACGAGGAGGAGTTGACGACGTCGATGGCCTCCTCGAGCGTGTCGGTCTGCACGATCGCGA
Source organism: Thermoleophilaceae bacterium (assembly GCA_036491015.1). Classification (GTDB taxonomy): domain Bacteria; phylum Actinomycetota; class Thermoleophilia; order Solirubrobacterales; family Thermoleophilaceae; genus JAICJR01. Next base: position 1,242 of record DASXCV010000046.1, on the reverse strand, counting down.
GCACCGGGCCGAACACCTCCTCGCGGAGGATGTCCATGCCGGGCTGGACGCCGGTGAGGATCGTCGGGCCGACGTAGGCGCTGCCGGGCTCCTGGCCGCGGCCGTCCACCACCAGCTCGGCGCCGTCGGCGGCGGCCCTCTCGATCCAGCCCTCGATGCGCTCGCGGGCGGCGCAGGAGATCACGGGCCCGACGGCCACGTTCTCGTCGAGGCCATCGCCCACGCGGAGGTCGCGGGCGGCCGCGGCCAGCGGCTCGACCAGCCGCTCGTGCGCCTCGCCGACGGTGACCACCACGGAGCCCGCCATGCAGCGCTGCCCGGCGGCGCCGAAGGCGCTGGAAAGAATGCCGTCGACCGTCTTGCCGACCACGGCGTCCGGCATCACGACCATGTGGTTCTTGGCGCCGCCGAGGGCTTGCACCCGCTTGCCGTTCGCGGCCGCGCGCTCGTAGATGTGGCGCGCCACCTTGGCCGAGCCGACGAACGAGACGGCGTCGATGCCGGGCGAGTCGAGGATCGCGTCGGCCACCTCGCGGTCGCCGTTCACTAGGTTGACCACGCCGGGCGGCAGGTCGAGCTCGTCGATCAGCTCGAACACGCGGTTCTGCGTGAGCGGCACCTGCTCGGAGGGCTTGAGCACGAACGTGTTGCCGCACGCGATCGCGAACGGCAGGAACCAGAACGGCACCATCGCGGGGAAGTTGAACGGCACGATCGCGGCGCAGACGCCGACGGGCTGGCGGATGGTCTCGGCGTCGACGTTGGTGGCGACGTTCTCGAGGTTGCGGCCCTGCATGGTCGTCGGGATCGCGCACGCGCACTCGACCATCTCGATCATGCGGCCGACCTCGGCGCGGGCGTCGCCGATCGTCTTGCCCATCTCCGTGGTGACGAGGCGGGCGAGCTCGTCGGCGTGCTCGGTGAGCCGCTCGCGGAACGAGAACAGCCAGCGCGCGCGCTCGATCACGGGCTTCGAGCGCCAGGCGGGGAACGCCTCGCGGGCGGCGGCCACGGCCTGTTCGAGGTCGGCGGCGCTCGACAGCGGCACGAGCGCGATGGCCTCCTGTGTGGCCGGATTGATGACTTCGAGCGTGCGGTCGCTGGACGGCGCGCCGAAGCTGCCGCCCACGTAGTTCTGAATCGTGCGAGTTCCGGCGGGAGCGGTGGTCATGCAGGCACGGTAGCGCGCCGCACCAGCCCCTGTGAGAACGCGGCGCCCGCGATGATCACGAACGCGCCGAC
>DASXCV010000045.1:0-16216 GCA_036491015.1 Thermoleophilaceae bacterium | reverse complement strand
GCGGCCACGTCGTGCTCGGACAGGCCGGCCGCCTCGAGCATCTAGACCCCCGCCACCGAGCCGGCATCCACCGGCATCGCGATCCCGGTGATGAAGGCGGCCTCGTCCGAGCACAGCCACACCACGGCCGCCGCCACCTCGGCCGGCGTGCCGAAGTGCGACATCGCCTGCGGGGCGAGGATCTCCTGCTGGCGCTCCGGCGACTCGTTCGACATCAGCGGCGTCATGATCGCGCCCGGGCACACGGCGTTCACGCGGATCCCGTCGTCCGCGTACTCGATCGCGCCGTTCTTGGTCAGCCCCACGATCCCGTGCTTGGACGCCGCGTAGGCGCTGAGCAGCTTCACGCCGCGCAGGCCCGCGTTCGAGGCGGTGTTCACGATCGCCCCGCCGCCCGCGCCGAGCATCTGCCGGATCTGGAACTTCATCCCGAGGAACGTGCCGCGCAGGTTCACCGCGATCACGCGGTCGAAGTCCTCGTCGCTCGTGTCCGCGAGCAGAGCGTGCACGCCGATCCCCGCGTTGTTGTGGGCGAAGTCGAGCCGCCCGTAGGACTCGACCACGCGCGCGACGAGCGCCTCGTTCGCCTCCGACGACGCCACGTCGCAGGCGAAGAACTGGGCGCGCCCGCCGGCCTCCTCGATCAGCCGCACGGTCTGCTCGCCGCCCTCGCGCCCGAGCTCGAGGTCCGCGACCACCACGGCCGCCCCCTCGGCGGCGAACCGCAGCGCACATGCGCGCCCGATGCCACTGGCGGCCCCGGTAACGAGCCCCGCCTTGCCATCCATGAGCCCAGGCATTCGAGTGGCGAAGCTAGAGAAGCCTGTCGCCGGGGTCCAGCCCGGCAGCGCCCGGTTCCTTGCCGATGCGCGCGAGCGCCGAATGCCGCGCCTCGGTGGGAGTCAGCCCGAACTCGCGCTTGAACACGCGCGAGAAATGCGCCGCGTCCCTGAAGCCCCAGCGGAACGCGATCTCCGTCACCGAGCCCCCGCTCAGCCGGCCGAGATCCTCGTGGCAGCGCAGCAGGCGCTCGTGCCGCACGAGGCCGGCCACCGACTCGCCGGAGTGCTCGAACAGCGCGTGCAGCGCGCGCACCGAGATCGCGTGCGCCTTGGCGATCGTGTCCGGGCAGAGCGTCGGATCCTGCAGGTGCGTGCGCACGTAGCGGCGAACGTCGGCCCGCAGCGCCTCGCGCTTTGCCGACCGCGTGGACGGCACGCTCGGTTCCACCGCCGCGCGCAGCAGCTCGAGCGCCGCGACAGCCGCGGCCGTGCCGGCAGCGTCGTCGAGCTCGGGCAGCTCCATCGCCAGCGCGTCGAGGAAGCGCACGAGCAGCCGCGCGGGCGCGCTCTGATTCAGGGGCGGCAGCGCCTTCAGCTCCGCGAGCCGCGGGCACACCGCCATCACGCGCTCGCGCGGGAAGAGCAGAGTGCGCTTGAGGAACGGCTCCACGACTTCAACCTCGGTGGGCTGCCAGCCGTCCCACAGCACGATGTCGCCGGCGGTGAGTGCGATCTCGCGGCCGCTCTCGCGCACGAGCTCCACGCCCTTGCGCACGAACTGGAAGCCGACGACCGGCTCGGGCTGCTCGCCGTAGACCGTCTTCCCGTGCCGGCCGAGCCACGGCGACGACGCGCAGTCCACCAGCGCGAGCCCGCCGAAGCGCCGCCGCGACACGGCTGCGTTGAACTTCGCCGGCGTCCGCGCCGTGGCGCGGATGTCGAAGCTCAGGTGCGTGGCGGCGAGGATGTCCGTCCAGGCGTCGAGCCCGGACGGGGTCGGAACCTCTCGCAGGCGCCAGCGCTCCGGCTCGCGGGTGGCACGGCTAAACGACGCGGTTGGTGCCTGCTTTTCGGCCAGCAGCTCCCCAACTCCTCTCTGCAACGGCAGACCGGAAGTCCTCGGCTGATGCTAGACCAGATCTGTCTGACAAGAGAGCGCGGATCGGCAAGAACGTCGGCGCTCCTTGGCTGGTTTGACTTGTACGCCCGGTTGACAATGGACGGCAGTGGTACCGCTACGTGCTCGCCTCGGACGGCACGCTCTCTCCCGCCTCGCCCTCGTCTCCGTCAGGAAGCGCGAGCAGCGACGCGCCGGGCACGCGCTCGAGCACGTCGCGATGGCGCAGCACGATGTCGAGGTTGTGGCGCGCCAGGCGCGCGTGCTCGCGCCCGATCGCCTCGGCCCGCGTGCCCTCGCGCCGCTCGAGCGCGTCGATCAGCCCGCGGTGGTGGCTCTGGGCGACCACCAGCACCTCGCGCGACTCGGGCAGCTCCGCCTCGGCGAGCACGAACGCGCTCGGACCGGCGAACGGCAGCGAGATGATCTGCTCGAGCGCCCGCTTCAAGAAGGGACTGCGCGCCGCCTCGTAGAGCAGGCCGTGGAAGCGCTCGTTGAGGTCGACGTAGCGCTCGAAGGAGTTGTAGTCCGCCGCGTGGACCACCGCGTCGGTCTGTTCGGCGATCTCCTTGAGGGCGTTCAGCTCTCGCCGGCTCACACCGCGCTCGGCGGCGAAGCGCGCGGCCGTGCCCTCGAGCACGCCGCGCAGCTCGATCGAATCGTCGATGTCCGCGCGTGTGAACTCGCGCACCACGTAGCCGCCGCCGGGCAGGACGCGCAGCAGTCCCTCGTGCTCGAGCGCCGCCAGCGCGAGCCGCAGCGGCGTGCGCGAAACGCCCAGCCGGTCGACCAAAGGAAGCTCCGACATGCGTGCCCCGGGCGCGAACTCCCCACTCAGAAGCAGCTCCCTGAGGCGGAGAAGCGCCCGCATGGTCTGCGAGGTGCCATCGGCGTGCGTACTCATGCGCGGGTCCGTGGCCAGCATACCGCCGAGGGCGCGAATTGTATTCAGGAAAGGCCCCACAGGGGCCTTAATACGGCGTTAACCCCCCTAGAACAGACGCCATTGCATACATCTGGGGTTGCATTTAGTATCGACCGACCCGTCGCTGGGGGCGGCGTGGACTCGTATTCCATCGAGGAGGAGGAGCGGTGAGGAATCACTCGGGCTCGCGTAAGACTCGATCGATCCTGGCTCTGCTGGTAATGGCAGTCGGCCTATCGATCGTTGTCTCTGCGTGCGGCAGCAGCAGCAATAGCAGCAGCAGCACCAGCGCGTCGACCGCGGCAAGCGGCGGCGCCAGCACGACGACCACGGCTGCAACTGACGTGTCGAAATGCGGCACGAAGCCGGGCGTCAAGGCGACTGGCACGCCGATCAAGCTCGGCGCGATCGCCACCAAGCAGCCGGGCACCGACTTCACGGACGGCGTCAACATGGCCCAGGCGTACTTCGACTGCGTCAACGACAACGGCGGCATCAACGGCCACCCGATTCAGTACAAGTACTACGAGGAGCAGACCAACCCGGCGCAGATCGCGGGCTTCGCTCACAAGCTGATTCAGAGCGACAAGGTCGTGGGCGTCGTGGGCGGCTTCAGCATCATCGAGTGCGCGGTCGACCACAAGTACTGGGAGTCGCTCGGCATCTACGAGATCGACGCCGGTATCGCTCCTGAGTGCTACGGCACGCCCAACAGCGCCGCTCCGAACATGGGTCCGCGCTACAGCTCGGATGGCGCCGTTCAGGGCGTCGTGCGCGCGGGCGCGAAGAAGATCGCGTTCGACCAGTCGAACGTCCCTGGCACCGGCTACATCGCCGCCGGCCCCACGTCCGTCGCGAAGAGCCTCAACGTGCCGATCCAGCAGTTCAAGGACAACGTGCCGATCCAGGACGCCAACTCGGTCGCCCTCAAGCTCGTGCAGGCAGCGGGCCCCGACGGCGGCGTCGTCCTGAATTTCACCCCGCCCGAGGCGCTCAAGATCCTCCAGGCCGCACAGCAGCAGGGCCTTCAGGACCGCGTCAAGGCGTGGGGCTGCTCCACTCCGTGCAACACCGACTTCGTCGCGAAGGCGCTGGGCACGCAGTGGGACGGCAAGCTGCTCGTCAACGCCGAGCTGAACGTGACTGACTCGGCGGACCCGCAGGACACGCTCTACCGAGCTGTGTTCAACAAGTACGGCTCGAAGGTGTCGGGTGGTCTCGGCAGCTTCAGCCAGATGGGCTTTGACATGGGCCAGTTCACCACCCAGGCTCTTGAGTCGATCAAGGGAAACACGTACGACATCAAGACCGTGAACACCGCGCTCAAGAACCTCAAGGGCATCAAGACCGGCACGCTGTGCCGGCCCTGGTACTACGGACAGGCTCCGGCCCACATTCCGAACAACTCGGACTGGACTACGACGCCGAACCACGGCAAGATGGTCATCAAGGACGGCTGCATTCCGATCTCGGCGGCCGACCCTGGTATCGCACAGGTCCGTGGAATCGAGCAGAAGGATCCGGGTCTCACGTCCCCGACCACCAACCTCCCGCCGCTGGCAGCGGGCTCGTGATAATTAAGTCAGACAGTTAGCCAGCTAGAGAGGGCGTCCAAGGTTCCAAATGCCAAGCTGGGAGGACTTCAAGCCGTTTATCGTCACCGGACTGGCACTGGGCGGTGTGTACGCACTGTCCGGTGTCGGAATGGTGGTCCTCTACAGGGCAACCGGCGTGCTGAACCTCGCGTTCGGCGCCGTTGGGGCCATGGGCGCCCTTCTCTCGTGGCAGCTGATCAACCACAACGGCTGGGCCGAGGGCCCGGCCTTTCTCTTCTGTGTGCTGTTCGGCGGGGCGATCACGCTTCTGTACGGCGTGCTCTTCGGCCCGCCGCTGTCCAGCCGTGACCCGCTCGTAAAGGCGGTGGCCACACTGGGGTTGGCCCTGATCCTGTTAGGGGTCATGGACCTCGTGTGGAGCGACAAGGCGCGCTCGATGATCCTCCCCACCTCGAACAACGGGTTCGAGGTGAGCGACGTGTTCGTCAACTACACCGAGGTGATCGCGATGGGCTTCGCGATCGCGGTGGTCACGTTCACGAGTGCCTTCCTTCGCTTCACCAAGACCGGAACCGCGATGCGCGCGCTCGCCAACGACCGCGAGATCACGGCCACGCTCGGCGTACCCGTACGGCGCGTCGAGGCGGCGGCATGGCTTGGTTCCGGGCTGCTGTCGGGGGCGGCCGGGCTGCTCCTGTCCAACCTTGTCGGTCTCGACGCCGCCACGCTCACCTTCCTCGTCATCTCGTCGCTCGCCGCCACGCTGATCGGACGCCTGCGCTCGATCACCGTCACGTTCGTGGCGGCGCTCGTCATCGGGCTCGTCGACGCGTTGATCACCCCGATCCTGTCCATCTCCGAGTACCGCGACATGACGCCGTTCGTCCTCGCAACGGTTGCGCTGCTCGTCCTCTCCGGCCGGCGCGGCAGCGCGCTTACGGGGAGGGCCGGCTGACGTGAGCGTCGCCGACGCGACAACCCCGAGCACGTCGCGGCGCGTGTGGCTCCCCCGGCTCGACACGGGCGACCGTGTGCGGGCGGGGGTCATCGGCATCCTGTTGCTGGTCGTCGTCACGATCGTGCCCGCGCTGCTCAGCGGCTACTGGGTCACGGTCTTCACGTCCGTCGCCATCTACGCGATCGTGGCGCTCGGCCTCGGGATCCTGATGGGCCGCACCGGCCTCGTCTCCCTCGGCCAGATCGCCCTGCTCGCCCTGGCGGCCTGGGTGGCGGCGCGGCTGTTCTTCGCCACGAACATGCCGTTCCCGATCGTGCTGCTCGCCTCGGGGCTGATCACGATGGTGCTCGGGAGCCTCGTCGGGCTGCCGGCGCTCCGGCTCAGCGGGCTCTACCTCGCGCTCATCACGTTGATGCTCGCCGGGGCGATCACCGTGGTCCTGCGCGCCACCAACTTCCCGAACGGCGGAAGCGGATTCCTGGGCCACACGGAGACGGACCACGGCGCGGCCAGCATCCGGCGTCCGGCGATCGCCGGCGGCGACACCGCCTTCCTGCGCTACACGATCATCGTGGCGGCGCTGATGTTTCTTGTGGCACTGATACACGTGCGCGCGAAGCCGGGACGCGCGTGGGTCGCCATCCGGCAGAGCGAGCCTGCCGCGCTCGCCGCGGGAGTGAACATCACGCTCTACAAGATGTGGGCGTTCGCGCTTGCCTCGTTCCTCACCGGCGTGGCCGGCGGATTGCTTGCCGCGGAGTCGGGCCAACTCTTCATCACGACGTTCCCGACGAGCGACTCGATCACCCTGCTCGCCGTGGTGCTGATGGGTGGCATCTACAGCCTGTGGGGAGCCGTGGTGGCCGGCCTGCTCATGCAGTTCCTGCCGGCGCTCCTGAACAACTGGGGAGTGGCCGCCGACTGGCTGACGATCGTGTTCGGCGCCGGCGTGCTGCAGGTGCTGTTGACCGCTCCGCAGGGACTCGTCTACCAGTTCCCGCGTGACATGGCCAAGCTCGGGCGGCTGATCGCCGGACTCGTGGGGCGGACGCCTGCGCGGGAGCGTGCGGGTTGATCGAGATCAAGGACCTGACGGTGCGCTTCGGCGGCGTCACGCCGCTGGACCAGATGACCGTCACGTTCGGCGACGGCACCAACGGCCTGATCGGGCCGAACGGCGCCGGCAAGACCACCTTCTTCAACGTCCTCAGTGGCTTCGTCCGCCCGTCGCAGGGCAGCGTCACGGCGTTCGGGGACGACCTGCTCGGCATGGCGCACTACCGGCGCTCGCGCTGGGGCGTGCGCCGCACGTTTCAGACCGAGCAGGCGATCGAGGACCTGACGATCTTCGACAACGTGCTGATGGTGCACGAGCACACCTCGAGCGACGGCCGCTCCTCGCGCGACGAGGACGTGCAAAAGGCGATCACGTTCGTCGGCCTCACGGCCAACCCGCACGCGAAGGTCGGCACCCTCGGCGCGGCCGAGCGGCGCCTGGTCGAGATCGCCCGCGCGGTCGTCGGCAGCCCGCGCGTCGTCCTCCTCGACGAGCCCGCGGCCGGCCTGCCCGACGAGGAGACCGTGCGGATGGGCGAGGTGATCAAGAAGATCCCGGACGAGATGGGCGCGCTCGTGATCCTCGTGGACCATGACATGAGCCTCGTGTCCGCCTGCTGCACCAAGACGGGCGTGCTCGACTTCGGCAAGCTGATCGCCTCGGGCGACACCGGCGACGTCCTGCGCAACGACCAGGTGAAGCAGGCGTACCTCGGCGCCGACACTCAGGAAGCCGTGGCATGAGCGAGGCTGACGTGACCGAGACCGCCCCCGCACCCGCCTCCGCCGACGGCGTGAAGACCGATACGACGCTGCGGCTCGAGGGCATCACCGTCGAGCGCGGCGGCCGCCCGGTGGTGCGCGAGGTCTCGCTCGAGGTCACGCCCGGCGAGGTGACCGCGCTGCTCGGCCCGAACGGCGCCGGCAAGTCGAGCCTCGTGCTCGCGGTCGGTGGCGTGCTGCGACCGAGCGGCGGTTCGATCACGCTCGACGGCGACAACCTCACCTCGCGGCGGCCCGAGCGGATCCGCCGGGCCGGCGTGGCGATCGTGCCGGAGGGCAGGCGTCTGCTGCCGCTCCTCACCGTGCGCGACAACCTCGGCGTGGCCACCTACTCGCTCTCGCGTTCCGACGCCAAGGTCGGCATGAGCAGGGCGCTCGAGCTCTTCCCCGAGCTCGAGAAGCGGCTCGACGTTCCGGGCCGCCTGCTGTCGGGCGGCGAGCAGCAGATGCTCGTGCTTGCGCAGGCGCTCGTGTCGCAGCCCAAGTTCCTCTTCATCGACGAGCTGTCGCTGGGCCTCGCGCCCGTAGTGGTGCAGCGGCTGTTGCCGACGATCCGCGAGGTTGCCGACAGCGGCGTGGGCGTGCTGCTGATCGAGCAGTTCGCCACGGTCGCGCTCGGGCTCGCCAAGCGCGCCTACATCATGGAAGGCGGCCGCGTGCAGTTCTCCGGTCTTGCCAGCGAGCTCAAGAACGACCCGAGCCTCCTGCACTCGGCCTACCTGCTGCGCGGCAGCGTCGGCGCGAACGGCAGCGCGAGCCCCGGGCCCGCGTCGCCGGCCGGACCGGCGGAGCCTGCCGAGCCCGCCGGCGGCTGACTTGGGCCTCGGCCACATCGAGCACTTCCTGGTCCTGAGCGACGACATGGACGGCACGCGCGACTTCTACGAGCGCGTGCTGGGGCTCGCCGCCGGCGAGAGGCCGCCGCTGCCGTTCCCCGGCTACTGGCTTTACCTCGGCGACGTGCCCGCCGTGCACGTGGCGGACCGCGCCGCTTACGAGGCGCACACCGAGACGGCGGGCACCGGCGTGTCCACGGCGGCGGCCAGCACCGGCGCGGTCGACCACATCGCCTTCAGCGCGACCGGCTACGACGAGCTGAAGGCGCGCCTGGCCGAGCACGGCGTGAGCGCCGCCGAGAACGAGATCCCGGGCGTAATGCGCCAGCTCTTCCTGCGCGACCCGAACGGCGTGCGGCTCGAGCTGAACGTGCGCGACTAGTTCCCGCTCAGCGTTCGGTGCTCCGCCGGACCAGCAGGAACGAGACCAGCGCAACCACCGCCACGGCCTCGACCGCGAGGGCCAGCACGATCGCCGGGCCGTAGCCCGCCTCGCGGAAGCCGAAGAGCGCTGTGTGCTCGCTGATCAGCAGGAACGCGATCGACGTTGCCGCCATCGCCGCCCCCGCGGCCGCTACGAGGCTCGCGACTCCGCGGCCGGCGATGCGCTCGATCGGGCCGAGCAGCGCGATGGAGAGCACCAGCGCACCCGCGAAGTTGAGCAGGAACAGGGTCCCGATCGTTGGAATCGCGGAGTAGTCCGCGCCGAGGTACTGCTGAAGGTGGATCACCCCCATCGCCAGCAGCGCGAGCGCGCCTATCGTGCGCAGGATGGTGGCCACATCTATGGCCGAGCGTTGGCTGAGGCCGGGCGTGCGCCGGCTCAGGCTGGGACTGCTACTCATCTTCGATCGCCTCCCGTTGATCGTCGTGGTATGTGCCCTGCCCAAAGGGCCAGACGCGGGCGGGCGCCGAATTCATCCACCCGAACGTGTGTTCCGGCGGCTACGCCGAGCCGAACGCCAGGTCCCAGGCCACAGGCCGCGGAGCGTCAGCGGCCTGGTCTCGCCGCCTCGCCCGCGTAGTGCGAGCAGCGCGGGACTAGGCGGTGGTGGCCTCGCGCGCCGGTGTCGCGCCCTTGATCAGGTCGGCGCCCTTCTCGGCGATCATGATCGTCGGCGCGTTGGTGTTGCCGCGCGTGATCGCCGGCATCACCGAGGCATCGACCACGCGCAGCCCCTCCATCCCGAGCACGCGCAGCTCCCCATCCACGACCTGACCCATCGCGCAGCTCGAGGTCGGGTGGTAGACGGTCTGCGTGGCGCGTCGGATGAACTCCATCACGTCCTCGTCGGAGTCCGACGCCGGCACGCTGAACGGAGCGCGCTCGACCGCCTTCAGCGCCGGCTGCTCGGCGATCTCCATCGCCATCCGCACGCCGGTGATCATCGTCTGCCGGTCCTCCTCGGTCGTGAGGAAGTTGCACAGCACGCGCGGCTTCGAGTCGGGCAGCGGCGCGCGCAGCATCACCCTGCCGCGGCTCGTGGGCTTGGCCACCACCGGTCCGAACGCGTAGCCGTGGTCGGCCGGCGCGGTTAGCCCTTCGTCGTAGAACATCGACGGCGCGAAGTGGAACTGCACGTCGGGCGCGTCGAGTCCCTCGCGCGAGCGGAAGAACGCGCCCGCCTCGGGGATGTTCGAGCTGAGCGGGCCACGCCCCTGCTCGGCGAGCAGCGCGATGTTCTCGGGAGTGACCGCCATGAACAGGCTGGGCTCGTCCGTGAAGTAGTTGAGCTGGGCCATGCAGTGGTCCTGGAGGTTGTCGCCCACCGGCAGGTCCTGGCGCATCTCGATGCCGAGCGGCGCGAGGTCGTCGGCGGGACCGATGCCGGACAGCATCAGCAGCACCGGCGACTGGAAGCTGCCGGCCGACAGCACCACCTCGCGCTCGGAGCGCAGCTCCTCGAGCTCGCCGTTCCGCGCGATCTCGACGCCCACAGCGCGGTCGCCGTCGAACAGGATGCGCGTGGCCATCGCGTTCGAGACGATCTCGAGGTTGGGCCGCTGCTTGGCGGGGTTGAGGTAGGCGTCCGCGCACGAGCAGCGCATGCCCTCGCGCTGCGTGAGCTGGAAGCGGCCGACGCCCTCCTGGCGCGCGCCGTTGAAGTCCGGGTTGTGCTCGTGGCCGGCCTGCTGCGCGGCCTCGATCATCGTGTCGATGAGCGGGTGCATCGAGCGGCTCTCGGACACGCTCAGCGGTCCGCCGGCGCCGTGGTAGGCGTCCTCGCCGCGCTCGTTGTCCTCGGCGCGGCGGAAGTACGGCAGCACGTCGTCGTAGCTCCAGCCGTCGAAGCCCATCGCGGCCCACTCGTCGTAGTCCGCGCGATTGCCGCGGATGTAGATCATCGCGTTGATCGAGCTCGACCCGCCGATCACGCGCCCGCGCGGCAGGTAGAGCCGGCGGTTGGCGAGCCCGGGCTCCTGCTCGCCGAGCAGGTCCCAGTCGAGGCTCGACTTGAACACAGCGGGGAACGCGGCCGGCGTGTGGATCTCGTCGGCGGTGTCGGGCCCGCCGGCCTCGATCACGGCGACGCTCACGTCGGGGTCCTCGCTCAGGCGTGCTGCAAGCACGCAGCCGGCCGAGCCGGCGCCCACGATCACGTAGTCGTAAACCGAACGGTCAGTCACCACGAATCACCACCTTCATCACCTCAGAGGGATTGCTCATCGCGAAGTCCATCGCCTCGGGCGCGCGCTCCAGCTCGAACTCGTGGCTGATCAGGCGCCGCACCATGTCCGAGTTGCGCTCGACGGCCGCCACCGCCTCCGCGAACTCGCCGCCGCCGCAGCAGCACACGCCGAGCATGTCGAGCTCCTTCTCGGTGAAGCTGCCCACGCGCAGGGACACCTCCTCGCCCGACATCCCAACCTGCACCACCCGGCCGGCCGACGCCGCCATGTCCACCGCGGCGCGCACCGCCTGCGGCACGCCGGTCGCGTCCATCGCCACCGGCACGCCCTCGCCGCCGGCCCAGTCGCGCGCAAAGGCCACAACCTCGGCCGCCTCGTTCCACACGAGGCCCTCGGCGCCCATCGCGCGGCTCAGCTCGAGGCGGGTCTCCTGCGGGTCCACCACGAGCACCTCCGCCCCGCGCTCGCGCGCGAGCAGGCAGATCGATTGCCCGATCGGCCCGGCGCCCATCACCACCACGTGCTCGCCCTCGGCGATCCGGGCGCGCGTGACCGCGCGTACGCCGATCGACACCGGCTCGGCCATGGCGCCCACGGCGGCGTCGTCCTCGTCGATCGGGAACACGAGCTCCGCGGGCATCAGCAGCCGCTCCTGCAGGCCGCCGTCCACGTGGATCCCGATCAGCTGGAAGTTGTCGCAGGTGTTGGTGCGGCCGGTGCGGCACGGGTAACACTTGCCGCAGTGGCTCAGCGGATGCAGCGCGACCGGCCGGCCCTGCTCGAGCTCGGGCCGCACGCCCTGTCCCACGGACGTGATCGTGCCCGCCACCTCGTGCCCCTGGATCTTGGGAAACGCGTGCTCGCCGCCGCCCGCCTGCTCGGTGAGATGGCCGGCGAAGAAGTGGTAGTCGGAGCCGCAGATGCCGACCGCCATCGACCCGACCACTACCTCGCCGGGACCGGGCTCGGGCGGCTCCGGCACGTCCACGAGCTCCATCGCCCCAACCGCCTGCGTAACTGCGGCACGCACTGGTTGCATACAACCAGATCGCGAAGCCGCTTTGCAAGGGTTTCTCGCAAGCATGCGCGGGCCGCCACTGCGCGGCGCGCTGTATGCAAAGTCCGCCGCCTACTACTCTCGAAGAGATGAACTCAGAGCGCGCACAGGCATACGGCAGGGTGGTCAAGGCAGTGGACGACCTCAGCGGCAACAAGCTCCACCGCGACGAGCAGGAGATGATCCGCGCCGCGGCCGACGCGCTCGTGTTCTGCCGCGATCTGAACGACGATCCCGCGGCCGAGGAGGCGCTGGCTCATGTGTACGAGCTGGCCGACCTCCTCGTGGAGAGCGACCGCCTGTCGCGCGACGGCGCCCAGCGGCTCGTGCTGGACGTGGAGTCCTGCGGGCCGTTCGCCCGCCGCGCCGCGTAGCGCTAGGACGCCGAGCCCGACGACACGGATTCCGGGGACTCGAGCCCGTCCGGGAACGGCTCGGACTCGGGGGTCAGCTGCATGCCCGCCTTGCGCGCCTGGACCTCGATCATCGCGGCGAAGTCCGTGTCCACGAAGCCCTCGTCGATCACGCGCTGCACGAGCTCGCGGCAGCGCTCCGACAGCGGCAGCTCGACGCCCAGCTGCTCGGCCGCCTCGAGGCCGAGGTCGAAGTCCTTACGCAGCAGCACCGGCGTGAAGGTCGGCGAGAAGTCCAGGTTCACGAGCGCGGGCGACTTGTAGCGCGTGAAGGTCGAGCCCATCACGCTCGCGTTGAGGAACTCGAGAAAGCGGCTGCGTTCCACCCCGCCCTTCTCGGCCAGCACGGTGATCTCGGCGAGCGTCTGCGCGACGATGCCGAGCATCAGGTTGTGGCAGAGCTTCACGAGGCGCGCCGTGTCGCCCTCGCCCACGTACGTCACGCCCTCTCCGAACAGCTCGAGGTACGGCCGGGCGAGGTCGAAAGCGTCCTCGGGGCCCGAGGCCACAACCGTGAGGCGCCCGGCCTTCACGACCTTGGGGTTGCCGCTGACCGGCGCCGCGAGGACGGCCGTGCCGCGCCCGGCCGCAAATGCACGGACGTCCTCGGAGGCGTCGGCTGACACGGTCGAGGAGTCCACGAGCACACGAGGCGCGTGGCCGTCGGCGGCGAGCACGCCGCCTTCCTCGATCGTGACGGCCTTGAAGTCGTCGGGGCCGGCCACCATCGTGAAGACGATGTCGCAGCCGGCCAGCCCGGACGGCGAATCGGCGATGGTGGCGCCCAGCTCGGCCAGCGGCTCGGCCTTCGAGCGCGTGCGGTTCCACACCGTCACGTCGCAGCCCGCGCGCAGGAGGCGCGCCGCCAGCTCGAAGCCCATGCGGCCGACGCCGATCCATCCGATTCGAAGCCCGTGCTGGTTCGCGCTGGCCATCCGCTGCCTCCTTCCGCCGAGTGCCCGCGGTGGGCTGGCTCTCGGCAAACGATTGCAGGCATCTTAATCCCTTGTTAGCGGGTGGTCAACGGCTTGACAGGGGTAGCTGGCGGAGTTACTGTGCAAACGATTGCAGGCACTGGGGTGCCGCACCCCTCCGGGGGACGACCGTGCCCGCGCGCGCGGGCAGAAGGAGGAGGGACAGAACGTGAGACGGTTCAGCGTCCACATCTCACTCGGAGTACTGCTCGCGGTCAGCGTCACGCTTGCGGCCTGCGGCAGCTCGGGCAGCAGCTCCAGCTCGAGCTCCGGGTCGAGCACCACCGGCCAGTCCGGAAAGCCCCTGACGATCGGCGTCTCGCTCTCGCTGTCGGGCGACTTCTCCGATCCCGGCAAGGCCGCCCAGCGCGGCTACCAGCTGTGGGCCAGCACCGTGAACGCGAACGGCGGCATCAACGGCCGCCCGGTGAAGCTCAAGATCGTCGACGATGCGAGCAGCCCCAACCAGGTGGTCACGAACTACCAGAACCTGATCAACCGGGACCACGTGGACCTCGTGTTCGGACCCTTCTCCACCCTGCTCACCGGCCCGGCGGCCGAGGTGGCCCACCGCTACGGGTACGCCTTCGTCGAGCCGGCCGGCGGCGGCCCCAAGGTCTTCCAGGAGCACCTCAACAACGTCTTCTTCGTGCAGCCGGCGCCGACGCTCAACTGCGGCGACCCGTTCGTCGCCTACATCAAGTCGCTGCCGGCGGCGCAGCGTCCCAAGACCGCCGCCTACGCGTCGCTCGACGACCCGTTCTCCTCGCCGATCGCCGACCGCATGCAGTCCGCGTTCGAGGGGATGGGGATCAAGACCGTGTACAAGACGATCTACCCGTCGGAGACGGCCGACCTCACGCCGGTCGTCGAGAAGTACGTGGCGAAGAAGCCCGACATGGTGATCGGCGGCACGCAGTCAGAGGACGCGTACTCGCAGGTCAAGGCGATGGTCCAGGCCGGCTTCAGCCCGAAGTTCCTGTTCCTCTCGAACGGCGCCAGCTCGCCGGTCGAGTTCCCGAGCAAGGTGGGCAAGAAGAACACCGAGGGCATCTTCAGCTGCGGCGACTGGTTCCCCACCTCGAAGTCGAACGGCAACACGCAGTTCGTGTCCGCGTACACCAAGAAGTACGGCGGCACCGCGCTCGACATCGACTCGACCTCGGCCGAGGCATACGCTGTGGGCCAGTTGATCCAGGCCGTCGCCAAGAAGACGGGCAAGGTCGACAACAAGACGATCATCACGACGCTGCACTCGGGCACATGGCCGAGCGTGGAGGGAAACATCAGCTGGAACAACGACGGCGCCCCGCAGGGCAGCGACATGCTGCTCGAGTGGGTCGGCGGGAAGCTCCAGCCGGTCTACCCGCCGAATGTGGCGCTCACCAAGCCAGTGTCGCCGAAGCCGCCCTGGGGCGGTTGACCGCCGGCCCGGGAGCGCGCTAGCAGATGCATCTCTTCATCCAGGCGTGCATCCTGGGGCTGCTCACGGGGGGCGTATATGCGCTGATGGCCAGCGGGCTCACGCTGGCCTTCGGCGTGATGCGGGTGATCAACGTGGCGCAGGGGGCGATGATCGTGCTCGGCGCGTTCCTCAGCTACACGCTGTTCACCAAGCTGCACATCGACCCGTTCGTGTCGATCGTGATCCTCACGCCGCTGATGTTCCTCGTGGGCGTGGTGCTCGAGCTGGCGTTCATCCGCCCGCTGCGCGCCGACGAGCGTGAGGAGCTGTCGCTGCTCGTCACCTGGGCGCTCGCGCTCGGGATCGAGGGTCTCCTGAGCGTGCTCTACAAGACGAACTACCACTCCACGCTCACGAGCTACGTGGACAACAGCTGGCGGATCGCCGGCTACCACTTCTCCGAGGTGCGCGTGTTCGCGTTCGCGATGTCGGCGGTGATCCTCACGCTGCTGTACCTCCTGCTCACGCGCACGGAGTTCGGGCGGACGGTGCGGGCCACGGTGCAGAACCCGGTGTCGGCGCGGCTGCTCGGCGTGAACATCGAGCGCGTGTCCGCCTGCGGCTTCGGCATCAGCGTGGCCACGGCCACGGCGGCGGGCGCGATCTTCGGCATGATCACGCCGTTCAACCCGAGCAGTCACTACGACCTGATCTCGCGCCTGCTCTCGATCATCGTGCTTGGCGGGCTCGGGTCCCTCGGGGGAGCGATCGTCGCGGCGCTGTTCATGGGCGTGGCGGAGGCGGTGTTCGCGGCCGAGATCTCGGCCACCTGGTCCTCGTTCACGTTCTTCATCGTCCTGATCGTGATCCTGCTGGTGCGGCCCCAGGGGCTGTTCGGCACCAACGAACGGGGAGCGCTGTGAGCCGCGTCACCCGCGCCGGGCTGCTGCGCGGCGGGCTTGTGTTCGGCGCCCTCGTGGCGTTCCCGTTCGTGTTCCCCGCGCAGTGGGTGATCAACATCGCGATCTTCACCGTGATGTACGCCGGACTGGCCACGGCCTGGAACCTGCTCGGCGGCTACTCGGGCTACCTCTCGCTCGGTCATGCCGCCTTCTTCGGGATCGGCGCCTACGCGATCGCCATCACCTTCACCCACATCGGCATCGGCGCCGGCTACAAGCCGTTCTTCTTCCTGCCGCTGGTGGGGATCGCGGTGGGCATCGGATCGGTGCCGCTCGCCTGGATCGCGCTGCGCACGCGTGCCGCCACCTTCGCGATCGTCACGCTCACGCTGCTGTTCGTGGTGCAGCAGCTCGCGTTCAATCTCACCCACCTCACGGGCGGCTCGCAGGGGCTCGCGATCCCCGAGCCGCAGTTCAACGTGTCCTCGTACAACAACCCCTTCTACTTCGCGATGCTCGGGGTGTTCGCGCTCGCCCTGTTCACGTGCTGGTGGGTGCGCGGCTCGAAGCTCGGGCTGATGCTCCTGTCGATCCGCGAGGACGAGGATCGCGCCTGCGGCGTCGGCGTGAAGGCCACCTGGGTGAAGGTGATCGCCTTCGCCGTGAGCGTGGGCTTCACCGCGATGATCGGCGGCGCCTGGGCGTACTACATCTCGTTCATCTACCCGCAGTTCGCGGTCGATCCGCTGGTGACGATCGGGGCCGTGCTGATGGCGTTCCTCGGCGGCAAGGGCACCGTGTGGGGGCCGACGGTGGGCGCC
>DASXCV010000044.1:0-2645 GCA_036491015.1 Thermoleophilaceae bacterium | reverse complement strand
TTCAAGTTCGCGCGCCGGAAGGTCACGAGCGTGGACAAGGCGAACATTCTCGAGACCTCGCGGCTGTGGCGCGAGGTGGTGAGCCGCATGGCGTCGAATCACGACTTCGAGTTCGAGCACCTGCTCGTGGACAACGCCGCGATGCAGCTCGTCTCGCGCCCCACGGACTTCGACGTGATCCTGACCGAGAACATGTTCGGCGACATCCTGAGCGACGAGGCCGCGATGCTCACGGGCTCGATCGGGATGCTGCCGAGCGCGTCGGTGGGCTCGGACGGCCCGGGCCTGTTCGAGCCGGTGCACGGATCCGCGCCCGACATCGCCGGCACCGGCAAGGCCAACCCGCTCGCCATGTTCGGCTCCGTGGCGATGATGCTGCGCTATGGACTCGGTAGGGAGAGCGAAGCGGCCGGGATAGAATCGGCCATCGACATAGCCCTCGAGGCCGGGCTTCGTACACCGGACCTCGGCGGGAATTCCACAACCGAGGACGCCACGCAGGCCGTCCTCTCGCATCTTTAGGAAGGAGTGAGCAACGTGCCGACCGCGGACCTTGTCTGGATGAACGGTGAGTTCGTCGCTTGGGAGGACGCGAAGGTACACGTACTCACTCACTCGCTCCACTACGGCACCGGCGTCTTCGAGGGCATCCGCGCCTACGAGACCGAGCGCGGCACCGCGATCTTCCGTCACCAGGACCATCTCGACCGGTTGCGGCGCAGCGCGGCCATGTACTACATGGACATGCCGTACCAGCTCGAGAAGCTGCGCGAGGTCACGCACGAGCTGATCGTCCGCAACGGCTTCCGCAGCTGCTACATCCGGCCGCTCGTGTTCCGCGGGCACGGCCCGATGGGGCTCTACCCGCTCGACAACCCGGTGGACGTGACGATCGCGGTGTGGGAGTGGGGCGCCTACCTCGGCGAGGAGGGCAAGCGCGAGGGCGTGACCGCCAAGGTGTCGTCCTGGGAGCGCATCTCGCCGCGCTCGCTCTACCCGCACGCGAAGGCCACCGGCCAGTACCTGAACTCGGTGCTCGCCAAGATCGAGGCCACCAAGGCCGGCTACCAGGAGGCGATCCTCCTCGACCACCTCGGCAACGTCTGCGAGGGCAGCGGGGAGAACATCTTCCTGGTGCGCGACGGCGTGATCTCCACGCCGCCGCAGACGGCCAGCATCCTCGACGGCATCAACCGCAAGTCGGTGATCCAGATCGCCACGGACCTCGGCTACAAGCTCGTGGAGCGCGACATCGCCCGCGGCGAGCTCGTGAACGCGGACGAGCTGTTCATGACCGGCACCGCGGCCGAGCTCACACCGGTGCGCGAGATCGACGACATCTCCCTCGGCGAGCCGGGCCCCGTCACCCGCGAGATCCAGTCGATGTTCGACGACGCCCTCACCGGTCGCGCGCCGCAGTACGCCGAGTGGCTCGACCTGGTGCAGGTACCGTCCAAGGCGTGACCGAGCGCGTCGTTCTGTACGACACCACCCTCCGCGACGGGATGCAGGGGGAGGGCATGTCCCTGTCAGTTGACGAGAAGGTGCGAGTGGCGCACGCGCTCGACTCCCTTGGGGTGCAACTGATCGAGGCCGGCTTCCCCAGCTCCAATCCCAAGGAGGAGGCGCTGTTCGCGCGGCTCGCGGACGAGAGCTTCGAGCACGCGGACATCGCCGCCTTCGGGATGACACGGCGGCGCGGCGTGGCCGCCGAGGAGGACGAGGCGCTGCGCCTCCTGGCCGACTGCTTCGCCCCGGTGTGCACCCTCGTGGGCAAGACCTGGGCGCTCCATCTCGAGAAGGTCACGAAGGTGGACGCCGACGAGAACCTCGCGATGATCGAGGAGTCGATCGCGTTCCTGCGCTCGCGGGGCAAGCGCGTGATCTACGACGCCGAGCACTTCTTCGACGGCTACCGGCAGGACCCCGATTACGCGCTGCGCTGCCTGCGGGCCGCGGTCGTGGGCGGGGCCGAGAACGTGACGCTGTGCGACACCAACGGCTCGTCCCTGCCGAACCAGATCGCCGAGGCCACCACCCACGTGCTTGGCGATCTCGGCGCCGACGTGACCGTCGGCATCCACACCCATGACGACGCCGGCTGCGGCGTGGCCAACTCGATCGTCGCGATCGAGCGCGGCGCGCGGCTCGTGCAGGGCACGATGAACGGCTACGGCGAGCGCTGCGGCAACGCCAACCTCGTCTCGATCCTGCCGGCGCTCCAGCTCAAGCTCGGCTACGAGTGCGTGAGCGATGAGCAGATCGCGCGCCTCACCGAGACCTCGCACCTCGTCGACGAGATCTGCAACGTGTCCCCGAACGCCAACCAGCCGTACGTGGGCAAGAACGCGTTCGCCCACAAGGGCGGCATGCACGTGGCCGGGATCGTGCGCGACGCACGCACGTTCGAGCACATGGACCCGGCCGGGGTGGGCAATGACCGCGAGCTCCTGATCTCCGAGCTGTCCGGGAAGGGCACGGTGCAGGCACGCGCCGAGCAGCGTGGCGTGCAGCTCGACGAGACGGCCGCGGCGCGCGTGGTGGACCGCGTGAAGGAGCTCGAGCATCGCGGCTTCCAGTTCGAGGCCGCCGACGGCTCGTTCGACCTCCTCATCAAGAAGGAGATGGGCGACTACGAGCCGCTG
>DASXCV010000043.1:0-19760 GCA_036491015.1 Thermoleophilaceae bacterium | reverse complement strand
GAGCTGAGCGTGGCGATCCGGACCTTCGAGCTGGCGCAGGACAGGATCTGGCTCGGCGCCGGCGGCGGCATCACCTGGAGCTCCGACCCCGACAGCGAGCTTGCCGAGTGCCTCGCGAAGGCCGCTCCCCTCATTGCCGCGGTAGTCGGTCGCATGGAGCAGCCGCCGCGCGGAGAAGCCCGTGGGATCCCGCGCGCGCTGAACGGAGGGGCGGATCGCCCGGACCCCGCTGTGGGTGTATTCGAGACCGTGCTGGTGGTCGATGGCGAACCGCAGCACTTAGCGGACCACCTGAGGCGCCTGGCAATCTCAACGCCGCCCTCATTGCCAGAAATACATGGCACGTGCCGCCTGCGCCTGAAGCTGACCCGCGACGGCGAGCTGACGTCAGACACAGCCCCCCTCCCACCCGACCCGCCGGCCGACGGCTTCCTGCTCTCCCCCTGGCTCCTCCCCGGCGGGCTGGGCGAGCGCAAGTGGCTCGACCGCCGCCTCGTGGACGCGCTCGCCGCCCGCGCGCCCGGCGTGCCGCTGCTGGTCGACGGCGACGGCGCCGTGCTCGAAGCCGCCTGGGGCAACGTCTGGGCGATCGAGGGCGAGCGCCTGGTCACCCCGCCCACGGACGGCCGCATCCTCCCGGGCGTCACGCGCGCGCGCCTGCTGCGGCTGGCCGGCGACCTGGGACTCGACGCCGTGGAGGAGGAGCTCACACTCGAGCGACTCCGCGACGCGGACGGCGCGTTCCTTACGTCGTCCCTACGCGGAGCGGTGGCGGCGCGCGTGGAGGGCGGGGCACCGCCTCACCCGCTTGTGGACACCCTCACCGAACTCACACGTGGGGACTTTGTGACCTATACGGTCCAAAAGTCCCGGCGCTAGGTGCGCGGGCCCTTGCCGTTGCCGTCGCCTGCCGGCATGTCGAGCACCTGCACGTGCTCGAAGCCGAAGCGCCCCTTCACGCACAGGTTGCCGCGCGTGATGTCGTGGTCGTCCGGCGAGTCCACGCGCACGATCTTGTTGTCCTGCACCACGAGGTCGAGGTTGCAGCCGACGCCGCAGAACGCGCACACCGTGCGGGTGACTGTCTGCTCCTCGGGATTCCATTCGCCCGCCTCGCGCAACTCGTATTCCGCCACCGGCATCAGCGCGCCCGTGGGGCATACGGCGATGCAGTTGCCGCAGTACACGCACGCGGACTCGGGCAGGTCGACGTTCAGCTCGGTGGAGATGCGGGCGTCGAAGCCGCGCCCCGCCACGTAGATGGCGAACGTGTTCTGGTACTGCTCGCCGCAGGCGTCGACGCACTTGTAACAGAGGATGCACTTCGAGTAGTCGCGCACGTAGAGGTCGTTGTCGATCTTCACGGGCTGGTGCACGGTGGCCGCGGTCTGGCCGTCGGGCTCTACGTGGTGGCCGGCGCGAGCGCTGTCGCGGTGCTCGTCCGGCGGCGCCGGCGGCCCGTAGCGCTCGGTGTCCGCGCCGTACTGCTTCACGTACAGCTCCGCCTCGGGCGCGGTGGTCAGGTCCACGCTCGAGCCGAGGAACTCCATCACCATCTTGCGCGAGTGGCGCACGCGCTCGGAGTCCGTGCGTACCTTCATCCCCGCCTCCACGAGCCTCGAGCAGGCCGGCACCAGCGCGCGCGCGCCCTCGAGCTCCACCACGCACACGCGGCAGACGTTGGCGGGCGCGAGCGTCTCGCCGTAACAGAGCGTCGGCGTCTCGATGCCGGCCTTGTTGCAGGCGTCGAGGATCGTCGCGCCCTCGCGCACCGTCACCGGCTCGCCGTCGATCTCGAGCTCGACCTGCCGCGCGCCGGGCTGCTCGTAGATGTTGCTCATCGCGAGAACGCCCCCAGTTTGATCGCCGAGCTCACCGCGCCGTAGGCGGTCTGGCCGAGGCCGCAGATCGAGGCGTCCTTCATGCAGGCACCGACCTCGTCGAGCAGCGACAGCTCGTCCTCCACGGTGCCGCGCGTGTCGCCGGAGATGAGCCGCGCGAGCGCCTCCTCCTGGCGCACGGTGCCTACGCGGCAGGGCACGCACTGGCCGCACGACTCGTCGCGGAAGAAGCCCGCGATGCGCATCAGCATCCGCGGCAGGTCCACGCGGTCGTCGATCAGCATCACCACGCCCGAGCCGAGCGTGGCGCCCGCCTCGCGCGCCGCCTCGATCGTCAGCTCGAGGTCGAGCTCGTCGGGGCCGACGAAGCCGCCGGCCGCGCCGCCCAGCAGCACCGCTTGGAGCTCGCGGCCCCCGGCCACGCCGCCCGCCATCTCGATCACGGTGTGGAGCTTGGTGCCGTATGGGACCTCGTACACGCCCGGCTTCTCGACGCAGCCGGAAAGGCAGAACAGGCGCGTGCCGGTGGACACGCCGGAGCCCGCCGACGCGAACGCGGCGCCGCCGAACAGCACGATCTCCGGCACGTTCACGAGCGTTTCCACGTTGTTCACGACGGTGGGCTTGCCGAACAGGCCGACTGCCACCGGGAACGGCGGCTTGCTGCGCGGCTCGCCGCGGAAGCCCTCGAGCGAGTTGAAGAGGGCTGTCTCCTCGCCGCATATGTAGGCGCCGGCGCCGCGACGGATCGAGATCGAGAACTCGAAGCCGTGGCCGAGCACGTCGCGGCCGAGCATCCCGCGTGCGCGCGCCTCCTTGATCGCCTCCTCGAGGGTGGCCTTGGCCTGCGGGTACTCGCCACGCAGGTAGATGAAGCCGCGCTCGCAGCCGGTGGTGAAGCCCGCGATCGTCATCGCCTCGATCAGGGCGAACGGGTCGCCCTCCATGATCACGCGGTCCTTGAAGGTTCCGGGCTCGGACTCGTCGGCGTTGCAGACGAGGTAGTGCGGCCGCACCGCCTGGTGGGCCACCGCCTCCCACTTCACGCCGGTGGGGAACGCCGCTCCGCCGCGCCCGACGAGCCCGGAGTCCTTGAGCTCCCGGATCACGCCTTCGGGACCGAGCTCGATCGCGCGCCGGAGCGCCGCGTAGCCGCCCTGGCCCCGGTAGTCGTCGAGCGAGGTGGGCGACACGTGTCCGACCCGCCCGAGCAGCCGCAGCTGAGGCGCGCCCGCCTCGGGCACCGTGGCCGCCGGATCGACCCAGTCCTCCGACCCTTCCACCTCCGGCCCGTGGGTGATCCGCGCGACGGCGTGGTCGGCGCCCGGCACCGGCGCCAGCACCTCTTCATGCGGCTTCGCCCCGGCAACGGTCACGAGCGCGGCGGGAGCACGATCGCACTGCCCGAGGCACGGACTGCGCAGCCACGTGACCTCCTGCGAGTCGTCCCCGTTCTCCGGCCCGAGCAGCTTCTCCACGCCCTCGATCAGCTCCTCGGCGCCCGCGCAGCGGCAGGCGATGTCGTCGCACACGTGGAGGACGCGCGGCGCGCGGGGCTCGACGCTCAGGAGTCCGTAGAACGTGGCCACGCCGTACACGTCCGCGGGAGGCACGGTGAGCCGCTCGGACACGTGGTCCATCGCGGCCTCGCTGATCCAGCCCACCCGCTGCTGGAGGGCCTGCAGGATCGGCAGCAGCAGATGCCGTCGCGCCCGCGCCTCGTGGCCGCCGTGAGCGACGTGGCCCTCGGTCTCGTCGGCGCGCACGCCGCCCTCCCAGCGCGACACCGCCGGGCCGAGCACGGACTCCACCGCCTGACGTTCGGCGGGAGTCGCCGCGACGTTGCCGAGGCGGAGATCCACTCAGTCGCTTTCTTCGGCGAACGCGGGCGCCTTCGACACAGCGCGACCGTCGAGCTTGTCCACCCGGATCGCTGCCGCCTTGAACTCGGCGGTGCCGGACTTCGGATCCCACTCGTCGATCGTGAGCAGGTTCGTGTCCACCTGGTCGGGGAAGTGGAAGGTCATGAATGCGAGCCCCGGTCGCAGGGTTGGATCGGTGCGCACCGGCGACTCCACCGACCCGCGCCGTGAGCTCACGCGCACCACCTCGCCCTCCACGAGCGCCAGTCGCTGCATGTCCTCCGGCGAGAGGTCGAGCGACTCGCCGCGATGGAGCGGGGAGCGGTACAGGTTGGTCTGCGCGCCGGTGTTGTAGGACTCGAGCCGGCGCCCGGTGGTGAGCCGGATCGGGAAGTCGCTGTCGAGCTCGTCCACCGGCGGGCTGTGCTCCACCGCGTTGAACGGCGCGCGCGGGCCCTCGAGCGGCTCCGCCCACAGGCGCTCGTGCAGGAACGGCGAGCCGGGGTGCGTCTCGTCCGGGCACGGCCACTGGATGCCGCCGCGCTTCACGAGCCGCTCGTAGCTCATGCCGCCGTGCATCGGGCTGAGCGAGCGCAACTCGTCCCACACCTGCTCGGCCTCGGGGTCGGGCCAGTCGTAGCCGAGCCGGCGCGCCAGGTCGGTGAGGATCGCCATGTCGTCGCGCGCCTCGCCCGGCGGCTCGAGCGCCTTGCGCACGCGCTGCACCCGCCGCTCGGAGTTGGTCACGGTGCCCTCGCCCTCGCACCAGGAGGCGGTGCCCGGCAGGACGATGTCCGCCATCTCGGCCGTCTTTGTGAAGACGATGTCCTGCACGATCAGCATGTCGAGGCTCGTGAGCAGCTTGCGCGCATGGCTGATGTCCGCCTCCGACTGCGCCGGGTTCTCCCCGATCACGTACAGGTGCGTGAGCTCGTCGCGGTCCATGGCCTCGAACATCTGCGACAGGTGCCAGCCGTAGTGCGGATCGACGGGGACGCCGTACGCGGACTCGAAGCGCGCGAGCGCCTCGGTGTCGCGCTCGACGTCCTGGAAGCCCGGCAGCTTGTTGGGGATCGCCCCCATGTCGCCGCCGCCCTGCACGTTGTTCTGGCCACGCAGCGGGTTGAGCCCGGAGCCCCAGCGCCCCACGTGCCCGCAGAGCAGGCCGAGGTTGATGAGGGCGAACACGTTGTCGACCGCGTTGTGGTGCTCGGTGATGCCGAGCGTCCAGCAGATGATCGCCCGGTCCGCGCGCGCAAAGGCGTGCGCCGTGTCGCGGATCGCCTCGGCCGGCACGCCGGTGAGGCGCTCGCCCTCGTCGAGCGTGAACGACTCGACCGACGCCGCGTACTCGTCGAAGCCGGTGGTGGCGTGCTCGATGAAGCTCTTGTTGTGGAGGCCTTCGTGGATGATCTCGCGGGCGATCGTGTTGGAGAGCGCGACGTCGGAGCCGACGTCGAGGCCGAGCCACAGGTCGGCCCACTTCGCCGAGCTCGTGCGGCGCGGATCCACCGTGACCAGCCGCGCGCCGTTGTGGACGCCGCGCAGGAGGTGGTGGAAGAAGATTGGGTGCGTTTCGCGCGCGTTCGATCCCCAGAGGACGATCATGTCCGTCTGCTCGATCTCCTTATAGGACGACGTGCCACCGCCCGCTCCGAACACTGTCGCCAGACCGACGACGCTGGGAGCGTGTCAGGTGCGGTTACACGAGTCGATGTTGTTGGAGCCCATCACCTGGCGCACGAACTTCTGTGCCAGGTAATTCATCTCGTTGGTGGCCTTCGAGCACGAGAACATGCCGAACGACTTGCGTGCGTCGGCTTCCCGCGCCTCAGCCAGCCCCTGGGCCACGCGCCCGAGCGCGTCATCCCAGGTCGTGGGACGGAGCTCGCCGTCCGTGCGCACCAGCGGGACCGTGAGACGGGTCCTGGATCGCATTTTCACCCCCTTCTCTCCGGCTGTCTTACTTCAGGTTAGGGAACAGAGCATCGTAGTTCCATGGACAAGTTTGTACAAGCCTCCGGATGCTGTCAGAGGACTGACCGATTGAGCGGCGTCGGCGGCGTGTCGCCGGCCAGCACCGCCAGCGCGTTGCGCGCCGCCAGCTCTGCCATCGCCGTGCGCGTCTCGATCGTGGCCGAACCGAGATGCGGCAGCAGCACCACGTTGTCGAGCCCGAGCAGATCGGGATGCACCTCGGGCTCGTTCTCGAACACGTCGAGCGCCGCGCCGGCGATCTCGCCCGACTTGAGCGCCGCGGCCAGAGCCGCCTCGTCCACCACCGGACCGCGCGCGGTGTTCACGAGGTAGGCGCCCGGGCGCATCTGCGCGAGCCGCTGCGCGTCGATCAGGTGACGGGTCTGCTCGCTGAGCGGCACGTGGATCGACACGACGTCGGACTCCGCCAGCAGCTCGTCGAGCTCCAGGCGACGCGCGCCGCCCAGCTCGGCCACGAGCGCCTCGTCGGCGGGCTGGCGCTGGGTGTAGGCGATCTCCATGCCGAACGCGCGCGCCCGCCGCGCCGTGGCCGTGCCGATCTGACCGAGCCCCACCACCCCCAGCGTCTTGCCCTGCAGGCTCGCCCCGAGCATGAAGAACATGTCCCAGGACCAGGTGGCGCCCGCGCGCACGAGGCGGTCGCCCTCGCACACTCGCCGGGTGACCGCCAGGATCAGCGCCAGCGCGAGGTCGGCCGTGGCGTCGGTGAGCACGCCCGGCGTGTTGGTGACCACCACCCCCCGCTCCGTGGCGGCATCCACGTCCACGTTGTCGTAGCCCACCGCCACGTTCGCCACGCAGCGCAGCTGCGGGCCGGCGGCCTCGAGGAAGGCGCGGTCCACCCGATCGTGCAGGAGCGTGAGCGCGGCGTCGGCGCCCTTCACGGCCTCGTGCAGCTCCTCCGTGGTGAGCGGGCGGTCCTGCTCGGACACCCACACGTCGGCATGCTCGCGCAGCAGCTCGAGCGCCGAGTCCGGCACCCGGCGCATAACCGCCACCCGCGGCCGGGTCACGAACGCGGGCGAGTCTTCTTCGAGTCGTAGAGCGGGAACTCGTCCACCGTAGCGCCAACGGTGCCGCCGCCGAGCGCAACGTCCACCCGCTGGCCGGGCGTGTTCAGCCCGCGGTCGATCGAAGCCATCGCGATCACCTGCATGTCGAACGTCGGGCTCTGGCAGGGGCTGCGCACGATCCCGGCGTCGTTCCCGTCGACGGTCACGGCCGCGCCGTACTCGGGCACCTCGTCGCCGTCGATCCGCAGCGTGGTGAGCAGCCGCGCCGTGCCCTCGGCGGCGATCTTCCGGAGCGCCTCCTTGCCGAGGAAGTCACCCGGCTTGTCGGGCTTCACGACGTTGTCGAGCCGCACCTCGTACGGGTCGGTCTGATGGGGGAAGTAGTCGATGTCCGGGAACAGCAGGCCGGACTCGATCCGCAGCGTCTCGATCGCGGACAGGCCGATCGGGCGCAGGCCATGCGCGCCGCCCGCCTTGATCACCGCGTGCCAGAGGTCGGCCGCGTCCTCGGGGTTGCAGTACACCTCGAAGCCGAGCTCGCCCGAGTAGCCCGTGCGCGACAGCATCACCGGCACGCCGCCCACGGTCACCCCCTCGGGTACGAAGCGGAAGTAGCGCAGCTCGTTCACGTCGGCGCCCTCGGTGATCGGACCGAGCACCTCGCGCGCGAGCGGACCCTGCACCTGGATGTGCGGCATCGCGTCGGTCACGTCGCTGACCTCGACGTCGAAGCCGCGATCGGACGCCACCTGGCGGAAGTGGTCGAGATCCGAGTCGTAGCTCGTGATCGAGAAGCAGTGGTCGTCCGAGAACTTGAAGATCGTGCCGTCCATGAGCATCAGGCCGTCGTCGTCGCAGATCGCGCCGTAGCGCACCTGCCCCACCTCGAGCGCCGCCATGTCGTTGGTGAACAGCGCGTCGGCCAGCTTGAGGGCGTCCGGGCCCTTCATGTCCCACTTGCGCAGCGCGGCCTCGTCCCAGAGGTTGCAGGCGGTGCGCGTGGCGTTGTGCTCGGCTATCGCGTCGCCGAAGTCGGCCGCCCAGGCCCAGCCTTCCCAGTCGGTCCAACTGGCCCCGGCCTCGCGTTGAACCCCGTCAAACGCCGTCTTGTGAAGCTCCGTCGTCGACACGCCTGTCACCTCACTTGGATGAATTCGTTCACTGGGCGGCAAACTCATACCACAGACTGGCAACCGTGGATAGACTGCTCGCACGGCTGCAGATGAATTTGTTCGTTCACTCACCGTCGGTATTCCGTAGAGAGGCGGGCCGTTAGCCATGGCAGAGGTCGGGGAGAAGCGCCCGTCGCTTGCCGACAGCGCGGAACAGGCCCTGCGCAATTGGCTCGCCCCCGGCCGGCACCGCCCGGGTGACCGCCTTCCGCCCGAGCACGAGCTCGGCGCGATGCTCGGCGTGTCGCGCGGCACGCTGCGCACGGCGCTCGAGCGGCTCGAGACCACCGGCGAGATCGTGCGCCGCCAGGGCAGCGGCACGTTCGTGGCGAGCGTGCCTCGCCCCAGCCCGCTCGACGAGGGCCTCGAGCGGCTCGAGTCCTACACGTCGCTCGCCCACCGGCGCGGCATCAAGCTGACGCTCGGCGAGCTGTCGATCGACCGCGACGCGCTATCCGACGAGGGCGCGGCGATGTTCGGCGTCGAGCCCGGCACGGGGGCCACCTCGATCACCCGGCTGCTGCTCGCCGACGGCGACCCGGCCGCCACGATGCTCGACACGATCCACCCGAGCGCCGAGCTGCCGAGCGACGCGAAGCTCGAGAAGGCGATGCGCCGCGGCGACATGGTGCTCGACGTGCTCATGGCGCAGGGCATCCCGGTGGCGTACGCGAACACCCGCATCGTGCCGCGACTGATGAGCGCTCGCGAGCGCACCGGCAAGGCGCTCGGCATGACCGGCACCACCGCGGTGCTGGAGCTACAGGAGACCTACCACGTGACCTCCGGGGAGATCGTCCACTTCTCCACCGACATCTTCGCCCCCGACGCGCTCGACCTCCACGTGATCCGCTGGGTCGAGGCGGACGTGCCCGCCCAGGTGAACAGCGGCAGCAAGAACGGGCGCAACGGGCCGCGCCGCGGGCGCCGCAAGTCCTAGAGCTCCTCGAGCTCGGTGTAGCAGAACGCCTCCCACTTGATCCCGTCGGGATCGCGCAGGAAGGCGCCGTAGTAGCCGAAGCGGTAGTCGTCCGGGAACTCGCGCGGGCCGTCCGTGAGCTCGCCGCCGGCCGCCTTCGCCGCCGCCGCGATCTCGTCCACGAGCTGCGCGCTGTCCACGTGCACGGCGAAGTGGTGGACGCCGCCCGGCGCATACGGAGCCGGCCGCCCGGGATCCGCGGGGTGCAGCATCAGCGACAGCGAGTGCTCGACCACCACCACGAGCGGCCGCTCGCCGCGGTCTGACACGTAGCCCGCGGGGCGCGCGAACGCACCAAGCGGCGCGAGGGCGGCCGCGTAGTAGGCGGCGGAGCGCTCGGGATTCGGAACCGCGAGGGCGAGGTGCTGGAGGAGCGGCGGCAGGCGGCGATCGTAACCGCGCTAGCTGACCTCGACGGAGAACGCGGCCTCGCAGCTCTCCCCCGGCTCGAGCACGCGCAGATCGGGTCCGCCCGTGACTAGCGCGTTGGTGGGCGCAGTCATCGGCTCGATCGCTATCACATGGTCCTCGGCCGGCGCGTACACCTGGGCGAACGGGTAGCCGGGGCCGAACGACACCTCGATGCGGCGGCCGGCGCCCGCGACCACGAACGGCGCGCCGTCGGCCGGCGCCACGAAGGCGTCGTCGAAGGTGCGCGAGCCCAGCGGGCCGGGCTCGATCCGCGCGGCCACGCGCTCGCCCGTGGGCAGCATGCGCTCGTCGAGCACGAGCTGCTCGGACAGCGGCAGCTCGATCTCCCAGCTCGCACGGGCGGCGTCCGGGATCCTCAGGTATGGGTGGAAGCCGAAGGCGATCGGCACCGGGGCGCCGGCGTTGGCCTCGACGATGGTGGCGAGCGTCAGCCGCGTGCGCGCCACCGTCGCCTCCATGCGCAGGAGGTGCGGGAACGGAAACGCGGCGAGCAGGTCCGGCCGCTCGGCGAAGTCGAGGCTCGCGCGCAGCGTGCCGCCGTCGCCGGTCGGGTCGAGCGAGTCCACGCGCCAGCCGCCGTCCGCCGACAACAGGCCGTGGATCGGCAGGCCGTTCCCGTCGCGCTTGGGCGAGCGGGCGGGCGGCTCGGCGTCCAGCACCAGTTCGCGCCCGGCCACCTCGAAGCGCAGCTCGGATACGCGGTTGGCCCACGGATACAGCAGCGGGATGCCCATCGTGGAGCGCTCCTCCACGTAGCGGTGGAGGCCGCCGCGCTGGCCGAGCAGCTCCTCGCCATGGCGGCGCAGCGAGCAGGCGACCATGCCGGCCGCGGGTATGAACGTCACCTCGATGCCGTCGTCGGCGCCGAGCGTGAGCGCCGCGAGACCGTCCATGGTCGACTCCGTGATGGCCATCCGGCCCGGAAAGCTACGCCTTCGTTAAGGAACGGTGAGGCTGACTATTCGCGGTTGACTTTGCCGCGCGCGCTGGTACGGTGCTTCGCCGTGTCCTATCAGCGTCAAATCAACACCGTGGCCGCGCGCGGTGCGTTCGCCCAGATGGGCGACGGCACGTCGCGCTGCGTGCTGCTTACGACCTGACGCACGACTGGGTCGCGGGCAGCCGGATCGCCCCGCGAACCCAGGTCTCCTAGGACTCCCCCTCCTCGGCCCCTGAAGTTCGCGGGGGCGCTCCGGGTTCTCACAAACCAATAAGGAGCAGCCATGCACTCGCTCGTTCACGAGCACTACGTGCGCGCACAGCTGGAAGAGCGTCTGGCTGTGAGCGCCCAACGGAGATGGCGCCAGCGATGGCGCTCAGACTCCCCCAAGAACCCACCGCCTCGGCCGCCCGGCCGGGGCGGTGACCTTTGGTCAGCCGGGATGCGGCCCGCGGCCGGCCATGTGCTCGAACAGCGCGGTCACGTACTCGGGGTCGGCGGGGTTGAGGATCGTGGACTCGAGCTGGGCCTCGAAGTCCGTGTAGCCCGAGGCGACCATCTCCCCGGCCGCGGCGCGCACGTCATAGGCGGTCTTGCGCGGCGCCGGCACCCCGTCCGCCACGAGCATCCAGAAGGCGCCCGCCTCGCCTTCGTACGGCAGGCCGACGCTCCCGGCGTTCGCGTAGGTGAGCCCGTCGCGCACCGGGCGGACCATCTGCTGGTGCGTGTGCCCGCCGACCACGAGCGGCTCCCCAACGGCGGCCAGCGCCTGGGCGAGCACATCGTCGGGCGTGGCGCGGGTGATCAGCTCGTTGTCGCGTCGCGGCGAGCCGTGGCAGAACAGCACGCCGTCGAGCGCGAGCGCGATCGGCCACGAGGCCAGCTCGTCGCGCCAGCCGTCGTCGAGCGCCCGCGCGCTCCAGGCGGCGGCCTGGCCGGCCGGATCGTCGGACGGCGGCTCGCCGTCGTACACGGCCAGCGCCTCCCGCTCGCTGTTACCGCTCACCCAGTGCACCGGCTCGGGTCGCTCGCGCAGCAGCTCGAGCACCTCGCGCACGAGCGGACCGCCCACCACGTCGCCCGGCACCACGAGCGCGTCCACCGGCTCGGCGTCCACCTCCGCCAGCACGGCGCGCAGGGCCGGCAGGTTGCCGTGGATGTCCGCGAGGACGGCGATGCGCATCCGGCCATGCTAGGAACCCGGCCATGGAACTGATCGAGCTGCCGGATCTGACCGACGAGCACCGCGCGCAGCTCGAGGGCGACGAGGAGGACCCGTTCGACGGTGCGCGGTCGAACTTCGTGTTCCAGCCGAAGGAGGTGCGGGTCGCGCTGCAGGACGGCGACCGCCTGGTGGCCGCCGCCGGCTGGCTGCACGTCGAGGTGGAGGTGGCGGGGACGCGCTTTCCGGTGCTCGGGGTCGGCGGCGTGATCGTGAACGCGGACCACCGCGGCCGCGGCCTCGCCCGCCGGGTGGTCGAGGAGGTGCTCGAGCGGGCGGACAAGGACGGCGCCGATTTCGCGCTGCTGTTCTGCCTCGACGACCGCGCCGGCCTCTACCGCAAGCTGGGCTTCACGGAGATCGCCGCTCCGGTGACCGTCGACCAACCCGGCGGCCCCAAGAGGATGCAGCTCCTGGCGATGTGGCGGGCGCTCGCGCCCGAGGCGCGCTGGCCCGACGGTCCGGTGCGGCTGC
Organism: Thermoleophilaceae bacterium; assembly: GCA_036491015.1. Lineage (GTDB taxonomy): Bacteria > Actinomycetota > Thermoleophilia > Solirubrobacterales > Thermoleophilaceae > JAICJR01. Next base: position 7,827 of record DASXCV010000043.1, on the reverse strand, counting down.
ACGGCAAGCCGTTCTGAGCCGCGCGCTCTGGTGCGGCTGCGCAGTCGTGGCGTTTACGGCAGCGATGAGGGCATCGGGCCGGGCACTGTGTCATCCAGGTGTTGCCTGACAACACCTAACTGACACAGTGGACCGGCCGGCCGGCCTCGGCCCGCCGTTATTGCCGCAGTTCGTGCGCGGCCGCGCTAGTGCCCGAGCAGCGTGGTCTTCTCGGCCGCGTACTCAGCGTCGGTGAGCGCCCCGCGGTCGTGGAGCGCGGCCAGGCGCTCGAGCTGCTCGACCTGCGCGCCGTTGCCGGCGGCGGCCACCACGACCGGCTGCTGATGGTCGTGCCTGTTGGCCCAGGCCTCACGCAACGAGTGCACGGCGTCGCCGGCGCGTGCCTCCGGGAACTCGCGCGCCGCCTGCCGGCGCAGCAGCTCGATCCCGAGCACGATCAGCGCGGCGATCAGCACGATCGGGATGATCTTGCGGAAGGCCGGGGTCGGCCCCCAGAGCAGCACCAGCAGGTAGATGAACCCCGCCACGCTGTACACGAGCACGGGACGGTCGCGCAGCGCCGGGGTGAACGCCCGCCGCACGGCTATGGCGGGGCGCGTGGGGCCCGCGAGCCAGGCAGCCAGCACGATCAGGATGCCGTAGATCAGGATCGCCACGCCGACCGCGCGAAGCAGCGAGGTGCCGATGATCCAGACGTCGTGGGCCGCGGGACGGACCGACTGGGTCGACACGAGGTTGGAGACGATCCAGTCACCGGCCACGCGCCTGATCAGCAGCACGAAGATCGCAACGCCCACGAAGCACCAGCCCGTGGAGCGCAGCGCGTTGCGCCGCCAGCCGCTCGCCAGCCCGATCGCGGCGGCGAACAGGACGAACGTGAGGATCGTCATGATGATCGACAGGTTGCGGATCCCCTTCGCGACGTTCTGGGCCGTCTTGAGCTGGTTCGAGCGCAGGATCACCAGCTGTCCGGCGTTCGCCGGCAGCTTGTTGCCCAGCTGCTGCGGCAGGCTGATCCCGACGGTGCCGGCGAGCTCCGTGATGAGCTGCTGGAGGTTGAGCGACACCTCGCCGTTGTTGGTGGACGCCACCGAGCCGCCGCCGTTCAGGATCTTGATCAGCTGCGCGTGCGCCCCGCGGTTGGCGATCCGCCAGGCGTCCTGCACGCGCGGGCGGGCGAGCAGCTCGGGCACCGAGCGCTCCGCGAAGTCGCGCAGCCCGCTGGCCGCCGGCCCGGCGAGCGCCTGCGTCCGTCCCGGCAGCGCGCCGCGCAGCTCGTTCGCCACGTTCACGTTCGAGAACAGCTGGTTCACGAGGTAGGCGCCGAGCGCGGCCTGGACCTTCTTGTCCTGGAGCACCCTCGTGCTCGTGTTCGTCCAGTTGTTCGTGTCGAGCACCTGGCGCTTGACCCAGGTGGAGAAGATCGCGAGGAACCCGGTCACGCACGCGACCGCCAGCAGCACCCCGACCGACCAGCGGTGCGGACGCTTCCCCGGCTTCACGGCTACAGCGGCAGCTTCGGCCATCTGGCCCGATCCTCACGCGCGCACGGGTGCGGGTCCTCATCCGGACCGGGTGATCCCGCAAATCACCTGATCTTGATGACGCCGGTCCCTTACGCCGGGCTTACGGTCCGCCCGACCCACCCATTTGCTGCCGGAGGAGGTTGAATCGATGTCCGAGCCGAACTTCCAGACCGTCAGGCTGAGCAAGGGGAAGCACACCTCCCCCGACGAGGGTGCCTGCGTGATCGAGCTCGCGTCGATGCTTGCGGGTGAGCCGTTCAGCGACCGGCCGAATTCGGTCTGCCCCGTGATCGCCTCCTTCATGCGCGCCTACAACGACACCCTGGCGGCCTACGACCGCGAGGAGCTGTATCCGTACGCCGCGGCCGTGGTGGGCAGCGCCTCCTCGAACTCGGTCACGCGCGCGCGCGCCGGAGTGATGCGCAACTGGGTGGCCGACCGCCGCAGCTTGAGATGGCTGCGCCTGCCCGTGCCGATCTGCATGTGCGACTGGGTGGCCGTGACCGCCGCCCGGCTCGCCGTGGCGATGCCGCCGGAGCAGCGCCGCACCGAGGTCGCCTATCTCATGCGGGCGCTGCTCGGGGTCGGGCACGAGCCCGGCCGGGGCCGGGTACTCGTCGGAGCCGAGGAGTACTCAGGCGGGCGCGCGCCGAGCGCCGTAGGCGACTAGCGCGTAGATCACCACGATGTCGACGGCGAACAGGGCGAGCGACGCGAACGGGTACGACGGGATGAACAGCAGCTGCGCGATCGAGTTGAGCGCGGCCGTAGCGACGCCCAGCCACCGCCCCCACCCCGTCTGACGCAGGATCGAGAGCGCGGCGGCCACCTGAGCCGCGCCGATGATCGTGATCACCCAGCCCCAGCCGTTCAGGCTGTTGAAGATGAAGCGCGTGTGCCCGACATAGAAGTCGGAGTTCGAGATCGCGGCGATGCCGTAGATCACGTTCAGGATGCCGAGGATCGCGAGCATCACGCCGGCGAAGGCCAGCATGCCGGCCCCGCGCTCGGTCGGTCCCGACCTCGGTGCGTCGTACTCGCCTCGCGCGGAGCGCGCGGCCTCAGTGGTCTCAAAACCGCTGGTCATTCCCGACCTCCGATCGCTTGAACTGCGGCGTCATAGGACCGCGACGGCAGCTAGTAGCTCGATAGGCGGCTGCCGTACGCGACCAGTCCGTAGATCGCCAGGATGTCGAGCGTGAAGATCGCGAGCGACCAGAACGGATACGCCGGGATCAGCAGCAGCTGGGCGATCGCGTTGAGGCCGAGGATGAAGACGCCGGCCCAGCGCGCGAACTGGTTCTTCGCGAAGACGCCGGCCCCGATCAGCAGCTGGGCGATCCCGATGAAGAGCATGACCCAGCCCCAGGTGTTGAGGCTGCCGATGATGTATTTGGTGTCGTGGACGAAGAACTTCGAGTTGCTGATCGCGGCGATGCCCTCGATGAAGTTGAGGAAGCCGACGATGAACAGCAGGATGCCGGCGAAGGCGATCCAGCCGTAGCCGCCGTCGTCGACGAAGTCGTCCTGGAAGCTGATCTCGCGTTCCGGTTGTGCGCCTTGGACTGTCATGTCCCCCTCCGGTTCGGTGGCTTTCGCTAGGCCGACGCTACGCGCGCGAGGGGCCGCGAACGTCATCCGAATCGGATGAGCCAGGCGCCGCCAGGGGAAGTTCACCCGGATCAGGTGATGAAGCTCGCGCCCGCACGGAGCGAGCATCCGGGCGAGCCTACGACCCAGCGAGAGGACGCACAGATGGCGACAGCAGTCAAGACTGGCCCGGGCGGCGCAGTCGGGGGCGCGGCGAGCCCGCAGCCCGCCGACGTGTTCGTGTCATTCGGGATCACGGGAGACCTCGCCAAGGTGATGACGTTCACCTCGCTGTACCGGCTCGAGCGACGCGGCCTGCTCGACTGCCCGATCGTCGGCGTGGCCGTCGACGACTGGACCGACGATGACCTGCGCGAGCACGCGCGCCAGTCGATCAAGGACACGGGTGAGGAGCTCGACGACGAGGTGTTCAGCCGCTTCGCCGACCGGCTGAGCTACGTGGCCGGGGACTTCTCGGACGCCGACACGTTCGAGCGCGTGGGCAAGGCGATCGGCGACGCGCGCACGCCGGTCTTCTACCTGGAGATCCCGCCGTTCCTCTTCGGCACCGTGATCAAGGGGTTGAGCGAGGCAGGCTTGACGAAGTCCGCGCGCGTGGTGGTGGAGAAGCCGTTCGGCCACGACGAGGCCTCCGCCCGCGAGCTGGCCGCCGAGATCCACCAGTACATCGACGAGTCCCAGCTCTACCGGATCGACCACTTCCTCGGGAAGATGGGCCTCATCGAGATCCTCTACCTGCGGTTCGCGAACGCGATGTTCGAGCCGCTGTGGAACCGCAAGAACATCTCGTCTGTACAGATCACGATGGCCGAGAGCTTCGGCGTCGAGGACCGCGGCCACTTCTACGACCCGGTCGGCGCGCTGCGCGACGTGGTGGTGAACCACATGATGCAGGTGGTGGCCGCGTCGGCGATGGAGGTGCCGGTCGGCGCCGACTCCGAGACGCTGCGCGACGCGATGGTGTCCGTGTTCCGGTCGATGCCGGCGGCTGACCCGGCCGACTACGTCCGCGGTCAGTACGACGGCTACCGCGAGATCGAGGGCGTGGCTCCCGACTCGACGACGGAGACCTTCGCCGCCATGCGCCTCGACGTGGACAACTGGCGCTGGTCCGGTGTGCCGTTCTTCCTGCGCACGGGCAAGCACCTGCCGGTCACGCAGACGGAGCTGCGGCTGGTGTTCGAGCGCCCGCCACGGCTCGGCTTCCACCTGGGGAAACGGACGCCCGAGCCTGGCCAGGTGGTGGTGAAGCTCGACCCATCGACCGGCGTGCGGCTGCTCGTGGAAGCGCAGCGCAGCGGAGTGTCTGAGCCCGAGCAGATCAACCTCGACATGGAGTTCTCCGAAGAGGGCGGCGAGGGCCCGGCCCCGTACGAGGTGCTGCTCCGCGCCGCGATGCTCGGCGAGAGCAGCCGCTTCACGAGGCAGGACGGAGTGGAGCAGGCGTGGCGGGTGATGCAACCGCTGCTCGACGCGCCACCACCCGTGCAGCCCTACGCGAAGGGGAGCTGGGGGCCTGAAGCGGCCGACAAGCTCGTGAAGGGCTACGGGCGCTGGCACGCCCCGTGGGTGGCGTGATGGCGACCACGAAGGCAACACGCAAGGACAAGGGCAAGGCCAAGTCGACGAACTCGAAGGACGGGATCAACGGCGCGCAGCCCGCCGAGGCCAAGGCGCCTCAGAGCGCGGCGGCACCGTCGCCGTTCCCGCCGATCGCCGAGTACGCGTTCCTGTCGAACTGCCACACCGGAGCACTCGTCTCGCCCGACGGCGGGGTGGGCTGGCTCTGCGTGCCGAGCTTCGACTCGCCGAGCGTCTTCGGCACGCTGCTGGACCGCGGCGCCGGTTACTTCCGCGTGGCGCCGTTCGGCATCAACATCCCGGCGGCCCGGGTGTACGAACCGGGCACCAACACGCTGCTCACCACCTGGAACACGCCAACGGGATGGGTGCTCGTGCGCGACGCGCTCACGATGGGGCCGCGACGCTGTGAGGACGCGATCACGCCGCACACGCGGCCCCCCGCGGACGACGACGGCGACCACCTGCTCGTGCGCACGGTGCTCTGCCTGACCGGTTCGGTGGAGGTCGAGATCGTCTGCGAGCCCGTGTTCGACTACGGGCGCGAGCCGGCCGAGTGGAAGCTCGTGGGCGACGAGCGAACGACGGCGGACGCGACTGGAGCCGGCCAGACGCTGAGGCTGACGACGGACGTGCCGGTGGGCATCGAGGGCAACCGGGTGCGGGCCCGGCACACGCTGGCCCAGGGCGACCAGATGTTCTGCTCGCTGTCGTGGGCGGAGGACCTCGAGTCGCCGGCCAACGTCGACGAGGCCAATGCCCGGCTCGCGGCCACCACCCACTTCTGGCGTTCCTGGCTGAGCCGGGCGCGCTTCCCCGACCACCGCTTCCGTGAGTCGATCCAGCGCTCGGCGCTCACGATCAAGGGCCTCACCTACATGCCCACCGGCGCGACCGTGGCGGCGCTCACCACCTCCCTCCCGGAGACGCCGGGCGGCGAGCGCAACTGGGACTACCGCTACACATGGCTGCGGGACTCCACCTTCACCCTCCAGGCGCTGCACATGCTCAACCTGGATTGGGAGGCGGACGAGTTCATGCAGTTCATCGCCGACCTCGAGCTGAACGACGACGGCTCGCTTCAGATCATGTACGGAATCGACGGACGGCGGGATCTCACCGAGTCCACCCGTGACGATCTGTCGGGCTACGCGGGAGCCCGTCCGGTGAGGATCGGCAACGGGGCGTTCGACCAGCGTCAGAACGACGTCTACGGAGCGGCGCTCGACGCGATCCTGCTGCACACCCAGCGCAGCCAGCGGCTGCCGCGGCGGCTCTGGCCGCTGATCCAGTCGCAGGCCGAGGGCGCCGTGCGCGTGTGGCGCAAGGCGGACCAGGGCATCTGGGAGGCGCGCGGCAAGCCGCAGCACTACGTGTCGTCCAAGCTGATGTGCTGGGTGGCGATGGACCGCGCGGCCAAGCTCGCCCGAATCCGCGCCGACAACGACATGGCCGAGAGCTGGGGCGCCACCGCGGCGGAGATCAAGGCGGACATCCTTGATCACGGCACGCGCGGCAACGTGCTCCGCCAGCACTACGACACCGACTCGCTCGACGCGTCCACGCTGCTGGCCGCGATCTTCGGCTTCCTCCCGAACGACGACGAGTGCCTGCGGGCGAGCGTGCTGGCGATCGCCAACGACCTCACCGAGCAGGGCTTCGTCCTGCGCTATCGCACGGACGAGACCGACGACGGCCTGTCGGGCAAGGAGGGCACCTTCCTGATCTGCTCGTTCTGGCTCGTGTCCGCGCTGGCGATCATCGGCGAGATGCAGGCCGCCCGCGACCTGATGGACCGCCTGCTGCGGCAGGCCTCCCCGCTCGGGCTGTTCGCGGAGGAGTTCGACACCGACACCGGCCGCCACCTCGGCAACTTCCCGCAGGCGTTCTCGCACCTCGCCCTGATCGAGGCGGCCGCCCGGATCGTCGTCGACGAGCGCCTGGAGGAGTTCTGATGGACCACTACGACGTGATCGTGATCGGCAGCGGCGCCGGCGGCGGCACGCTCGCGCGCCACCTGGCGCCGTCCGGCAAGCGGATCGCGGTACTCGAGCGCGGCGACTGGCTGCCGCAGGAGCCGCAGAACTGGCAGTCGCAGGACGTGTTCGTGGACAACCGCTACGTGTCCGAGGACACTTGGTTCGACGCCGACGGCAAGTCGTTCCAGCCGCAGGTGCACTACTTCGTGGGCGGCGCCACCAAGCTCTACGGCGCGGCGCTCTACCGGCTGCGCGAAGAGGACTTCGGCGAGCTGCGCCACCACGACGGCGTGTCCCCCGCCTGGCCGATCCCCTACGAGGACATGGAGCCGTACTACTCGCAGGCCGAGCAGGTCTACGAGGTGCACGGCGTGCACGGCGAGGACCCGACCGACCCGCCGGCGAGCCTCCCCTACCCGCACCCGGCGGTGTCGCACGAGCCCCGCATCCAGCAGCTCTCCGACGACCTCGCCTCGCTCGGCTTCAACCCGTTCCACGCGCCCTGCGGCGTGATGCTCGACGAGGGCAACCGGCCCTACAGCCGCTGCGTGCGCTGCCCGGACTGCGACGGCTTCCCCTGCCTGGTGCACGCGAAGTCGGACGCCGAGGTGCTCGGCATCCGGCCGGCACTCGAGCACACGAACGTCACGCTGCTCACGAACACCGAGGCGATCCGCCTCGAGACCGACGCCTCCGGCCGCACGGTCACCGGCGTGGTGGTGGAGCACGAGGGCAGCCGCGAGACGCTCAGCGCGGACATCGTGGTGGTGTCCTGCGGCGCGGCCAACTCGGCGCGCCTGCTGCTCGCCTCCGCGAACGACAGCCATCCGAACGGCCTCGCCAACGGCTCCGACCAGGTGGGCCGCAACTACATGTTCCACAACAGCGTGGCGGTGCTCGCGCTGTCGAAGGATGAGAACCCGACGGTGTTCCAGAAGACGCTCGGGCTGAACGACTTCTACCTGGCTAGCGACGACTTCGACTTCCCACTGGGGAACATGCAGATGGTCGGCAAGTCGCAGGCGCCGATGTTCCGCGGCGAGAAGCCGGGCGAGACGAAGCTCGCGCCGGAGTGGACGCTCGAGAAGGTGGCGCGCCACGCGGTGGACTTCTGGCTCTCGACCGAGGAC
>DASXCV010000042.1:0-8294 GCA_036491015.1 Thermoleophilaceae bacterium | reverse complement strand
CGCCAGTCGAGCCCGACGGACTCGAAGGCGGCGTTCTGCAGATCCGGCGAGCGGCTGTGCGCCACCGGAAAGCCCAGCACCCCGGCGAGGGCGACGGGCAGCCCTACTTGCACTTCTCCGGCGAGTTGCCGCCGTTCTTCGCGCGGGCCGAGTTGTAGCGGGCGCTGTCGCGCTGGAACTGGGCGAACGAGTTCTCGAACACGTGCGCGCCGTTGCCGCACGGCTTCACCACGAAGTACAGGTACTTGGTGTGCGCCGGGCGGGCGGCCGCCCGCAGCGACGCGAGCCCGGGGTTCCCGATCGGCCCCGGCGGCATCCCCACGTGCGTGCGCGTGTTGTAGGCCGTGTGCGACGCGAGCTGCGAGACCGTCAGCGGCTTCGTCCAGTCGTTCAGCGCGTAGCGCAGCGTCGAGTCGATGCCGAGCGGCATGTTGTCGTGCAGCCGGTTGTAGATCACCGACGCGATCAGCGGCCGGTCCTTCGGCAGCGCGGCCTCGCGCTCGACCATCGACGCGATCGTGAGCACGTCGTACGGCGTCAGGTTCTTCTTGCGCGCGTATGAGAGGTCGACCTTCGCGAAGTTCTGCTTGAACGCCTGCAGCTGGTCGCGCACGAGCGCGCGCGCGCTCGCGCCCTTCTTGAGCTGGTAGCTGGCGGGGAAGAGAAAGCCTTCGAGGTTGCGCGCGTGCCGGGCGCCGTACTTGCGCGGGTTGAGATAGGGCGAGCGCGAGCTGGCGGCCAGGTAGCTGCCGCTGAGGCCGTGGGCAAGCGGCGCGATTTCGCGCCGCGACTTGCCCTCGGGGATCACGATGCGCACGATGTTCGGCGGCACCCCCTTCGTGAGCGCGGCGAGAGCCGACGAGTAGCTCATGTCGTGCTTGAGCTCGTAGACGCCCGGCTTGAGGTCGCCGCTGTCGCCCGCCAGCCGGGCGCGCAGCTCGAAGAAGAACGAGTGCGACACCACGCCGTTCTTCGCGAGGATGTCGCCGATCTGCCCCACGCTCGCGCCGCTCGGCACGGTCACGGTCACGCTGCCCGAGCCCTTGCCGCCGGACGGCTGGAACAGCGAGACGAGAAACCAGATGGCCACGCCCACGATCACAAGCAGGATCAGCGCCACCGCGCGGCGCGCCATCACCATGCGCCCGGGGTGCCTGCGCCGCAGCCGGCGGCGGGGCGGCTCGGCGACCGCCCACTCGGGCACCTGCAGCCCGTCGCCGTCCATGTGACCGTCGTCGTCGGGGCGGCCCGCCCGGCGCGCCTCGCGCTCGAGCCGCGCGCGCTCACGTTCAGCATCCGAGCGGGCGCCCGGTACGGGTGGCGGTCCGTGCTCGGTCAATTCGTTCGTTCGGTCGCAGCCAGGTAGGCCTCGAGCAGGTGGGCCGCGGCGCGCGAATCGGCATCCGCGCCGCCGCCTGTTCGTTCGGCCTGACGTGTTGTGAGTCGCTCGTCGTGCATGTCCACGGGTACGGATACGAGCTCGGCCAGCCTGGCGGCGAACTCGCGCGTGGTACCTGCTTGCTGGCCCTCCTCCCCCGCGAGCGTCAGCGGCAAACCGACAACGATGCGCTCCACCTCGCTATCGCGCGCTATTTGCGCCAGCCGCTGGAGGCCCTTGCGGGTCGCGGGGCGCTCCACGGCGCCGATGGGAGTGGCAAGCGTCCCAGTGGGATCGGACAGCGCGCAGCCGCAGCGCGCGTCGCCGAAGTCGAGCGCGAGGATCCGGCTCATGCAAGGCCGCGTTCTATCGCAACGCGCGCTGCGGCCACGGCCTCGGGGAGCTTCTCGGGATCGCGGCCGCCGGCCTGGGCCATCGTGTCGCGGCCGCCTCCGCCACCGCCCGTGACCTCTGCGGCCACGCGCACCACGGCGCCGGCCTTGAGGCCGCGAGCCACCGCGGCGTCGGAGAAGTTGGCCACGAGGTGCACCCGCCCGTCCACGGCGGTGCCCAGCACCACGGCGGAGTCGCCGAGTGTCTGCTTCACGCGATCTGACAGCTCGAGCAGCGCCTTCGCGTCGGGGGCGTCCACCACGGCGCTGACCACCCGGATGCCCGACAGCTCCTCCGCGCCGCTCACGAGCGAGTCGGCGAGCGCGCGGTCATCCTCGCGCGGTCGCTTCTGCGCATCACTCAACTGCTGCTGAAGCTTCTCGACGGCGGACACCACCTCGGTCTCGGGCACTCGCAGCATCCCCGCGAGCTCCGCCAGGTCCTGGGTTCGGCGGCGGAACAGGTCGACGCCGCCCGAGCCGGTGAGTGCCTCGATCCGGCGCACGTTCGACGCGCTCGAGGTCTCGTGCGCGATGTGGAAGAGGCCGATCTCGGCGCTCGACGCCACGTGCGTGCCGCCGCACAGCTCGCGCGACACCTCCTCGATCTCGACCATCCGCACGATCTCGCCGTACTTCTCGCCGAACAGCGCCATCGCGCCGAGGCGCTCGGCCTCGTCGCGCGTGGTCTGCACCGCGCGCACGGGATGGCTCTCGAGGATCCAGGCGTTCACCTGCTCCTCCACCCTCGCGAGCTGCTCGTGCGTAAGCCGCTCGCCGTGTGTGAAGTCGAAGCGCAGCTTGTCGGGCCCCACGTAGGACCCCGCCTGGCGAACGTGCGTGCCGAGCTCGTCCCGGAGCGCCTGGTGAAGCAGGTGCGTGGCGGTGTGGTTGGCCATGGTCGCGAGGCGCGTGTCGCGGTCCACGAGCGCGCGGGCCGGCTCGCCCACCTCGATGCCGCCATCCTTGAGGTCGAGCGCCACCGCCTGGTCGTCGCCCACCCGGTAGACGCCCGTCACCTGCGCGCGGCCCGACGGCGTCTCGACCAGGCCCGAGTCGGACACCTGGCCGCCGCCCTCCGCGTAGAAGGGGCTCTCGGGCAGCTTGGCGAGAAAGCGCCCGTTGTCCTGCTCGAGCGCGCCGACCGTGGTCTCCCACTCGGTGGCCTCGTAGCCCACGAAGCGACTCTGGAAGCCCGCCGAGCGCGCGAACGCGAGCACGCGCTCGTGCCCCTCGCCGGCGCCCTTGCGGCTGCTGGCCCGCGCCACCTGGCGCGCCTGCTCCATCAGCTCGTCGAAGCCCTCGTCGTCCACCGACAGGCCCTCCTCCGCGAGCAGCTCCTTCGTCAGCTCGTAGGGGAAGCCGTAGGTGTCGTGCAGGCGAAACGCCTCGTCGGCGTCCACCCACGAGGTCTCGTCCTTCTTCGCGCGCTGCACGATCTCGGCGAGCAGGCGCTCGCCCTGCTCGAGCGTCCGGCCGAAGCTCTCCTCCTCCGCGGCCGCCCACTTCTGGATGGTGTCGCGCTGCGAGCGGAGCTCGGGGTAGGCGTCGCCCATCACCTCGGTGACGGTGTCGCACAGCTCGCCGAGGAAGCGCTGCTCGATGCCGAGCTTGCGGCCCTGCTGGATCGCGCGCCGCATGATCCGGCGCAGCACGTAGCCGCGCTCCTCGTTCGAGGGCACCACGCCGTCCGCCAGCAGGAACGTCATCCCGCGGCCGTGGTCCGCGATGATCCTCAGCGCGCGCGTGACGTCCTGGCTCTCGCCCATCGTGTGGCCGGAGAGCGACTCGCCGAGCTGCACGAGCGGCAGGAACTCGTCGGTCTCGAACACGGACGGCACGTCCTGCTGGATCGCCGCCATGCGCTCGAGGCCGAGGCCGGTGTCGATGTTCTGCTCGGGCAGCGGCGTGGTCGAGCCGTCGTCGCCCAGGAACATCTGCATGAAGACGAGGTTCCAGTACTCGAGGAAGCGCTCGGTGTCGTCGCCCGGGCGGTCCTCCTCGCGGCCGAAGTCGAGGCCGCGGTCGAGATAGAGCTCCGAGCACGGGCCGCAGGGACCGGTCGGGCCCGCCTGCCAGAAGTTGTCGTCGCGGCCGAGCAGCACGATGCGCGAGTCGGGCACGCCGACCTTGTGCCAGCACTCGATCGCTTCGTCGTCGGGGCCGATGCCGAGCTCCTCGTCCCCACCGAACACCGTCACCCAGATCTGCTCGGGGTCGAAGCCGAAGCCGTCCGCGGAGGTGGACAGCTCCCACGCCGCGTCGACCGCGCCCTGCTTGAAGTAGTCGCCGAACGAGAAGTTCCCGAGCATCTGGAAGAACGTGAGGTGCCGCGCGGTGAGGCCGACGTTCTCGATGTCCGTCGTGCGGAAGACCTTCTGGCAGGAGGTCAGCCGGACGCGCGGCGGCTGCTCGTCGCCGCGGAAAAACGGCTGGAACGGCTGCATGCCCGCGGTGGTCAGCAGCACCGACGGGTCGTAGGTGGAGGGAACCAGCGAACCCGAGGGCATGCGCAGGTGGTCGCGCCCCTCGAAAAAGGTCAGGAACTTTTCACGGATCTCGGCCGCTTTCACGGCCCGTCAGTCTAGATGTCGGGCGTCTGTATGCAGACGCTCTTTGCGGAGTTAGGAATGCGTAGAGCCTGCAAACAGGCGTGGAGCTTTTGCATCGCAAGCTCGTGCAATCTCTGTCCCCGATTTACGCGCGCACGCATGAGCACCGACAACTCGTAAGTAATGAAGGGCGTCGACCGACTCGTCGGCGATGCCAGGGAGCGCCACCCCCGCTCGATGGACGTGAGGGAACGGACGGTGGTGTGGGCTCTGAGCGTCGCCTATGCCGGGACCGCGACCGCGGTCGCGCTGGTCGTTCCGTGGAACCGGCATCCCAGCGTGTGGGTCCTCGCCGGCCTCGTCGGGCTCTTCGCCGCGGTGTCCGCCTTCCCGTTCGAGGTGAGCAGCGTGACCGCGGTACCGAGCCCGCTGGCGCTCGTCCCGATGCTCTTCATCGCGCCCCTCCCACTCGTGCCGGTGCTCGTCCCGCTCGGCTTCTTCCTCGCCACGCTCCCCGAGTTCATCAGCCGCAAGAAGCACTGGGATCGCTGGATCTACGCCGTCTGCGACTCGTGGATGGCGCTCGGACCGGTCCTCGTCGTGGGCCTGCTCGCTCCCGGCGTGCCCAGCATCGACTCGACCGGCGTGTACGTCCTCGCATTCTTCGGCCAGTTCGTGTTCGACGTCACCTCCACCGCGATTCGTGAGCACGCCGCCCGCGGCGTCGCCTACGCCGACACGCTCAGGTCGGTGACCGCCTACCGCATCGACGCCGCGCTGTGGCCCGTTGCCGTTCTTCTTGCGATCGTCGCCTACGACCATCCGCCCGTCCTGATCGCGGTGCTCCCCCTGATCTGGATGCTTCGCGAGTTCTCGCGCGAGCGCCGCGAGCGCTACGACGCCGCCCTCGAGCTCAACCGCGCGTACCGCGGCACGGTGATGCTGCTGTCCGACGTGGTCGAGGCCGACGACAACTACACGGCCGACCACTGCCGCGGCGTGGTCGAGCTCGTGAACGCCGTGGCCGACGAGCTCGAGATCGACCTCGAGGCGCGCCAGGAGCTCGAGTTCGCCGCGCTCCTCCACGACGTCGGCAAGATCGTGATCCCCAACGAGATCATCAACAAGCCCGGCGCGCTCGACGACGAGGAGTTCGAGCTGATGAAGACCCACACGATCGAGGGCCAGGTGCTGCTCGACCGCGTGGGCGGGCTGCTTGGCCGCGTCGGCGAGATCGTTCGCTCCTGCCACGAGCGCTGGGATGGCAACGGCTACCCCGACGGCCTCGCCGGCTACGAGATCCCGATGGCTGCGCGCATCGTCTTCGCCTGCGATGCATACAGCGCGATGACCACGGACCGTCCGTACCGCGCCGCCATGAGCAAGGAGACGGCGCTCGAGGAGCTGTGGGCCAACGCCGGCTCCCAGTTCGATCCGCGCGTGGTCAGCGCCCTCTCGCACGTGATCCGGCAGGGCTTCAGCCTCGGCCTCTCGCCGGCGCAGGAGGTACGCAGCCTCCTCGCGGGCAAGTCTCTGACTACTGGCTCGCGTGCACCCCTGCCGCTGCCGTTCCCGTCGCCACAGGATCCTGGGCCGGCGGCGACTGCACGTCAGGGAGCTTGACCGCGGCAAACACCTGCCGCGCCACCAGCCACACGAGTCCGGCGCCCACGGCGCCGACCACGAACAGCGTGCGGGGCGAGACCAGCGCCAGCAGCGCGCCGCCGATCAGGAACGAGGCACCGAAGGCGAAGCCGTCGAGGGACGCCTGGGCGCCGAAGGCGCGGCCGTGCAACGCCGCGGCGATGGTGCGCTGGATGATCAGCCGCTCGTAGACGATCAGCATGCCGTTGCCGACGCCGAGCGCGGCCATCGGTACGAGCGCACTGGCGAGCGTCGGCGCAGCGGCCACGCCGGCGAATCCCACCGTGACCAGCACGATGCCTGCGAGGAAGCGTCGCGGCAGCGTGCGGGCATCGCCGCCGCCGGCGCCGGTGAGCGAGCCGAGCGCCACGCCCAGCCCCGCCGCGGCCACGAACAGCGAGTAGCCCACTTGCCCGCCGCCAAGCTGGCGGGCAAGCAGCAGCTCCGCAACGTTGGCCATGCCGGCGAACAGGATCACGGTGCTCGTGGCCACGATCGCGGTCGAGGCGGCCGGGATTCGCGCGGTCACGAGCAGGCCCTCGCGCGTCTCGCGGAGCAGCGACCGCGCCCCCTCCGCGACCGGCGTCACGCGCTCGCGGAAGCGGAACTTGATGGTTGCGAGCACCATGCTCGAGATGGCGAAGGTGGCGGCGTTGACGAGCAGCAGCACCTTCGGGCCGCCGAACAGCAGCACGATGGCCGCGAGGCCGGGGCCGAGCGTGTAGCCGATCTCCGTGAGCGCTCCGTACAGCGCCGTGGCCGGCGCGAGCCGCTCGCGGCTCACCAGCTCGGGAAGCCCGGCCATCATCGCCGGCTTGTAGAGCGCCGTGCCCACGCCCACGGCGAAGGCGAGCACCACCGTCAGGACGAAGCTGTGCGTGAACGCGATGCCCACGAAGGCGGCTGCCCGCAGCGCGTCGGCGAGGATCGCGCACGCCTGGCGCGACCAGCGGTCGGCGAGCGCGCCGAAGATCGGCGCGAGAAACATCGGCGGCACGAAGTCGGCCAGCAGCACGAGCGACAGCGCCCACGGCGAGTGGAAGCGCGAGTAGGCCACCAGCAGCAGCGCCACATAGGCCGCACCGGAGCCGAGCGAGGACTGGCCGTAGGCGATGAAGAAGCGGCGCGCATCCCCATTGCGCCGCAGTAGCTGGCCGATCGACCGCATGCTCTCGCCACGGTAGCCGAGAAACCCCTCCGCGCACTGCCGGCGCATGAAAAAGACCGCCACTTGGGCGGTCCTTTTCTACAAATCTTCCTGCTGTGTTTCAGCCGCCTCGGAATGACATGAGGGCTCCTTAGCTTGAAACTGGGGTACCCGAACACTTCTTGCACAGCTTTAGGCGCCTAAGCCGTGCACAAGGCACTGTGGCACGAGACAAGCCAACTGTCAAGACACCGATTCTCGCGCACAAACCACTGCAAAGCCAGCGCAAATTGCACTGACCAGGCGTCAGTGGCTCAGAAACTGCGCTCGGGCGGCTCTAGGCGTGCTCTGCGGTGCCGAGCCGCTCGGCCGCCTCGGCGTCCGTGAGCGGGAAGTGGCAGGCAGCCAGCCCGCCCCCGTCCTTCGGCGAGAGCAGCGGCTCGTCCTGCTTGCAGACGTCCTGGACCTTCGGGCAGCGCGGGTGGAAGCGGCATGCCGGCGGCGGGTTGGTGGGGCTCGGTACGTCGCCTCCGGGCACCTGCCGCTTCCTCGCGGCCGCGAGCACCGGATCGGGCACCGGGACCGCCGAGAGGAGCGCGCCGGTGTAGGGATGGCGTGGCTGCGTGTAGAGCGTCTCGCTGTCGGACATCTCCACGACCTTGCCGAGGTACATCACCGCCACGCGGTCGCACATGTGGCGCACGACGGAGAGATCGTGCGCGATCAATACGAGTGTGATGCCGAGGTCGCGCTGCAGCTCCTGCAGCAGGTTGAGGATCTGCGCCTGGATCGACACGTCGAGGGCGGACACCGGCTCGTCGGCGATGATCAGCTTGGGCTGGAGCGCGAGCGCCCGCGCCACGCCGATGCGCTGGCGCTGGCCGCCGGAGAACTCGTGCGGGTAGCGGTTGTAGTGCTCCGGGTTGAGGCCCACCTGCTCCATCAGCTCCTGGACGGCGCTCTTGCGCTCGCCCTTGCCGGTCTTCATGTCGTGGATCTTGTAGGGCTCGGCGATGATCGAGCCGACCGTCTTGCGTGGGTTGAGCGACGAGTACGGGTCCTGGAAGATCATCTGCATCTCCTTGCGGAGAGGCTTCACCTGGCCCTGCCTGAGGTTCGCGATCTCGCGGCCCTCGAACTTGATCGAGCCGCTTGTCGGCTCGAGCAGGCGCGTGATCAGG
>DASXCV010000041.1:0-22222 GCA_036491015.1 Thermoleophilaceae bacterium | reverse complement strand
CCCACCGTCCCGCCGTCACGCAGCGTGGCCGCGGCGCGCGTGGCGTCGAGGCCCGCCACGGCGTCCGCCACGCGCGGCATGTCCTTGCCGAAGCGCGGGCCGAGCGTCCGGTAGTTCGGCTTCAGCTCCCAGCGGCCCAGCTCGTCGGCCTCGGTCACGTAGCGCAGCTCCTTCACGTTCAGCTCGTCGAGCACCAGCCGGTGGAAGCGCTCGATCGCCTCGCGCTCGCGCGGCGCCGCAACCACCACCGCCTCACGTAGCGGCTGACGCAGCTTGATCTTTCCGTGCTGCCGCCCCTCGCGGCCGAGCTTGACGGCGTCACGCACGATCTCCATGTCGCGCTCGAGCTGCTCGTCGCGAGCAGCCGGCTCCGGGTAGTCGCACAGGTGCACCGACGGCTCCGAGCCGTCGAGGTTCTCGTAGATCTCGTCGGTCACGAACGGGACCAGGGGCGCCAGCAGCTTGGCCGCTCCCAGCAGACACTCGCGCAGCGTGGCCATCGCGCCCGGGTCGCCGTCCCAGAAGCGCCGGCGCGACAAGCGCACGTACCAGTTGGAGAGATCGTCCACGAACTCGGCTACCGCACGGCCCGCGGTGGTGGTGTCGTAGTCGTCGAGCCGCTCGCGCGCGATCTCGATGGTCGCCGCCAGCCGCGACAGGATCCAGCGGTCCAGCTCGGTGCGCTCGCCGTCGGCGTCGCGGGCCACCCCGTTCACGTTGCCGTAGAGCACGAAGAACGAGTACGTGTTCCAGAGCGTGTTCATGAACAGCCGCACGCCCTCACCCACGCTCTCCATCGAGAAGCGGTAGCCGTCCCACGGCTGTTTGGAGGTGAACAGGTACCAGCGGAAGGCGTCGGCGCCGAAGCGGTCGAGCACGTCCCACGGCGAGACCACGTTGCCGCGGCTCTTCGACATCTTCTGGCCGTCGTCGTCGAGGATCAGCCCCAGGCAGAGGCATGTCTCATACGAGGAGCGGCCCCAGAGCAGGGTCGAGATCGCGAGCAGGGAGTAGAACCAGCCGCGCGTCTGGTCGAGCGCCTCGCAGATGTAGTTCGCCGGGTAGCGCTGCTCGAACACCTCCTCGTTCTCGAACGGCGCGTGCCATTGCGCGAACGGCATCGAGCCCGAGTCGTACCACGCGTCGATCACCTCGGGCACGCGCCGCATCTCGCCGGCGCAGTCCGGGCAGGGGAAGACGACATCGTCGATATAGGGCTTGTGCAGATCGTCCGGCACGTCCGCGCCGAGCGAGCGCAGCTCCTCGAGGGACCCGACGCACAGGTCGTGCTTCTCCTCGCAGCGCCACACCGGCAGCGGCGTGCCCCAATAGCGCTCGCGGGACAGCGCCCAGTCCACGTTGTTCTCCAGCCAGCGGCCCATGCGCCCGTGCTTGATGTGGGCCGGGTACCAGTTCACGGACTCGTTCGAGGCCAGCAGCTCGTCGTGGATCGCCGTCGTCCGGATGTACCAGCTCTGCTTGGCGTAGTAGATGAGTGGCGTGCCACAGCGCCAGCAATGCGGATACGAGTGCTCGTAGTCCTCGGCGCGCAGCAGGCGCCCGCTCTCTCGCAGCGCCTCGATGATGTCCGGCCCCACCTCGTGCACCGAGCGGCCGGCGAACGGCCCCACGCGCTCGTCGAAGGTGCCGTCCTCCGTCACCGGGTTCTGCACGGTCATGCCGTAGCGCTCGCCGAGCTTGAAGTCGTCCTCGCCGAACGCGAGCGCCGTGTGCACGATCCCGGTGCCGTCCTCGGTGGTCACGAAGTCGCCCTCGAGCACCGTGTGGGTGCGCGGGCCAAAGTCGCTCACGTAGGGGAACGGCGGCTCGTAGCTCGTGCCCGCCAGCTCCGAGCCCTTCAGCTTCGACTCGATCTCGATGCCCTCGCCGAGCACGCGCTCCACGAGCGGCTCGGCCAGGATCAGCACCTCGTCCCCGAAAAGCGCGCGCACGTAGGTCACGTCCGGGGCAACGGCGAGCGCCGCGTTCGAGAGCAGCGTCCACGGCGTGGTGGTCCAGCCGAGGAAGGACACGCCCGGCTCGTCCGTCAGCGGGAAGCGGACGAACACCGACGGGTCCACGCGGTCCTCGTAGCCCTGCGCCACCTCATGGGAGGACAGCGCCGTGCCGCAGCGGGTGCAGTACGGCACGACCTTGTAGCCCTGGTAGAGCAGGTCCTTCTTCCAGATCTCCTTGAGCGACCACCAGACCGACTCGATGTACTCGTTCGCATAGGTCACGTACGCGTCGTCGGTGTCCACCCAGAAGCCGATCCGCTCCGTGAGCTGCTCGAACTCGTTCACGTACTTGAGCACCGACTCGCGGCAGCGCTCGTTGAACTCGGCCACGCCGTAGGCCTCGATGTCCTCCTTCGACTGGATGCCGAGCTCGCGCTCCACCTCGAGCTCGACGGGCAGCCCGTGCGTGTCCCAGCCGGCCTTGCGGTGCACCTGGTGGCCCCGCATCGTCTTGTAGCGCGGGAACACGTCCTTGAACACGCGCGCCAGCACGTGGTGGGAACCGGGACGGCCGTTGGCGGTGGGCGGCCCCTCGTAGAACACGTAGCCGGGCGCGCCCTCGCGGCGGCGGATCGACTCGTGGAAGATGTCGCGCTCGCGCCAGCGCTCGAGCACTGCCTGCTCGAGGTCGGGAAATGACTGGCCGGTGTCTACCGGCTGGTACGGGGCACTCATGGAGAGCACCCGATTGTATGGACGAGCGTCAGGCCGCCAGCTTGCGGCAGATCTCGGCCAGCGAGCGCTTCTCGGCGTCGTCGAGCGCCGCGAACGTGCGCGACACCCGTTGGGTGTGATCGGGGAACAGCGCCTCCACCAGCTCGACGCCCTCCGCGGTGATCCGCAGCACCACGGCGCGGCGGTCGCCCACCAGACGGCGCCGGGTCACGAGCCGGCGCGCCTCGAGCGTGGAGCAGATCTCGCTGGTGCTCGCCTTGGTCCAACCGAGCCGGCGGCGCAGCGTGCGCATCTCGAGCTCCCCGCCCGCCGTCGTGAGCACGACGAGGGCGGAGAACCCGGCTGCTGAGAGTCCACGACGCTCCAGATCGGCGGCCAGAGACCGCCGCACCGACGACTCCGCCCGCACCAGAGCCTCCAGGGCACGGTGTGCGAGGGCGTCGCCGACAGAAAGCATCGCGGCGATGCTAGGCCGTCCTCCGGACGGCCGCTGACGTTGACGGTTGACGGTTGGCTAGAAGCTCAGCGAGGCGGTGCAGACCTCGCCCGACGGGCTCGTGGCCCTGGCGGAGACGCGGTCTTTGCCCGGGCTGTTCCCGAGCTTGCGCTCGAGGCTGAACGAGCCGCTGGGCGCCTTGGTCCGCCGCGTGGTCTTCACGGCGACATTGCCGTTGCGGCGAAGGGTCACGTTCCACTTCACGCCGCTGCGGTTCTGGTCGACCTCGAACTCCGTCTCGAGCTTGCCGTCGTCGAGCTTGACCTTCAGCTTGGAGGTCGCGTTCTTCGTGCAGGTGCCGGCGACGGTCTTGGAGTTGTCGTTGCCGTGCTTGGCGAGAGCGGCGGCAGGAACGACAACGGCGATTGCAAGGGCAAGTGTGAGTGTCTTGAAGAGGTTCATGAGATCAGCGTGCCCTGGGCGTGGTCGAAAAGTCATCAGGACATTGGTCCTAAGACCCTATGACCTATGACCTAGTTAGGCGTGTGCGCGGGCCGGCGATGCCGGTGCGAGGTCCGGCGTGGCCAGCTCTTCGGTGACCTCGAGGCCGCGGCCGTCCACGATCGCCTTCATGTTGGCGGTGGCCTCGGTGGGCCGGGCGCCGAGCGTCGGGATGGCGTGGCTGCCGGAGACCGGCATGGCCTCGCGGTACTCGTACACGCGCGCCGCCGAGCCGGTGTGGCGCACGGCGTACACGAGGCGGCCCACCACGTCGAGCGTGGCGCCGCTGCCGCAGACCACGAGCGCGGTCGGGTCGAGCGCCCGCATGGCGCGCGACAGGCGCTCCTGGGCGAGCGTCATCGAGAGCAGGAGAACGCGGAAGCCGCCGCGTCGCAGGGCGAGCTCGAGCGCCTGCACGTGGAGCGACTCGAGGTCGAGCCGGGGGCTCGAGTCGAACAGCAGCACGCCCTCGGAGCGAGTAGCGGCCGGCGCGACACGGCGGGCGGCGTGCAGCCAGCCCGTGGCCCAGCGCAGCGCGAGCTCGAACTCGGCCTCGCGGCCCTCGCGGCCGGAAGCCATCTGGAGCGCGGGAAGCATGAGGTCCTCCACCGAGCGCTCGACCGAGCGGACGGCGAGGCTCTCCTCCATCACGCGGTCGGCGAGCGTCTCGTCGAAGCGGTCGAAGGCCTCGACGAGGCGGGCGGCCGAGGTCGGCCCCTCGCCGCGCTGGCGGGCCACCTCGATGGCCGAGGAGATGTTGTGCGTCTCGAGCAGCGCGCGCCGCAGCGCCTCGAGCTCGGCCAGGTCGTACTGCCTGTGCCCACCGGAAGTCCGCCGCGGCTTGGGATAGCCGAAACGCCGCTCCCAGCTTCGAAGTGTGTTGGGGCTGACGCCCAGTAGCTCTGCCGCTGCGTTCGTGCGGATGCCGCTCATTGCTCCCGTCCTGGGATAGCGTCATTGCGGGAAGAGGGTTCGCAATGACTGCAGAGGTTTTCGCGGCTTTCTCTCATCTTGGCAACCCTTGAACTCGATCTTGCACAGGTTCGGCGGGCCTATCGGCACGGAACCTGCCCGATCGGCCGGGAAAGCACGCCCAGGTGGACGTATGTGCGAGGTTTCCTGCAGTTTGCGGTACTACGCGAGCAGCGGCTCGATGGCCACGAGCGCGCCTCGCGGCGGCCCGCAGCTCGACACGCGAGCCTCGAGATCGCGGAATCCGGGACGGCCGCCGCGCTCGAGCTCGATCGGGATGAGCACCACGTCGCGGTCGCCGCCGGCGGCCCGCGCGATCCGCAGCGCGAGCTCCTCGAGCCCGAGCGGACTCGACATCGTCGTGAACAGCATCGTCCCGAGCAGCTCGGTCTCGGAACCGAAGATCCGCTCCGCGCCCTCGCTCACCGCGCTGATGCGCAGGTCCTCGGTGACGATCAGGAAAGACATGCCGGGACCCGCCAGGGCCTCGCGCGGGGCGCTGAGCATCACGCCCATCCCGCAGTCGTTGCACACGCGCTCGAGGTCGGGCGGGTTGAAGCCCAGCTCCCGCTCCTCGCGAAGCATTCCGCAGCGTGAGCAGAACCGAATTCGATCGGCTAGCGCCGAGCGAACAGAACCTAGAAATGGCCGGTCCGCGAGGGCCATGGTCATCATCTTTCGCGAGCTCCCTGTCTTTATCCACCCGAAGAATCCGTTCTCCGGTCCGACGATGAGAGCACGAACGGCGGCCGGTCCGCGCGGAGCGGCTCAGCATTGCACGGGATTTGCACAACTATCCCGTGCAAGCAACCTTGCAGCACGCCATCCGCATGTCCCCTTGCAGGCAGCATTACGATCGGTCTGTGGCCCGGAGCCTGTGCGTCGGCTGCGTTTTCCTCGCCGTGCTCGCGGCCGGTTGCTCGCGTCACACGGGGTCTGAGAGCGCGCCCACGGCGTGCACGGACGGGTCGCCCAGCGGCCGCGTGGCCTCGCTGCGCTCCGCGCTCGCCCGCGCGCCCGCGCCCGTGCGGCTCGGGGACGGCACGAGCATCTCGAACTGTCTCGCGCACGACGCCGACAGCGGTGACATCCAGAACGTGGGCTCCGTGCTCCTCACCGTCACTCAGCAGCTCGTGGACTCCGGCACGCACGACCAGCGGGCGATGCTCGAGCTCGGCTATCTCGCCGGCGCGGTGCACCGCGGCGCCGCCCACGCGCAGGGAGTGGACGGCGAGATCGCGCGGCGGATCGACCAGGAGCTCGGTCCCGTGCAGGCGAGCACGGCGGCGTTCAGGCGCGGCGAGCGAGCCGGCAACGCGACCGGCTAGCTAGCCTCTGCTCCATGAGCGAGCAGACAGTCGAAAAAGAGCTTTGGGGCGGGGAAACCCGCAAGGCAGTCGAGAACTTCCCGGTGTCCGGTGAGCGCGTCCCGCCGCCGGTGGTGCACTGGCTGGGGCGGATCAAGGCGAACGCCGCGCGCGTGAACGCCGAGCTCGGCCTGCTGGACCAGGACATCGCGGACCGCATCGCGGCCGCGGGCGACGAGATCGCCGATGGCGAGCACGACGACCAGTTTCCGATCGACGTCTTCCAGACGGGCTCTGGCACGTCGTCGAACATGAACGCCAACGAGGTGATCGCGAACATCGCCGGCGAGGGCGTCCACGCCAACGACCACGTGAACATGGGGCAGTCCTCGAACGACGTGTTCCCATCGGCGGTGCACCTGGCCGCGCTGGCCGAGACGGAGGGCAAGCTGCTGCCGGCGCTCGACAAGCTGAGCGGCACGCTCGCCGACAAGGCGGACGAGTTCAAGAACCTCGTCAAGGCCGGGCGCACGCACCTGATGGACGCGGTGCCGGTCACGCTCGGGCAGGAGTTCGCGGGCTACGCCACGCAGATGCGCCTCGCGGGCGAGCGCGTGAACGCCACGCTCGGCCACGTGGCGCAGATTCCGCTGGGCGGCACCGCCACCGGCACGGGCCTCAACACGCACGCGGAGTTCGCCGAGCGCGTGCGGGGCAAGCTCGCCCAGGCCTCGGGGGTCGAGGCCAGGCCGCCGGCCGACCCGTTCGAGGCTCAGGCAAACCGCGACGCGCTCGTCGAGCTCTCGGGCGCCCTGAAGACGGTCGCCGTGTCGCTCACGAAGATCGCCCAGGACCTCGCGCTGATGGGCTCCGGTCCGCGCACCGGCCTCGCCGAGATCAGGCTGCCCGAGCTGCAGAAGGGCTCGTCGATAATGCCCGGCAAGGTCAACCCGGTGATCCCGGAGGTGGTGCTGCAGGTGGCCGCGCAGGTGATCGGCAACGACACGGCGATCACGATCGGCGGTATGCAGGGCCAGTTCGAGCTGAACGTGCGCGTGCCGCTCATCGCGCGCAACCTGTTGCAGTCGATCAAGCTGCTCACGAGCGCCTCCACGCTGCTCGCCGAGAAGTGCGTGGCCGGCATCGAGCCAAACGAGGAGACGCTGACGCGCAACGGCGAGTCGACCCCCGCCATCGCCACCGCCCTCAACCCCTACATCGGCTACGACAAGGGCACGGAGATCGTCAACGAGTCGATGGCCTCGGGCCGCACGATCCGCGAGGTCGCGCGCGAGAAGGGCGTTGACGACGAGACGCTGGACAAGGCGCTCGACCTGGGCGCGATGGCAAGGCCGAACGAGTAGGAACTGCGGAACTGCTTAGCGCGCTGCGCGCTTCTGCCGGTACATAGACGCGTCTGCGTGCTTCATCAGCGCCTCGACCTCGGCGGCGTCTTCGGGCCAGATGGCGCGGCCGATGCTTGCGCCGACGGTCAGCTCCTCGCCGGCGACGACGAACGGCTGCTCGAACGCGCCGGCCACTCGTTCGGCGGCGGCCTCGATCTCGGCGATGCTGCCGGCATCCGGCAGGACGATGGCGAACTCGTCGCCGCCGAGGCGCGCCACCGTGTCGGTGGAGCGCACGGTGTCGAGCAGGCGGGCGGCCACCTGGCAGAGCAGCTCGTCGCCGACCGCGTGACCGCACTCGTCGTTCACGGACTTGAAGGCGTCGAGGTCCACGAAGAAGAGTCCCAGCGGGGCCTCGGTGTTGCGCGCGGCACCGAGCGCGTCCTCGATCCGCTCGGCGAAGAGCGCGCGGTTGGCGAGGCCGGTCAGGCCGTCGTGGCGTGCCTGGTGCGTGACGTGGTCGATCAGCCGGCCGTTCTCGAGCGCGCTGGCCGCGTGCGCCGCCACTCCTGAGAGGCGGTCGAGCAGGTCCTGGCGCGGGTCGAGCCGCTCGCGGCGGGTGTGCACCGACACCGTGAGCATGCCCAGCAGGTGGCCGTGAGCCACGATCGGCACCGCGATCAGCGACAGCGAGGCGAAGCGCTGGAGGATGCGGCGGATGAAGCGGTCGCCAGAGTCCTGCGCGAGAAAGATCGGGGTGGGCTCGGGATGCTCGGTGAGGTCCCCCAGCACCGGCGTGTCAGACGGCCGGATACGGAGGCCGTCCATGTCCCCGTTCGCCACCGCGGAGTCGCCCGACGTGGCGGCGTGGACGAGCTCCTCCGGCCCGTCGTCCCAGAGGAAGACTGAGACCCGGTCGCAGTCCACCACCGCCGGCACCGCCTCCGCCAGCCGTACGGCCACCTCGGCGCTCGTGCCCGCGGCCGCAAGGGCACGCGCCAGCTCGAGCAGCGCCCGGGCCTCGTTGTGGCGACGCTCGGCGTCGGCCAGCGCGGTGGCGCCGTCGAGGGCGCTTGCCGCGTAGCGCGCGTAGAGGTCCCAGAGCTGGCGCTCCTCGGGGAAGAATTGGCTCGATTCGGACATCGCGACGAGGCGTCCGTAGTCGCGCTGATGTGAGGTCACGTCGGCCACGAGCCAGGAGTCGGGCAGCTCACCGGCCGGGGTGTTGAGCAGACCCTCCGCAAGCACTCGCGCCTCGCTGTCCGCGAAGCCACTGTGGTGGCAGCGCAGGCCCGACTCGCCCGGCACTCGCGCGGCGAGCAGGTAGCGCGGGGCGCGCACGGCGGTGGCGGCGCGCTCGGTCACGCGGGCGAGCACGGTGTCGAGGTCGCCGCCGGCGATCAGCTCGCCTGCCGTGGCGTACACGCTCTCGAGGCTCTCGCTCATCGTTGCCAGCTGCGCCTCGAGCGCGGTCACATGCTCGGCCGGGTCGGCCCGCAGGGCGGCCAGGTCCTTGTCCCAGGTCACGCTGTAGACGCAGTGCGAGTCCCCGCGCAGCACGCACTCGGACTCCTCCACGGTGGCGGCCGGCAGGCCGAAGAGCACGGTGCTCTGGCCCAGGAGGCCCGCGGTCCAGTTGCAGTGGTGACGGCTGCGCACGAAGCCCTCGCGCTCGCAGGCGCGCACCACGGCGCGGCCCGGTCCGACCTCGACGGCGTCCATGTCCGCGACAGTCGAGAAGCGCGCGGCTGTGAGCGCGATCTTGCCGAGCACCGCCTCGGGCGACCCGAACGAGCGCAGCAGCGTGGCCACCGGCGTGCCGGCGTGCTGGGCAAGCGTCTGCTCACCGACGCGGCGGGCGATGGACGGGTCTCCGGTGAGGTCTTCGGCGGCGTCGAACAGCGCGACGGCCTCGCCGTACGAGATCCAGTTCGACACGTCGTCGAGGTACTCGGGCGAGCGCGTCGAGCCCGCCTGCCCGAGCAGCTCGCTCACGGCGTCTGCACCGCCCTCCTTGCGCACGCGCCGCAGCAGCACGCTCGGCATCGTGCACGCGAAGTGGTGTCCCCCGTCCGCCCCCCCAGTCATCAACTGGGTTATCGGCAGGAGCGGGGGTCCGCTTCAGTGGTGTTAACCGGCCTTACTCAGTCCATGTTGACCGCGACGTACTTCGTCTCGAGGTACTCCTCGATGCCCTCGAAACCGCCCTCGCGGCCGATGCCCGACGCCTTCACCCCGCCGAACGGCGCGGCGGCGTTCGACACCATGCCCTGGTTGAGACCGACCATGCCCGTGTCGAGCCCCTCGATCACGCGGATCGCGCGCTTGAAGTTGCTCGTGAACACGTAAGCCACGAGGCCGTACTCGGTCTTGTTGGCGGCCTCGATCGCGTCCGCTTCGGACTCGAACGAGGTCACGGGAGCCACCGGACCGAAGATCTCCTCGGACAGCACCCGCGCGTTGGCGGGCACGTCCCCGAGCACGGTCGGCTGGTAGAAGTAGCCGCCGCCGTCGAGCGGGTTGCCGCCGGTCACCACGGTCGCGCCCTTGCCGCGCGCGTCCTCCACGAGTTCCTCGACCTTGTCGACGGCGTCCTGGTTGATCAGCGGTCCGACCTTCACGTCCTCCTCGGTGCCGCGGCCGATCTTCAGCGCGCCCATCTGGTCGCCGAGCTGCTTGGCGAACTGCTCCGCAACGGACTCGGCCACGTGGAAGCGGTTGGCGCTCGTGCACGCCTCGCCGATGTTGCGCATCTTGGCGAGCAGCGCGCCGGTCACGGCGGCGTCGAGGTCCGCGTCGTCGAAGATCAGGAACGGGGCGTTGCCGCCCAGCTCCATCGACACCTTGAGGATCTGCTCGGAGGCCTGCTCGAGCAGCCTGCGTCCCACCTCGGTGGACCCGGTGAAGGACAGCTTGCGCAGGCGCGGATCGCGGATCAGCGGCTCCATCGTCGACCCCGAGGAGGAGCTCGTGACGATGTTCAGCACGCCCCCGGGCAGCCCCGACTCCTCGAGGATCTGCGCGAGCGCAAGCATCGACAGCGGCGTCTGGCTCGCCGGCTTCATCACCATCGTGCAGCCGGCGGCAATGGCCGGGCCGATCTTGCGCGTGCCCATCGCCATCGGGAAGTTCCAGGGCGTGATCAGGAGGCACGGGCCGACCGGCTGCTTCATCGTCAGCACGCGGCCCACGCCGTTGCCCGACATGTTGAACTGGCCGTGGATGCGCGTGGCCTCGCCCGAGAACCAGCGGAAGAACTCGGCCGCGTAGGCGATCTCCCCGCGCGACTCGGCGATCGGCTTGCCCATCTCGAGGGTCATCAGGAGCGCGAGCTCCTCGCTGCGCTCCACGAGCTTCTCGAACGCCTTGCGCAGGACCTCGCCGCGCTCGATCGGCGTGACCTTCGCCCAATCGGCCTGCATGCCCACTGCGGCGTCGAGCGCGCGCATCGCGTCGTCCGGCGTCGCGTCCGCCACCTCGCAGAGCGCCTCGCCGGTGGCCGGGTCGATCACCTCGAGCGTCCCACTGCCGCCGTCGACCCACTCGCCGCCGATGTACAGCTGCTTCTGGACCTTGTCTACAACCGTCTGCTCCTGCGTCGCAATGCTCATGTGAAGAGTTCCTAGTTTCTGGTTGCTAGTTGCTTGGGTTCAAGTCGCGACGGTCTCGGTGCCGAGCTCCTCTGAGATCGCAACGTCGATCGAGTAGTCGATGGGCAGCACGATCAGGGACGGCACGTCCTTGCCCAGCGCCTCCTTCAGCCGCTGCGGAAAATCGTCGACCGACTCGCAGCGCCAGGCGGGCATCCCGAAGGACTCTGCCATGCGCACGAAGTCGGGGTTGGTGAAGTCGACGCCGAAGTGGCGGCCGAACTTCTTGTCCTGCTTCCAGACGATCGAGCCGTACTGGTGGTTCTCCCAGATGATCGTCACGAACGGCGTCTTCAGCCGCACGGCGGTCTCGAGCTCCTGCATGTTCATCATGAAGCCGCCGTCGCCGTTCACGGCCACGACCTTGCGGTCGGGGTGCACGAGCTTGGCCGCGATCGCCGCCGGGATCGCGAAGCCCATGCCCGCGAGCCCGTTCGCGATCAGCACGGTGTTGGGCTCGTAGGCGGGGAACATGCGCCCGATCCAGAGCTTGTGCAGGCCGACGTCCGAGATGAGGATGTCGTTGCGGCCGAGCGCCTTGCGGATCTCATAGAGCGCGCGCGGCGGCTGCATCGGGAACTGGTTGTCGTCCTTGGCGGCCTCGAAGCGGCCATGCACCACGTTGCGCAGGCGCTGCGATCCGCCCGAGTGCGGCACGTGCCGGCACTCCTCGGCCAGCCTGGCGAGGATGTGGTAGATGTCGCCGATCAGCTCGACCTCCGGCACGAAGTACTCGTCGATCTCGGCCGGGAGCGAGTCGATGCAGATGATCTTCTTGTCGCGCTTCGGGTTCCAGTGCTGCGGCGAGTGCTCCACGAGGTCGTAGCCCATCGCGATCACCACGTCCGCCTCGTCGAAGCCGGCCATCGAGTAATCGCCCGACTGCAGGCCGACGGCACCAAGGCCGCGCGGGTCGTCCGGGGTTAGCAGGCCCTTGCCCATGAAGGTCTCGGCGGCGGGGATGCCCGTGGCGCGCACGAACTCGCGCAGCGCCGGCGCGGCGTTCGCGCGGATCACGCCGTTGCCGGCGAGCGCCACGGGGTTGAGCGCGCCGCGGATGATGTCCGCGGCCTTGAGCAGCTCGCGCGCGCTCGGCTCGGGCTGCACGGGCTTGCGGCGCGGCAGCGGCTCGGCGTCGATCTGGGCCGCCATCACGTCCTCCGGCAGCTCGATGTGGGTAGCTCCAGGCTTCTCCGACTCGGCGACCTTGAACGCCTTGCGGACGACCTCGGGGATGATCGCCGGGTCCGACAGGCGCGCGTTCCACTTCGTGATCGGGGCGAACACCTGCGGCACGTCGATGTATTGGTGGGACTCCTTGTGCATGCGCTCGAGGTCTCCCTGGCCCGTGAGCGCGACGAGCGGGGCGCGGTCGAGGAAGGCGTCGGCCACGGCGGTGGTGAGGTTCATGGCGCCGGGCCCGAGCGTGCCGAGGCACACGCCGGCGCGGCCGGTCAGGCGGCCGTAGACGTCCGCGATGTAGGCGCCTCCCTGCTCGTGTCGAACAGGTACGAAGTCGATTGAGGAATCCGCGAGAGATTCGTTCAGATCGAGCGTCTCCTCGCCGGGAATACCGAACACATGCTCGACGCCCTCTGCCTCGAGGCACTCGACGAACACGTCCGATGCTTTACGGGAAGCCACTCTGAATTTGACTCTAACAACGAGTGAAAATTCGTCTGCCCCGAGCGCGACTCTGTACGTTGCAGGTTGTTCGGAAAGCTGCCGACTACCTTCGGTGACGCACCCTCCATGCGCCGGCTAGCCATTTCCATCACGCTCATCGCGCTGTTTGCGCTGCCCCAGGCGGCGACTGCTGCCACGCGCCAGATCATCCGCGGCGCCGGCTTCGGCCACGGGATCGGCATGAGCCAGTACGGCGCATACGGCTTCGCCAAGCACGGCTTCACCTACCAGCAGATTCTCGCCCACTACTACCAGGGCACGAACCTGGTGAAGACGAGCAGCACGGAGGTGCGAGTGCTGCTCCAGACCGGCAGCCGCACGGCGACCTTCACGGGCGCCACCGACGGCGGCGGCCACAAGCTCAACCCATCGAAGACCTACACGGTGAAGCTGAACGGGCTGAGCGGCGAGTTGCTGCTCGACCCGAAGGGCAAGCGCCTCGGCCACTTCGACACGCCGCTCGACATCACGAGCTCCACGGGCCTGCTGCGCTTGGGCGGACGCGCGATGAACGGCGTGACCGCGGGCCACTACCGCGGCACGCTCGAGTTCCGCCCGAGCCCGTTCAGCGGGCTCGCCGTCGTGAACGCGGCCGACCTCGACGACTACGTGAAGGGCGTCGTGCCTGGCGAGATGCCGACGTCATGGTCGCCGGCCGCGCTCGAGGCCCAGGCCGTGGCGGCGCGCAGCTACGCGCTCGCCACCGACGCCGGCGGCCCGGTGTTCGACCAGTACCCCGACACGCGCTCGCAGGTGTACAAGGGCGCGGACAGCGAGGTGGCCAGCAGCAACGCGGCCGTCGCCGCCACTTCTGAGCAGATCCTGAAGTACCAGGGACAGGTCGCGGCCACGTACTTCTTCTCCACCTCGGGCGGCCACACCGAGGACGTGCAGAACGTCTTCTACGGCGCGAAGCCGGAGCCGTACCTCACCGGCGTGAACGATCCGTACGACAACATCTCGCCCAAGCACCGCTGGCAGATCAGGCTCACCACGTCGCGGCTGCAGCACGAGCTCGGCTCGCTGGTGAAGGGCAAGCTGCGCGGCATCAAGGTGGTCCAGCGCGGCGTGTCGCCGCGGATCGTGTGGGCGTCGGTGGTGGGCTCGCGTGGCTCGGTGCGCGTGCGCGGCGCCACGCTCAAGAGCCAGCTCGGACTCGACGACACCTGGGCGTCGTTCAACCGCTTCTCCTCGAAGACGAAGCCGAAGACGCCGCCGACCGAGACGGTTCCCACTACGCCGGGCGGCGGCGTGCAGGCGGGCGCGAGCCTGTTCGGCAAGTCACAGCGACTGTTCCCCAGGACCTTCAAGCCCGGCAAGCCGGCGCGCCTCTACGGCTCGCTCTGGCCGGCGCCCAAGCACGCGCTCGCGCAGGTGCAGCGCAAGGGCAAGGACGGCCGCTGGCACACCATCGGCCGCACGCGGCTCGACAAGCACGGCAAGTACAACGTCGCCGTGCGCGGCACCGGCACATTCCGGATCTCCGTCGGGCCGCTGGACGGCCCCGCGATGCAGATCAACTAAGAACCAAGAACTAAGAACTAAGAACTACGGCGTGAACTTGACAGTGATCACGTCACCGTCGTTCATCCGGTAGTCCCGCCCCTCGAGCCTGAGCGTTCCCCGCTCACGAGCCCCGGCGTAACCGCCGGCGTCCACGAGCTCGTTCCACGGCACCACCTCGGCGCGCACGAAGCCGCGCTGGATGTCGGAGTGGATCTCGCCCGCCGCGCCCCATGCCGTCGTGCCGCGCTCGATCGCGTGGGCGCGCGCCTCCTTGGCCTCACCCGCGGTGAAGAACTGGATCAGGTCGAGCAGTGCGAACGCCTCGCGCACCACGAGGTCGAGGCCTGACTCCGGCACGCCCAGCTCGTCGCGCATCACCTCGCCCTCCTCGTCGTCCAGCTCGGACAGCTCGGCCTCGATGCGCGCGCTCACGGCCACGGCGCTCGCGCCGGCGCGCTCCGCGTAGCCGGCCACCTCCGGTGGCACCTCGGTCTCGCCCTCGCCGACGTTGGCGAGATAGAGCACCGGCTTCGCCGTGAGCGGCCGCAGGTTGCGCATCCCGTCGGGCGCATCGGCGGGCACCGGCACCGAGCGCGCGGGCTTGCCCTCCTTCAGCGCCTCCACCAGGCGGCCGAGCCACTCGCTCTCCGCTACCACGGCGCGCTCGCCCGACTTGGCCTGGCGCGACACGCGCTCGAGGCGGCGCTCGGCCTGCTCGAGGTCCGCGTAGAGCAGCTCGGTCTCGATCGTGTCGATGTCGGCGCTCGGGTCCACGTGGCCTTCCGGGTGGACCACGTTCGCGTCGTCGTGCGCGCGCACCACGTGCACGATCGCGTCGGTCTCGCGGATGTTGGACAGGAACTGGTTGCCGAGCCCCTCGCCCTGGTGAGCGCCGCGCACGAGCCCGGCGATGTCGTGGAACGCGATCGTCTCGTAGGTGATCGGCGTCGAGCCGAGCGTGGCCGCCACCTCGACCAGCCGCTCGTCGCGCACGGGCACCACGGCCACGTTCGGCTCGACCGTGGTGAACGGGTAGTTGGCCGCCTCGGCGCCTGCCTTCGTGAGCGCATTGAAGAGCGACGACTTGCCGGCGTTCGGCATCCCCACGATCCCGATCCTCATGAGGCGAGCTCCGCCGTGGCCGAGCCGAGGGCCACCCCGGCCACGATGTCGGACGGGTAGTGCACGCCGAGGTAGAGCCGCGAGAGGCAGAGCGCGAGCGCCAGCGCGTAGAGCGGCGCGGCCGGGAGCGCCTCGGACAGCATCCGCGCGCCGGCGAACGACGTGGCCGCGTGCGCAGACGGATAGGACAGGCCGGTGAGCGTGCCCGTGAGCGGCGGCAGGTCCTCGATGCGCGGGCGCGGGCGTCGCACGGTCACCTTGATCAGCTGGTTCAGCGCGTAGGTGCCGAGCACCGCCTTGGCCGCCCGCGCGTATACGGCGCGCCCGCCCGGATCCACCAGCGCGCCGAGACCGCAGATCGCGAACCACACCGAGCCCTGCTCGCCGAGGTGCGAGAAGGTGGCCACCCGCCGGTCGAGCGCGGGCGTGTGTCCGCGCGTCCTGAACGCGCGCAGAACGGCCAGGTCGAGCTTCCCGAGCATCGCCCGGACGGGTCTAGAACCCGACCCTGTGCTTCTCGGTATCGAGGCGCACGTACACGACCTGCGCGAGGTGTAGCGACAGCTCCGAGTCCTCGGTCTTCAGCGCGTGCCAGCCGGCGCTGTCGCTGGATGCTTGAAGCGCCTTGCGCAGATCCTCATAGGCGGACTCGGACATCCGCACGGACAGCACCTGTCCGCCCGAGAAGCCGATGTCCACGCGTGAGGCTTTTGTCGTCGTCTCGTCAGGCATCAGTGTGCGGGCTCCACAAGCTCGGTGAGTACCCCGCCCGTGGACTTCGGATGCAGGAACGCGACACGGCTCCCGCGGATCCCCGTGCGGGGCTCCTGGTCGATCAGGTCGAGGCCGGCGGCCTTCACGTGCTCGATGGCGGAGTCGATGTCGGAGGTCTGGTAGGCCACGTGGTGGAGGCCGGGACCGTTGCGCTCCAGGAACTTGCCGATGCCGCTCTCAGAGCTCAGCGGTTTGAGCAGCTCCACATGCCCGTCGCCCACCTCGAGCAGCACGGCCTCCACCTCGAAGGCCGCGACCGTCTCGCGGTGCTGCTCCCGCATGCCGAAGCGCTCGCTGTAGAGCTCGACGGCCTCGTCGAGGTCGTCCACGGCCACACCTATGTGATCGATCCGCCCGAACACGGGCGGGGAGTCTACTTAGCCGGGTTCGGAGGCTCGTAGCGGTGCGGCGTGGGCGGCTCGGGCTCGTGCCGCTCGGCGGCCGCCACCGGCGCGGCGACGCTCGTGCCGTTGGGCGACTTCGCCGCGATCTCGGCCTTGGCGGCCTCGGTGCGATAGCGGGCCACGATGCGCTCGATGTCGCCGCGCTCGAGCACCTCCTTGTCGAGCAGCGTGGCGGCGAAGGAGTCGAGCAGCTCGCGGTGCTCGAGGATGATCGCCTGGGCGCGGCGATAGGCGAGGTCGGTGAGGTGCTGCTGCTCGTCGTCGAGCATGCGGCGGGTGGCGTCAGACATCGAGTAATCGTCGGCCGGCAGCCTGCGCGACATCAGCTCGGTGCCCATGCCGTACTCGGACACCATCGCACGGCTGATGTCGTACACCCGCTTGAGGTCGTCGGATGCGCCGGTCGTGATGGCGCCGAACACCACGTGCTCGGACACCCGGCCGCCGAGCAGCACCACGAGGTGGTCGATCAGCTCGTCCTTCGACTTCAGGTAGCGGTCCTCCTCGGGCAGGTTCAGCGTGTAGCCGAGCGCGCGGCCGCGGGGGATGATCGAGATCTTGTGGACCTTCTCCACGGACGGGAGGAGCTCGGAGCACAGCGCGTGGCCGGCCTCGTGGTAGGCGACGACCTTCTTCTCGTGGTCGTTGATCACGCGGCGCGACTGCATGCCCGCCACCACGCGCTCGAGCGCGCCCTCGAAGTCCTCGTGGAGGACCACGTCGCGGTGCTGGCGCCCGGCGAAGATCGCGGCCTCGTTGCAGATGTTGGCGAGGTCGGCGCCCGTGAGGCCGCTCGTCTGGCGCGCCACCAGCTCGAGGTCGACGTTCTTCAGCGGCTTGTTGCGTGAGTGCACCCTGAGGATCTCGGTGCGGCCGGTGAGGTCGGGCGGCGGGACGAAGATCTGGCGGTCGAAGCGGCCGGGGCGGAGCAGCGCCGGGTCGAGCTTGTCGAGCAGGTTGGACGCGGCGATCACCACGACCTCGTCGGAGCCCTCGAAGCCGTCCATCTCCACGAGCAGCTGGTTGAGCGTCTGGTCCTTCTCGCCGGAGATGTCGTTGCCGCGCGTGGCGCCCACCGCGTCGAGCTCGTCGATGAAGACGATCGCCGGGCGCGCCTTGCGGGCCTCGCGGAACAGGCGCCGGATGCGGGCGGCGCCGAGGCCGGCGAACATCTCGACGAACGAGGAGGCCGACTGCGCGAAGAACTTGGCCTTCGACTCGTTGGCCACGGCCTTGGCGAGCAGGGTCTTGCCGGTGCCCGGCGGCCCGTGCAGCAGGATGCCGCGCGGCACCTTCGCCCCAAGCCGGCGGAAGCGCTTCGGGTCGCGCAGGAACTCCACGACCTCGCGCAGCTCCTCCTTCGCCTCCTCGGCGCCCGCTACGTCGTCCCACCTGATCGCCTCGGACGACTCGGGGGTGATGCGCTGCGGCTTGGTCCGCGGCATGTAGCGGAGCGTGACCCCGATCAGGACCACGATCAGGCCCATGAAGATGATGGGCAGCCAGGTGAGCGCCCAGGTCTCGAACCCGTCTAGAAAAGTGCCGAGAAGGGGCGTCATCCGCACCTGTAATCGGCCGCTTGGCCCAAAACCATTACTCCACAACCTCTAATCGGGGGTTGGGCCGATGCCGGCGGCCCACCTTCGCACATTCTCGCCCGTCGACCAGCACGATGTCAGCGGTGAAATCATTCTGTCCTCTGAGCAGGGAAGAACCAACTCCGTAGGCGTCAACGGGCACGTTTTGGGCCTCGAAGCTGCGGATCCGGTCGGCGTCGAAGCCGCCTGACACCACGATCCTCACGTGCTCGTGCCCGGCCGCGTCGAGCCCCTCGCGGACGCGACGCACGAGCAGCTCGTTCACGCCGGTCGGACGGAAGTCGCCCATCTCGTGCCAGAGCGAGCGGTCCACGAGCCTCTCCGAGGTGTCGAGCCGCACGCCCCAGAGGTCGTCGCCGAGCGCCTCGGCCACCTCGAGCGCCGTCCGCACCGAGTCGTTCTCGAAGTCCACGAGCACCGTCACGTTCATCTGGTCGGCGTAGCGGCCGGCGAACGCCTTCGACGCCGCCACGGTGTCGCCGCCGTAGGCCGCGATCAGGGCGTGCGGCACGGTGCCGATGCCGGTGCCGCCCCACCACGACGCCTGCGCGTCGGTGGACACGCCGATCGCGCCCGCCACGTGCGCGGCCCAGCCGTCGCCCGTCTGCACGAGCCAGTGGTCGTGGCGGGCGGGGAAGAACAGGATCTGCTTGCCGCGTGCGGCCTCCACCACCTCGTGCACGTTCTTCATCACGAGCGTGCGGCGCGCGAGGCAACCCAGGTAGACGGTCTCGAGATGGGCGAACAGCGAGTAGTCGCCCTCGATCGTCATCACGGTCTCGTGGGGCGCGATCTCGTCGCCCTCATGGAGGGCGTGCACGCTGAGCTCGTCCCAGCCGAGCTGCCAGGCGCCCTCGGGCGCGCGCTCCCCGGCGCACTCCTTCAGCACCGCGATCGCCTCGTCGATCCCGCCCAGCACCGAGGCCTGCTTCTGGAACACCTGCATCGTCACCCGCGGGCGCCGGCCCTCGGCCTCGAGCAGCTCGCGCGAGAAGTTGAAGTAGGCGTCCGAGTAGTAGCCGTCCCGAATGCGCTCCACCGGAAGGCGGAAGACGGCCGGCTCGAGCCGCTGCCGCTCGGCACGGGTTGCCATCCGGCAATGGTATGGGTCCGTACCCTGTGGGCGTGTCCGGCTACTTCCTGGTGAGAGAGGCGCGCGGCCCGGCCTGGGACCCGGCCCGTGCGCGCCGGGAGCAGGACGGCTGGGAGGAGCATGCTGCGTTCGTGGACCGGCTCGTGGACGAAGGCGTGATCGTGCTGGCCGGGCCGCTCGGCGACGTCGACGGCGAGTACGCCGCGCTTGTAGCGCACGTGGACGATGAGCAGGAGATCAGGCGCCGTCTCGCGGACGACCCGTGGACGGACACCGTGCTGAGGATCGACAGCGTCGAGCGCTGGACCCTCTGGGTCGGCTCGCCTAGCTCTTCTCGACCCTGAGGATCTCGTCCATCGCCGCGCGGCCCACCTCGAGCTGCTCGGCGGTTGGCTCACGCGTTCCCACGATGCGCTGGATCTCGTAGCCGGGGCGCTTGAGCGCCTTCGCGAGCTTCGTGCCCGAGTGGCGCTCTGACCAGGCGAAGATCTCGACGGCGATCGCCATTCCCCCGAGCGCACCCGCGGCATCGGCGGCCGAGCCCTTCATGCCGGCGCGGCGGGCGGCCACGCTGCCGAGCGTGGAGGTGGCGAGCAGCGGCGCCACGAGGTTCGAGCCGCAGCGGTCGTGCTCCTTGGTCACGTCGGCGGCCGCGGAGCCCTGCTCATAGGCGCCGATCGACTTGTGCTCCACGCCGTGGTAGGCGGCGATGTCGCCGCCGCGCAGCACGAGCAGCGCCGGCGCCAGGCCGAGCAGCGACACCGCGGCCTCGCGGCCCAGCGTGCGCTCACCGCCCCGCCGCACCGCCTGGGAGAGGCCGGCCGCCACGGCCATGCCGCCGAGCGCCCGCACGTCTTCCATCGGCAGCCCCGCCTCGGGCAGCCGGCGCTTCACCGCCGGGATGACCGCCACCGCCTCCGCGAGCTTCGACACGCCGCGCAGCCCCGGCACGCGGTCGAACGCGCGCCCGCCGAGGTCCGGCTTGCGCCCGGACGCCACCTTGATCTCGCCGCTCTTCGTGCGGATCGCCGCCGCCCAGTGGGTCGGCCCGTGCACGAGCAGGCCGTTGCGCAGCGCCATGCCGCCGAGGCGCAGCTTGTCGTTCTTCTCGTCGCTCACCCGAGCACGTCCTGCGCCAGCTCTGCGTAGAAGCGCGCGGCCAGGCCGAGGTCCTCCACCGGGATGCGCTCGTCGGCGCCGTGCACGAGCGGGGCGGAATCGAACATGTCCATCTTGTTCTGCGGGAAGAAGCCGTAGGCCACGCAGTCGGGGAAGGCGTCGCGCCACCAGCGCGAGTCGGTGAAGCCGGGCAGCACGGTCGGCACGACGACAGCGCCCGGATCCTCGCGCTCCACGAATGCGCGGATGCGGTCCATCAGCGGGGTGTCGATCGAGGAGCGGTTGCCGATCACCTGCTCGTCCTGGAAGAAGCTCAGCTCATAGCCGTCGGCGCCGCCGAGCGCTCCCGCGATCCGCGCCCGCGCGGCGTCCTCGCCGAGGCCCGGCGGCACGCGGCAGTCCACCTGCAGCTCGGCGCGCGACGGGATCACGTTGATCTTCTCGGAGGCGTGGGCCATGGTCGGGGAGAGGGTCACGCCGAGCATCGGCTCGACGAGCACCGCCAGGCGCTCGTCCTTGTCCGCCAGTTCGCGGAGCGCGAGAGCCGGGTCGCCGTTCAGCACGCCGAGCCCGCGCAGGAACGCCTCGGGCTCGGGGCTCAGCTCGAGCGGCATCTCGGCCGCGCCCAGCTTGGTGAGCAGCGGGCCGAGCTTGAGCAGGGCGTTGTCGCCGATGCGCGGGACCGACGCGTGGCCGGCCCGCCCGAGCGTGGACAGCGTGAACCGGAACACGCCCTTCTCCGCCACGCACACGCTGTAGAAGCGGCGGCCGTCGAACTCGAACACCTCGCCGGCGCCCTCGTTCACGGAGAAGTCGCAGCGCACCTTGTCCGGGTGGTTCGCGCACAGCCACTTGGCGCCCTGCAGCGAGCCCGCCTCCTCGTCGGCCACGAACACCAGCAGCAGATCGCCCGACGCGGGCCGCCAGCCCTCGTCGGTGAGCGCGAGCGCGGCGGCCAGCTCGGCCGCCACCTGGCTCTTCATGTCGAGCGCGCCGCGCCCCCACACGCAGTCGTCGCGCAGCTCGCCGGACCACGGGTCCACGCTCCACTCGGACGGCGTGGCGAGCACGGTGTCCACGTGGCCGGACAGCGACAGCACCGGGCCGTCGGAGCGGCCGCGCAGCCGCGCCACGAGGTTCGGCCTGCCCTCGACGGCGGACAGCAGCTCGCACTCGAAGCCCGCGCCCTCGAGCAGCTCCCGCAGCCACTCCTGCACCGCCTGCTCGTTCCCCGGCGGGTTGACCGTGTTGAAGCGGATCAGCGACTGGAGGAGTTCGGTGGTGCGTCGCTCCAGTTGGGCGGATTCAGGCACGGGAGCTGACTATATAGGCGCCTGGTGGCCCGCCGAACGGGCTGCGAGACTCTGGTTGTGGAGCGACTTTTCGAGACCGAGGACAACCCGCGCGGCCGCACCTCGGTGCCGCCCGAGGATCAGCCGCTGGCCGTGCGCATGCGGCCGGCCGCGCTCAGCGAGTTCATCGGGCAGGAGCACCTGCTCGGCGAGGGCTCCGCGCTCCGCACCGCGCTCGAGGAGGGCCGCCCGCACTCGATGGTCCTCTACGGGCCGCCCGGCACCGGCAAGACCACGCTCGCGCGGCTGCTCGCCGCCCGCTCGCGCTCCGCGTTCGAGGAGCTGTCGGCCGTGAACGCCGGGCGCCAGGAGGTGCGGGACCTGCTCGAGCGCGCCGACCACCGCCGCCGCACGAGCCACGAGGGCACGATCTTCTTCCTGGACGAGATCCACCGCTTCAACAAGGCGCAGCAGGACGCGCTCCTGCCCGCGGTGGAGGAGGGCCTCGTCTCGCTGGTGGGGGCGACCACGGAGAACCCGTACTTCGAGGTGAACTCGGCGCTGCTCTCGCGCTGCACGGTGTATGAGTTCCGCCAGCTCGAGGACGCGCACGTGCTCGCGCTGCTGCGGCGCGCGCTGTCCGACGAGCGCGGCCTGCCGGAGGCGCCGCAGGTGGACGACGACGCGCTCGACTTCCTCGCCGCGCGCGCGGGTGGCGATGCC
>DASXCV010000040.1:0-12555 GCA_036491015.1 Thermoleophilaceae bacterium | reverse complement strand
GAACTTGAACGACCCGGTGCGCTGCACGCACTCCGCCTTCAGCAGGACGCGCGCGCCCAGCCGCTCGTCGAGCGTGCGCGAGCTGAGCACCGGCGTGCGGTGCGCGATCCCGTCGAGCCGGCGAGCGGCCGCCTGCACGTCATCGAGTCCGATCACGAGGCGGACGATATCCGTGCGTCTGACAACATCGAGCGGTGGACCGGCGGCGTACATCGCCCCGTTCGCGCTGCTCCGCTGCTCGTGGTGCTGCTGAGGATCGCCAGGGCAGGGGAAAGGCCCCAGCCGCACGTGGCGGCCGAGGCCTCTCCTCCATTCGTTTAGCCGGTGAACCGCGGCGCCGCCTGGCGGCGCGGCTTGGCGGCTGCGCAGCGGGCGATCGTCTTGTGCACCGTGGTCTTCTTGCCGTTCTTGTCGACGGCCACGGCGGTGAGCGTGTGGCGTCCGGCCGTGAGCTTGTTGGTGTTCACCTTCACGGTGAAGCGGCTCTTGGTCGTGCTGGTGACCTTCTTGCCGTCGAGCGTGACCCTCACGCTCTTGATCCCGGCGCCGGAGTTGATCGTGAAGCGCACGTGCACCGTGCTCGAGGTGCATGCGCGCCTGACGCCCGCGACGCCCACCTTCGGGGCGGCGAAGTCGTCGTTGACGATCGTGCCGGTGCCGTTCTTGCCCACAACCGCCGGGAACGGGCCGGTGAGGTTGAGCGCGAACGTCTCGTTGGGCTCGACCGCCGTGTCGCCCGTCACGTTCACGGTGATGCCGCCGCTGTTGGTGAAGCGTGGCATCGTGAACGCGCCGCCGGCCGCGGTGTAGTCGGAGCCGGCCTTGGCCGTTCCGTCCGCCGTAGCGTCACTGGCGTGGATGTTCTCCGAGTGGTTCTCCGACGAGGTGACCGTGAAGTTGAACGGCGTCGTGCCCGAGTTGCCCTCGTTCAGGCTCACGTCGTTCACGGTCAGTACCGGCAGGTCAACCGACCTGCGCAGCACGTCCTGCCAGCCGAAGTCCTGGCCTCCGCTTTCGCCGCGGGTCTGGGCCCGTCGCGTACTGAGCTCGGGCACGCTCAGGGGATTCGGGTCCGGCGGGGTCGAGTCGAACCAGTCCCAACCGAGCAGCGTGATGCTGCCGTCCAAGTACGGGATATCGGCAACCGCGCTGCTTCCCGCGCCGTCGCTGTAGATCGGAATACCGCCGACGGCCGGCAAGGTGCTCTCGTCAACCGTCCCAGTGGCGTTATTTGCCGGGATCGTCGCCGGACCGTCCTGGAACTCGGTGCCATTGGCGTTCGGTGTCTTGCTGTAGATGACGGGGCCGCCCTCTAGGCCGCGGACGGCGAGTTCTGACTCCGCGCCTGGCGCCAGCGAGAAGTTGAAGACGTCGTCCACGAACTCCGTGCTGCACTCGTCCTCGCCATATGCCATGACCACGAGCTGACCGCCGCTTGCCACGAAGTTGCGGACCACCGCGATGGCGTCATCAGCCATGTCGATGCTGAGGCAGGGCTCTGGCGGCTGGTCGCCGCGAACCATCTCGCCGTCGGGAACCTCGGCATTCTCTTGCTCGGGGATCACGAGCGAGTCCTGCCCCGCAAGCGCGGCGGTGAAGTCCGCCGCGGTGATGCCGGTGAACGGGGTCACGGTCTCGCCGAACGACTGGAGCGACGCAATCGTGTTCGGTCCCTCAGCCCCGAAGTTTGTCTCTGTGTTGTCGATGTAGAGGCCGTTGTCGAACACCGCAACGTGCCCCGGCTGGGCATGCGCGATCGTGCTGAGGCCGAAGAACAGGCCTAGTGCGGCGGCGACGGCGATCAGCCATCGGGGCACCGGAGCGGAGGGTGTCATGGGGCTTTGCGAGTCCTTTCCAGCGCCTCCCCGGGCCAGTAGGTATGTCTAGTAGACCTTGGGCGGCGCACGAACGCAAGCCCCGCTCACCGGTCAGAGCGGCTGGCGGCCCGCGAAGCCGGTCTCGAGCTCGTGCCAGTAGGCGATCTCGTCCTCCTCCTGCTCCACCCAGCAGAGATAGACCTCGCGGCCGTCGCGCAGCGAGGGGAAGTCCACGAGGCCGCGCTCCAGATCGCGCAGCACGATTTCCATCTCCTGGAGCTCGATCAGCGCGGACCGCAGGCCGAGGAAGCCCTCCGACACCACCTGCCCGGGCTCGCCGCCGCCGTTGCCCGGCGCGGCGTGCTCGAGCGCGTCGCGCGCCTCCTTCTCGTTCAGGAGGGCGTGCGACTCACGCAGCCGCTCGAGCCGCTCCCGCACCCACGGCAGCGCCGCCGTGGCCTGGTCGAGCGTGTAGTGGCGCTCGTGGTTCACTCGCCGAGGAGCTCGTCCAGCGAGGCGATCCGGTGCTCCACGAGCTTCCGGACGCGCGGATCCACGGAGTCGTGCGCGGCCACCGCGCGCGCCTCCTCGAACGCGGCGAGCGCCTTGTCGCGGTCGCCGCCGTGCTTCAGCAGGTTGTCGCCGCGCAGCAACAGGTTGCGGACGCGCTCGGCGGGGTCGCGCTCCTCGCTCACGCCGCGGCGCCGAGGCCGGCCGCCTCGCGCAGGCGCTTGGTGAGCAGCGCCGAGTCGGCGTCGGACACGGTTCGCAGCTGACCCTGGAAGGCGAGCGTCCAGTGCTCGAGCGGCCACTTGCGCACGTGCTCGAGATGCGGTGCGAGCTCCTCGGCGGGGACGAAGTCCTGCTCGTCGAGGATCAGCACGGGCTCGGTCTCGAAGCGCCACGGATACGGGTCGACCTTGCCCGGCTTGCCCGGCCAGATCTTCGTGCGGTCCTCGTACATCTCGCCGGTCACACGGACGACGCCGCCGAATGCCTTGATGCGCGTGAGATAGAAG
The DNA here is from genome assembly GCA_036491015.1 of Thermoleophilaceae bacterium. Classification (GTDB taxonomy): domain Bacteria; phylum Actinomycetota; class Thermoleophilia; order Solirubrobacterales; family Thermoleophilaceae; genus JAICJR01. Next base: position 9,719 of record DASXCV010000040.1, on the reverse strand, counting down.
ACGATCTCGTCGCCCGGCGCGATTTGCTCGGCCATGTTGCGGCGCATCTCCTTCGCCCCGATCACCTTGAAGCCGTGGTCGCGGGTGGCCGCGAAGTTCTCCGGCGAGCCCGTGAGGATCCAGGTCTTGGCTGCCACGCGCCAAGGTTAACCGCCGTGCGCATTGGTAGCTTTGCCGCATGAGCGAGGATTTCGAGCCGATTCAGCCAGGCGAGGTCGCCTTCCGGCTCGATCTCACGGCGGCCGAGCTGAAGGTCACCCACACAGCCCTCAAATCGCTGCTCGACGACTACGGCCACGACGAGCAGGACGTGATCAAGCTCATCCGCCAGGTGCTCGAAAAGCTGCCGGACGAGCACAGCATCCGGGCAATAGATCTCAAGCGCGAAGCGCGCCGCGAAATCCAGGGCGAGTAGTCCCTAGCAACTAAGAACTAAGAACCAAGAACTACTCAATAGGTATGTCCTCGACGCGGGCGTCCGGCTTGCCCGGCCCCAACCTCTCCACGTACCAGTCGATAAGCGCCCGCAGCGTTAGCAGCAGCTCCCGCACGAGCGAGTTGAACTGATCGCGCAGCTCGGCCGGCAGTGCGCTGCGCACCACGTCGATCAGCGCGAACAGCGGCCGCAGATCGGGCATCCCCGAGCCGAGCCGTGGCGCCCCCTCGCCGCTTGTCGGCGGCGTCCAGGTGTCCCAGTCCACCTCGTCCCAGCGGGGCGGAGGCGGCGCCTCGCCGCCGTCAGATGGTGGTGTCGTCTGCCGGTACTCGGTCATCGCTTCGCTCGAACAGGACTTCCAGCGCGCCGCTCTCGAAGCGCGCGGTGCGCGGCCGGTAGGCGGCCATCGCGGGCGGCAGGATGATAGTCCGCTTCTGCCCGCCCACCCGGACGATCACCTCGAGGCCGATCTTCTTCAGATGGATGTCGGCCTTCTCGACGAACGGGATCGGAAGCCGCAGCGTGGCGGAACCGTTGTCCGCCACCAGCTCCTGCGACAGCTCCTCGTGCAGCACGGCGCCGGCGTCGAGGTCCTCGAACAGCTCGTCGCCCAGGCGGTCGAGCATGTGCGGCCCGATCACCTCCTGGTCGAAGAACGGCGCCTGGAGGATCGGAACGGGGGAGAAGGCGGAGCGCACCAGCTCCATGTGCTCCTGCTGCACCTCGCGCCAGGCGGCGAAGTAGCCGCCCTCGACGTCGGGTGGGAACAGGCGGTTCACCACCACGGCGTCGGTCAGGTAGCCGTAGAGGTTGAGGTAGGTGAAGGTCCGCATCGCCTCGCGGATGACCATGCGGTCAGGGTTCATCACGAGCCGCAGGGAGGTGGCCGAGCGGTCGCGCAGGATCCCGTTCATCGCCACGAGGTTGTGCACGAGCCGCTGGACGTCGTCGAACACGGCCTCGCTCGGCAGCGACACGTCGAGGAACGTGCGCGCGAACGGCCGCGCGGCGGCCACCACGCGCTTCTCCCACGGGAACACCTTCTCGAGCCACCAGCTCGCCACGTCCGGGAAGGACAGGAGCCGCAGCGTCTCGCCGGTGGGCGCGCAGTCCACGATGATCGCGTCGTATTCCTCGGTCTCGTGATGGTGCTTGATCTGCAGGAGCGAGAACAGCTCGTCCATCCCGGGCGGCACGGTCAGCTCCTCGGCCGAGATGTGGTCCACGCCGCGCTGCGCGAGCAGGTCGCCGAGCCAGTCCTGGACCGCCTCCCAGTGGCGCTCCATCTCCTGCTGGGCCTCCACCTCCTGTCCGAACAGGTTCGGCCCGCATTCCGTGGGCTCCGCGCCGAGCTCGGTCTCGAGCGAGTCAGACAGGCTGTGCGCCGGGTCGGTCGAGAGCACGATCGTGCGCATGCCCGCGGCGGCGCAACGGCGCGCGGTCGCGGCGGCCACGCTGGTCTTCCCAACGCCGCCCTTGCCCGTGTAGAGGATTGTTCGCGGAGCCATTCGTGGCTCGCAACCTACCTCCTAACGGTCAGCGTCTTCTTCTCAACGGTCAGGTGGTTGAGGTAGTCGTACGCCGTGAACTGCACCGTGTAGGTGCCCCCGGAGCGCGGCACCCAGCTGAAGCTGTGCGTGCCGAACGCCGTGAGAAGGCGGCTCGAGAACGCCGTTGCGCCGCCTCGGGTGACCGTCACCGTCACGCACGAGATCTTCGACAGCCGGAAGCTGAGCGGCACCGCGCGACCGACACGGGCGGAGGTTGGCCCCACGTATCTGAGCTTCTCGTGCTCGTGCAGATAGTTCGTGAAGCGGGTGGCGTAGGTGCAGTACACGTGGTCCTTCGTGCGGTCGCAGAGACCTTGTAGGAAGTCGCGCACGAGCCGGTGGTAATTGAGGTCGTCCTCCTGCCCGTGCAGTGTGTAGAGCGACCACGCGCCCGTGTCGTAGTTGTGGAGCGCGTGCTTGGCCGCGCGGCTCCCGCGCGTGAAGATCGCGCGCACGCGCGAGCTCTTCGTGGCGGCGTACAGGTCCCAGATCCCGTTCAGCGCCTGGATGAAGCCGTTGAGGATGAAGGTGCCGGGCGCGAACGAGTACTCCGCGTACCAGTCTCCGCCGAACGCGTGGGTGAGCACGCCGGCGGGCGCCGGGGTGGTGAAGGCCTTCACGGCGGACTTCGCGAGCTCGAGGTACTTCGGGTCCTTCAGCACGATCGACCCCCGCACCAGCGCCGTGATCGCGGTGCCCTGGGTGAGGCCGCTCGTCCACGGCGGGCTGCCGCCGCCGAACGGGAACCAGTACTCCCAGGTGTCGAAGCCGCTTCGGTTCGACGTGATCGCGACCATCGCGTCGAGGTATGTCTTGAGCTTGTCCGGCTCGCATTTCACGTTCGGCCCGTACACGCCGAGGCAGGCGCCGCCGAGCGCGTTCACCGCACCCCAGTTGGCGAGCGCCTGGAGCTGCAGCCCGTTGCCGGGGTAGTACTCGAAGATCAGCGGGCTGTCGTCGAACACGTAGCGCACCGGTGTCACGAAGCCGCTCTTCTTCGAGAAGTAGCGGCACGGGCTCGGCGTGGGCGGCGGGATGCGCGGCAGCCTCGTGGACGGCCAGAACTGCGTGTTGTGGTCGAGCTGGAAGAACAGCGCGTGCATGCGCGACACCGTGAGCGAGCCGTCCCGCGCGATGCGGTCGAGCGCGAAGATCACGTCCTGAAGGTTGGCCCGGCGCGTGCCGCTGAGCCGCCGGGCGGTGGACACGGCCTTGTCGTAGATGCCCTTGTAGCCCGAGTACTCCTTGGCGGTGAGCGCCCGCTTGGCGTAATCGGCGTGGAGCACGGCGGGCACGCTCGCCGCGAGCGCGGCGGGGCGGCCGACCGGCGGCCGCGCGGGCTTCGAGCAACTCGAGGACGGCGGGAACTGCAGCTCGGCGGACTGGCCGGGCACGGCGGGATCGTTCTGGGGCACCACGCGGTTCCCCTCGACGCGCAGGACTTCGCTGGCGGAAGCGGGGGCCGCGAGCGCCAGAAACGCCGCCGCCGCGACTATCGCTCCCCGTGCGATCACTGCCCTCCTAAGCGGTTGTTAAGAACCAAAAGATTCGGTCTGTGCCCGTGTAGTCTCGACCCTCACCCCGCTTTCGACAACGGAGCACAACGACCTTGCCACCCCGTCTTCGACTCGCCCTCCTGCCGGTGCTACTCCTCGTCCTCGGGGCCACACTCGTATCCGCCTGCGGTGGTGGCGGCGGCAGCGGCAACGACAAGGACGCCACGGCGCTCCTCAACACAGCCTTCCACCAGCCGGTGAAGAGCGCCGACGTGAACTTCAACCTGTCGGTGCAGGTGAACGGCGTGTCCGGCCTCAACGCCCCGATCGCGGTGAAGGTCGCCGGCCCGTACGTGAACAACGGCGCGGGCAAGCTGCCGAGCATGAACCTGAACGCCAACATCTCGGGCGGCGGCCAGAGCATCCCGTTCGGCATCACCTCCACGGGCGAGGACCTCTTCGTGACGGTTCGCGGCCAGGCCTACGAGGTGGGCAAGACCACAGTCGCGCGGCTCAACCAGCAGCTCGCGGCGCAGAAGAGCAAGGGTCCGAAGACCAGCCTCTCCGAGCTCGGGATCAGCCCGCTCACGTGGCTCGAGAACGCCAAGAACGCCGGCGACACGACCATCGGCGGCACCAAGGTCACCCACATCTCGGCCACGCTCAACGTCAGCAAGCTGCTCGACGATCTCAACACCGTCGTCCAGAAGGCGCCGACCAGCAGCCTGAACGGCGCGTCCAAGCCGCCGTCGCTCACCGCTCAGCAGAAGTCCCAGATCGAGAGCGCCCTGAAGAACCCGCAGATCGACGTCTACGTGGCCAAGAGCGACAACACCGTGCGGCGCATCGCCACGACGCTGCAGCTGTCGGTGCCCAAGGACCAGCAGTCGAAGGTCGGCGGCGCCACCGGCGGCACGCTCCAGCTGTCGATCGAGCTCGACAACGTGGGCGGCTCCCAGCAGATCTCGGCGCCGTCGAACGCCAAGCCGATCGGGGACCTGGCCGGCCAGCTCAGCGCGCTCAGCGGCTCGCTCGGGGCAGCGGGCGGCGCGAGCAGCGGCTCGGGCTCGTCCTCGGGCTCCGGCTCGTCGAGCGGCTCGAGCAGCTCGAGCAGCGGCACGCCCAGCGCGGCTCAGTTCCAGAAGTACGCCGACTGCATCAAGAAGGCGGGCGGCAACGACGCGACGGCGCTGCAGAAGTGTGCCGCGCTCCTCACCAAGTAGCCGCGCCTTGCTGAGGCTCTATCGCGCCGCCTTCTCCACCAACGTGGAGCGGGTGGCGCTCGCGCTGGCCCACAAGGGGCTGGCGGTGGAGTCCGTGTGGATCGAGTACTCGGACCGCTCGGAGGTCGAGGGCGTGAGCGGGCAACCGCTCGTGCCCGTGCTGGTGGACGGCGACGAGGTGCTCGTCGAGTCGATGGACATCGTCCGCATCCTCGACGAGCGCCATCCCGAGCCGCCGCTCTACCCGGCCGACCCCGCGCGCCGCGAGGAGCTGCTCGTGTTCGTCGACTGGTTCAACCGCGTGTGGAAGGTGTGGCCGAACTCGATCGAGGCGGGCGTGGACGTGGAGGAGTGCGCCGCGGCGATGTCGCGCTCGCTCGACCGCTTCGAGACGCTGCTCGACGGTCGCGAGTATCTGATGGGAGACGACTTCTCGGCCGCGGACATCGCGGCGTTCCCGTTCCTCAAGTTCGCCCTGCTGCGCGAGCCCGACGACGACGAGCCCTTCCACCTCATCCTCGAGGAGCGCCAGCTGCTCGCGCCGGGCCGGCACGAGCGCCTGGGCGCCTGGATCCGGCGCGTGAACGAGCGCCCGCGCGTCTAGGGCGACGGCACATACAGCGGCGTGGTGGCGAAGCGCTGCCGCGCCACGGACCACGCGGGCTTGGGCGTGCCGTCGTAGTTCAGGAGTCCCTTGTGGTGGAGTGAGTTCCGCTGCGCCACCGGCAGTCCCGCGCCGCCGTCCCAGTGCGGCTTCACGGCGAACTCGCGCAGCGTGAAATAGAGCGCCCCGCCGAGGAACGGAGTCGAGTCGATCACGTCGAGCGTCTTCCCGAGCAGGTCGGACTGGAACTCGTAGCTGCCCTTCTGGACCGCCGCGCCGTGGAACGATGCCTCGGCGCCGAACTCGGTCACCACGAGACCCTGGTTCGGATAGCTCGCGCGGGTGGCGGCGAGCGCCGGGGCGAAGTCGGCGAGGTTGGCGGTCGAGCGCGGCGGCGTGCCCGCGTACCAGCCGAAGTACGAGGTGAGCCCGAGCAGGTCGAAATGCGTGAAGGTGCGCTGGAACGGCAGGTTCGGCTTGAGCGAGATGTCGACGGCGGTGGGGGTGATCGGGTCGAGCCGGCGCGCCAGCGCGGCCGCCTGCAGCAGGTAGTCGCGCGTGCCGGGCCGGTGATCGGGCACGAACACGGGCTCGTTGTCCACCGAGTTGGCGAGCAGGCTCGGGTGGTTGCGCGCGGCGAGGATGTTGTCGCGCACCTGTGCGAGCGCGTCCGCGCGGCCGGCGCTACGGCGCAGCTCGAGGTCGCGGTGATACACGGGCGACTGGTTCCAGAGCAGGATCCCGGCGCGGTCGAGCGCGCTCATCAGCTCGTCGCTCAGCCCGTACTGCGCGCGCGTGACGTTCGCGCCGAGCGCCTTCAGCTCGCTCACGATCTGCTCGATGTCGGATGGCCGCAGCGCGGGCCCGCGCCCGGGCACGTCCTCCTCGATCGACGCTCCGCGCAGCTGCACGCGGCGGCCGTTCAGATACAGGAGGCCACCCTTCACCTCGACCGCCCTCACGCCGGTGTCGAAGCGGTCGACCTGCACGGTGTGCCCGCCCGCCCTCGTCGTGACCGTGGTCGAGTAGAGCGCCGGATGGCCGGGCGACCACAGGTCGGGCGTGCCCGTGAGCGGGAAGTGGAACGAGACGGCGCGCGCGGCCCGCGTGCGAAACGTGTGTGTGGTCGTATGGCCGCTGGGCGAGCGCAGCGCCACCGTCACGCTCACGGGCAGGCGCCGCGGGCCCGAGAGCGCGCCGCGCACCTGCACCTCCGGCGTGCCGCACACGCCGGGCCCGGAGCAGTGGAGCGACGGCATCACCGCCATGTCGTTCAGCGCCACGGGCCCGCGCGGGATCAGCGTGACCGGCCGCGTGATGCCGCCCCAGTTCCACCAGCCTTCGCGGGGGAGCGCGCCCTTGCGGTTGACCACCCGCAGCACCAGCTCGTTCACGCGGTGCGCGCGCAGCCCGCGTGCCGGCAGGATGAAGGGCGCGTACGGGTCGCTGCTCGCGCCTATGCGGCGGCCGTTCAGCCACACGGTCGACGTCCGGCGCACCGCCCCGAACCGCAGTGCCCAGCCGAACCCGCGCGGCGTGGCCGGTCCGCGGAAGCGCAGGCGGTACCACCCGATCGTCCCGTGGAAGGCCGAGGCCAGGAGCCGCGCGTCGAACACGTGTGGCACCCGCACGTGCCGCCAGCCCCGGCGCGGGCCGCCGTCACGCCAGCCGTCGAGCCCGCCGCGCGCATGCGGGTCGAGCCGGAACTGCCAGCCGTGCGTGAGCGTCAGCGGTCGCGGCAGGGCGCTGGCGGAGCCGGGGCCGGCGAGCAGGAAGGCGGCGAGCGCCAGCCCGATCAGGCGAACGCGAATACCACCACGAGGACGACGTACACCCCCAGGAGCTGAAGCCCCTCGAACCAGTTCGACTCACCCTCCTGGGTCGTGAAGTTGGCGATGATCACCGCGAACAGCATCGCGGCCACCTCGTAGCCATTGAACACGAGCGCCATCGGGTGCGGTCCGATCACGAACGACAGCAGCACCAGCACGGGGGCGACGAACAGCGCGACCTGGGCGCTCGAGCCCACCGCGATGTTCACGGCCAGGTCCATCTTGTCCTTGAGCGCGACGAGCACAGCCACCCAGTGCTCGGCCGCGTTGCCCACGATCGCCACCACCACCACGCCGATGAAGAACTGCGACAGGCCGACGCTCTTCGCCGCGTGCTCGATCGAACCGACGAGCAGCTCGCTCATCAGCGCCACGCCGAGGCCCGCGAGCGCCAGCAGTCCCACGGAGCGCCGCACGGGCCACGCGCGTTCGGCCTCGCCGGAGTCCTCGTGGTACGGGTTGAACAGCTGGCGGTGCGTGTTCAGCGAGAAATACAGGCCCGCGGCGTAGCTCATCAGCAGGATGACCGAGACGATGGCCGACACGGTCTCGACCTTCGAGCCGTAGTTCACGCGCGTGTCGCCGACCACCGGGAGCCCGTGCCCGCGGATCAGCTCGAACAGCGCGGGCATCACGATTGCGACCATCGCGAGGAGCAGCATCGCGGCCTGCGCGTGCGCCATCGCGCGGTTGAACGTCTGCTTCTCCCGCTTCCAGCCGCCGAAGAACATCGCGGCGCCGAGCACGAGCAGGCAGTTGGAGATGATCGAGCCGACGATCGACGCCTTCACCACCTCCTGCAGCCCCTTGCCGAGCGCAAACAGGGCGATGATCAGCTCGGGCGCGTTGCCGAACGTCACGTTCAGGAGGCCGCCGATGCCCGGCCCCGATTGGGTGGCGAGCTCCTCCGTGGCGCGGCCCATGAGGGCGGCCGTAGGGATCACGCCGATCGCCGCGGTGAAGAAGATCGCGGTGTCGGGCGCGCCGGCCAGTTTCAGCACGATCGCCGCCGGGATGAAGAGTCCTAGTACGTAGACCGGGCGCAAGAGGGACTGAAGCCTACGAGGCGAGTCCGTCGCTCCTTTCGTGATAACCGCACCGTGCTTCGCGGGACCCCCGTACACATCTGCCTCCGCGCGCCCGCGAGTATCTGCACGGATATGTCGACGCTGCCCGCAATCTCCAGCCACGAGCGCTACGTGAACGCCGAAATCGCGCGTCGCCGGCCCGATCTCGTGTCCCAGGAGGCCGGTCCGCTCGAGCGGATGGTCGAGCGCTACGCCGAGCTCGCGGGCTCGGCGTTCGGCGCGGTCGCGCACGTGCTCAGCGATCGCGCGCGCGTGATCCGGCACCTGATCGACAAGCACGCGGACGCCGCCGCCGCCGTGGCCGATCCCGCCGGCGAGGCCGGTCGCCAGCTCACCGAGCAGGTGGGCCGGAACGGCGCGTGGACCGAGGCCCAGGCCGAGCGGCTGTCGGCGCTGATCGCCTCACACCCGGGAGCGCGGCCGGAGATCATGGCCACCGGCGACGGCACGATCGTCGTCAGCTTCGGCCCGCGGCGCGGCAACGGCGCCTACGTGATCGACCCCGAGGGTCGCTCGCACTGGGTCACGCCGTCGCGCTACGCGGCGTAAGCGCCCGTCCCATCACGGCATATGGGTGAAATGAAGCGCGGCCCGGCGGGACGTGGGCGGGCGACGGCCGCGCACGAACGGCGGCAATAACGGGCGGGCCGAGACCGCCCGGCCGGTCCACTGTGGCAGTTAGGTGTTGCCAGGCAACACCTGGATGACACAGTGCCCGGCCCGATGCCCTTATTGCTGCTGTAAACGCCACGACTGCGCAGCCGTATCAGAGGGGCGACGAGCGCATTGATCACACCGATATGCGTTGACGAAAGCGGCGCTACTCGTCGTCTTCGAGGCCGAGCTCGGGCGTCGCGTCCTCGTCGTCCTCGTCGAACTTGTCCTCGTCGAGGTCGTCGTCGACGTCGTCGTCCCCGTCATCGTCGTCGCCGCGCACGGCGCGGCCGTCGCCACCGTGGTAGGTGGTCTGGAAGTTCTCGAGCAGCTCGTCGCGCGCGCTCTCGTCCACGGGCAGATCGTCCGCGATCAGCACCCAGTCGGCACCCTCGAACTCCTCCATGTTGAAGATCTCCGCGTCCATCGAGGGCGAGTCGTCGACGACGATCATCACCTCGGTCTGGGGATTGAAGTAGGTCCCCGGGCGGATGATCAGCTCGTCGAGCTCATAGCGGCGACCGCGTGGCATGCGCGTATCTATACCCGATTGGCAGCCTGGGCCACGCCCCGGGTCAGGCCCCCAGGTCTCGCAGCTGACGATCCACCTCGGCCTCCACGTCTAGCGGCTCCTCGCCGCGCCTAAGGCGGCGCTCGTTGCGGGCGATCACGAGCTGCCTGACCTCGTCTCGCAGGGCCTCGTCGTGCCCCTGCGGGCGGGTGAGTGCGGCCACCTCCGCGTCGACGTCGAGCGGCGGCTCGCCGCGGGCCTCGCGTCGCGCCGACTTCGCCTCCACGAGCTGCCTGATCTCGGCCTCGGCCTCGGCGCGCGCCGC
>DASXCV010000039.1:0-9028 GCA_036491015.1 Thermoleophilaceae bacterium | reverse complement strand
AGCGCGAGCAGGTAGCCGTTGATGATCCACTGCGCGCCCGTCGCGGTGAGCGACAGGTCCTTCTGCAGATCCGGCACCGCGATTGCGACGATCGTCTGGTCGATGAACGTCATCGCGACGGCGAAGACCATCGCCGCCAGGACCAGGTTCTTGTTAGAGACGCCGCGCGCGTTCGCCATCTCAGAGTCCTTTCGCTGTGGGCCGCTGCACAGTGTGCCTAAAAGGAACGGGCCCCGCCGGAAGAACCGACGGGGCCCGTGCCTTTTCGTGGGAGCGGCTCGCTCAGCCGCTGATCTTGATTTGGAGGGATGGGGAGTGGCCATCCTGTATGTGCCGCGCTGGGGCGCGGCCACCTCCGCCCTGCTGGCCCCCCAGGAGCCCGCGGACAGAAGCTGTCCCAGATTCTGCGGCCCCGGCGAGGCCGCCGCTACGACACGGTGTCGGAAATTCGGCCGTCCGCGCTCGCCTCGAGGTCGAAGCGGTCGTCCGCCACCGCGCCGCGCGCCAGCTCCGCGTAGCGGCCGTCGAGCGCCATCAGCTCGTCGTGCGTGCCGCGCTCCACCACGTGGCCGCGGTCGAGCACGAGGATCTGGTCCGCGTTTCGCACCGTGGACAGCCGGTGTGCGATCGCGATGGTGGTGCGCCCGCGCGCGAGCTCGTCGAGCGCCACCTGCAGAGCGCGCTCGGTCTCGTTGTCGAGCGCGCTCGTGGCCTCGTCGAGCACGAGCACCGGCGGGTTGCGCAGCACCGTGCGCGCGATGGCGATGCGCTGCTTCTCGCCGCCCGAGAAGCGGTAGCCGCGCTCGCCCACCATCGTCTCGTAGCCCTCCGGCAAGTCGGCGATCAGCTGGTGGATCTGCGCGGCGCGCGCGGCCGATTCGATCTCCTCGTCGGTCGCGTCCGGGCAGGCGAAGCGCAGGTTCTCGCGGATGCTCGCGTGGAACAGGTAGGTGTCCTGGGACACGAGCCCCACGGTGGCGGCGAGCGACTCGAGCGATGCGTCCGCCACGTCCACGCCGTCGATCGTCACGCGGCCGCGCTCGGGCTCGTACAGGCGCGCCACGAGATAGGCCATCGTGGTCTTGCCCGAGCCGGTCTCCCCCACGATCGCCGTGGTGGTCCCGGCCGGCACGAGCGCGTTCACGTCCGACAGCGTCCAGCCCGAGCCTGGGTCGTAGCGGAACGACACGTCGTCGAAGGCCACGTCGCCGCGCACGTCATGCAGCTCCACCGGGTGCTCGCGCTCCTTGATGTCCACGTCGAGATCGAGGTACTCGAAGATGCGCGCGAACATCGCCAGCGAGGTCTGCACGTCGAGCCCCACCGAGAGCAGCGACTGCATCGGGAACAGCAGGCGCGTCTGCAGCGTGGTAAAGGCGACCACCGTGCCGATCGAGAGCGTGTTGTCGCCGTGCGCGATCGTCCAGCCCGCGAACCAGTACACGAGCGCGGGCATGATCGCGAAGCTCATCTGCACCGACGCCATCCGCCAGCGGCCGGCCATGCGGCTGCGCACCTCGAGGTCCGCGAGCTGTTCGGACTCGGCGCCGAAGCGACGGACGAGCTCCGGCCCGCGGCCCATCGTCTTGCCGAGCAGGATGCCGGACACCGACAGCGACTCCTCCACGAGGGTCGACATGTCGGCCAGCCGACCCTGGCGCACCGTCGTGATCCGCTTTCGCTCCTGTCCCACCCGGCGCGTGAGCCACAGGAAGAACGGCATCAGCGCGAGCGAGAACAGCGCCAGCTCCCAGTTGAGCGCCAGCATCGCGACGAGCGTGGCGAGGACGGTCGTGACGTTGGACATGATCGAGGTGGCCGTGCTGGTGACCACGTTGTCGATGCCGCCGATGTCGTTCGCGATGCGCGACTGCACCTCGCCCGTGTGCGTGCGCGTGAAGAACGCGAGCGACATCCGCTGGAGGTGCGAGTACACCGCCGCGCGCAAATCGTGCATCACGCGCTGGCCGATGCTGTTCGACATCCAGGTCTGAACCACGCCGATCGCGCCGCTTGCGATCGACACCGCGACCATGCCGAGCACGAGCAGCGTCAGCAGCGTCGTGTCGTTTTGGGGGATCGCCGTGTCGAGGATCCCGCGCAGCAGGAACGGGCTGACCACGCCGATGCCCGCCGCCAGCGCGATCAGGAAGAGCAGAACGACGAGGCGCCCGCGGTAGTCGCGGAACAGCCGCGCGATGCGGCGCAGGGATACCTCGGCGTCGGGCGGCAGCGGATCCTCCTGACGGGGCCGGCCGCCATTCGCCTCGAGGCGCGAGATCCTCGGCGAAACCATCTGAGAGAGCGTAGTGGGCGGCCGTCAGCCGGCCGGCCGGGTCAGGTGCCCGGCGAGCCGCCGCCCGGCGTGGCGGCCGAATCGAGCACGCCGTTGCCGTTGAGGTCCGCCTGCCCGATCAGCTCGAGCGCCGGAATGATCTGCTGCGGCTGGGCGGTGAGGAGATCGTCGACGACCGTGTGCATGAGCGGCCCGGGATCGCGCAGGCTCGCCGGCGCCCAGCCGAACGCCCGGTGGTCGTCGAACTCGCCGCCGTTCAGCGTCGGGTCGCGCGGCGTGCCGGCGGTGGGGTTGCCGAACACGAGGTTCGAGTCGCCGTTGGTGGTCCAGCCCGCGCGCAGCAGGCCCACGAGCGAGCCGAGCTGAGCGACGCTTGCGGTGTCGGCGTTCACCACCTGGATCTGCTGAACAGTCGTGCGCTTGAACCAGCAGCTCTTGCAGTTCGTGCTCTTCGGAAGCTTCGCCCCGCAGCTCCCGCATGTGTGGCCGAACGCCGCGCGCGACGGGAAGCCGAGCAGGATGCTGCCGGCGTCGAACTGGACCTTGGCGGCGCGCGCAGACACGCGCCGCGTCGCCTTGGCCCGGGCGGCGGACGCCGAAGCGGACGAGGACCGGCCCGTGGCCCGGTTCACCGCCACGAGCAGCAGCTCGTAGCGCAGCGGTGCGGTCGAGATGCGCCGGCGCACGTAGAAGAAGCGCACCTCCTCGGGCAGGCCGAAGCGGTTGGGAAGGTCGAGCAGCACGCGGCTCGGCGGCGCGCCGCGGCCGTGCTTCAGCACCTTCACCTCCACCGCCGCCACGCTCACATGCCCCGGCGCCGGGATGGCGAGCTTGTACGTGCCGGACCTGACCGTCACGTGCGAGGCGGCGGACGCGGACACGGCGCCGAACGCGAGTGAGCCCGCGAGCGCCAGACCCAGCGCAAGGCGGACTGACAGACCGGAACGAAGGATGGCCCTGACCATACTCGTGACGGAACACGGCAAACCGGCCTGGGTAGCGGCGCTGTCAGAAGGGTGCCGTCAGCTCACCCGCAGCGTCTTGCCGAACGCGCGCTCGAACACGTCGCTCGCGCGCTCCGCCGCCCAGCGGGCGACCGTCACGTCCTCGTCGGCCTCGATCGTGAGGTCCACGTGGCCGTCGTTCACGGCCACGTGCGCCGCCTTCACCACCTGGTCGCGCGCGCGTTCGAACTGCTCCGCAAGGCGCAGCGCGGCGGCGCAGCGGAGCAGGAGCTCCTCGTCGCCGTCGTCGGTGAGGCGCTCGAAGTCGGCCAGGCTCGGCGTGCCCTTGCGGTGATAGCGGACCATCTGCGCGATCAGCACGGTTTCGCGCTGCGACCAGCCCGGCAGGCCGGCGCTCAGCACGAGGTAGCGCGAGTGGCGGTGGTGGTCGTCGTAGTCCACCGCGGTGCCGATGTCGTGCAGGATCGCCGCGGCCCAGAGCAGCTCGCGCTCGTCCTGGCGCCCCTCGTGGAGCCCCGCCGCCGCCAGCTCGTCCCAGAGCTGGAGGGCGAGCCGCGCCACGTGGTCGGTGTGCACGGGCTCGGGGTGGTACTGGCGCGCGAGGTTGAACACGCTCGCCACGCGCACGCTCTCGAACAGCGGCGGATCGCTGTCCTCGAGCAGCACGGAGAAGAAGACGCCCTCGCGCAGGCCCTCCTCCGTCGTCTCTATCTCATCGAAGCCACCGCACTCCATCACCTCCTCGACCACGATCGCCGCGGCCAGGATCAGGTCGCCGCGCTCCTTCTTGATGCCTGGCAGGGCGCCGCGCTCGGACGCCGGCAGATCAGCCAGCTCCTCCACGAGGCGCGACAGCTCCTTCCTGCGCAGGTGGAAGCCCTGCACGCCGAACGACGGGAGCTCGCCCTCGAGCTCGGCGGCCGTGGCCAGGTTGCGCAGGGCGCCGCCGATGCCGGCGATGCTCCCGCCGCGCTCCCCCGCTCCGGCCAGCCAGGGCGCGGACTCGAGCTCGCCGCGCACGTGCTCGCGCAGCGCGTCCAGCTGGCTCTTCTTCGCCTTGTCGTCGGGGAGGAAGCGCTCGGTCATGCGCACCGCGCCGAGCGGCCACGACCGCGCGTCGAGCTGGCGGCGGTCCTCCACCTGCACGAGCTGCATCGAGCCGCCGCCGATGTCGAGTGCCACGCCGTCAGTGAGCGAGGTGGAGTTGACGACCGCGATGTAGCCGTAGTGCGCCTCCTCCTCGCGCGAGAGCACCTGGATGTCGAGATTCGAGCGCGCCTTGGCGCGTGCCAGCAGCTCCTCGCGGTTGGTGGCGTCGCGGATGGCCGACGTGGCCACCGGGCGGATCTCCTCGATTCCCGTCGCGCGGCAGAAGTGCGCGTACAGGTCGATCGTCTCGAGCGCGCGCTCCATCGGCTGCGGCTGCAGCGCACCCGAGGCGTCGAGCCCCTGGCCGAGGCGCACGCTTTCGTGGATCTCGTCCGTGCGCTTCCACCAAGTGCCGGGTGCCCAGGTGAACACCACGAGGCGGAAGGAGTTGGATCCGAGGTCTATGACCGCGAGCCGGCGCTCCTTCACCCAAATGAGGTTAATGAGCGCCGAGGCGGCAGGCAGTCAGGAATCGAGAAGTGCCTGTGACGAGCCGCCTCTAGTGTGACCGCCATGAACAGCACCGTCGCCGACAACCACGATCGGATCCGCGTGCACGGCGCGCGCGTGAACAACCTCAAGGACCTGAGTGTCGAGATCCCCAAGCGCCGGCTGACGGTGTTCACCGGCGTGTCCGGCTCGGGCAAGAGCTCGCTGGTGTTCGGCACGATCGCCGCGGAGTCGCAGCGGCTGATCAACGAGACCTACAGCGCCTTCGTGCAGGGCTTCATGCCCACCCTGGCGCGGCCCGAGGTGGACGTGCTGGAAGGGTTGACGACGGCGATCATCGTCGACCAGGAGCGGATGGGCTCCAACCCGCGCTCCACGGTCGGCACCGCCACCGACGCGAACGCGATGCTGCGCATCCTCTTCAGCCGGCTCGGCAAGCCGCACATCGGCTCGCCCAGCGCGTTCGCCTTCAACGTCCCCACCGTCCGGGCGACCGGTGGGATCACCGTCGAGCGCGGGGAGGGCAAGACCCAGACCAAGAAGGCGACCTTCAACCGCCTCGGCGGCATGTGTCCGCGCTGCGAGGGCCGGGGCTCGGTCTCCGACTTCGACCTGTCTCAGATGTACGACGACTCGAAAGCGCTAAGCGAGGGCGCGCTCACGATCCCCGGCTACAGCATGGACGGCTGGTACGGCCGCATCTTCAAGGGCTCCGGCTTCTTCGACCCGGACAAGCCGATCCGCAAGTTCAACAAGCGCGAGCTCCACGACCTGCTCTACAAGGAGCCGACCAAGATCAAGGTCGACGGCATCAACTTGACCTATGAGGGTCTGATCCCGAAGATCCAGAAGTCGATGCTGTCCAAGGACGTCGAGGCGATGCAGCCGCACGTCCGGGCGTTCGTGGAGCGGGTGGTGACGTTCACCACCTGCCCCGACTGCGACGGCACCCGGCTCAGCGAGGCGGCTCGCTCGTCGAAGATCAAGAAGATCAACATCGCCGACGCGTGCTCGATGCAGATCAGCGACCTCGCCGACTGGGTGCGAGGGCTGGACGAACCGTCCGTCGGGCCGCTGCTGGCGGCGCTGCAGGACACCCTCGACTCGTTCGTCGAGATCGGGCTCGGCTACCTAAGCCTCGACCGCTCGTCGGGCACGCTGTCCGGCGGCGAGGCGCAGCGCACCAAGATGGTCGGTCACCTCGGCTCCTCGCTCACCGACGTGACCTACGTCTTCGACGAGCCCACCATCGGGCTGCACCCCCACGACATCCAGCGGATGAACGACCTGCTGCTGGAGCTGCGGGACAAGGGAAACACGGTGCTCGCGGTGGAGCACAAGCCGGAGACGATCGACATCGCCGACCACGTGGTCGACCTCGGCCCGCGCGCCGGCAGCGAGGGCGGCGAGCTGGTGTTCGAGGGAACCGTCGCGAAGCTGCGGCGCAGCGGCACCCTCACGGGCCGCCATATCGACGACCGGGCCGACCTCAAGGAGACGGTGCGGACGTCCACCGGCACGCTCGAGATCCGCGGCGCTTCGACGAACAACCTGCGGGACGTCGACCTCGACGTCCCGCTCGGCGTGCTGGTGGCCGTCACCGGCGTGGCCGGGTCCGGCAAGAGCTCGCTCGTGCACGGGTCGATCTCCGGCGGCGAGGGCGTGGTGTCGGTCGACCAGACTCCGATCCGCGGCTCGCGGCGGAGCAATCCGGCGACCTACACGGGGCTGCTCGATCCGATCCGCAAGGCGTTCGCGAAGGCGAACGGCGTGAAGCCGGCACTGTTCAGCGCCAACTCGGAGGGCGCCTGCCCGGCCTGCAACGGCGCCGGCGTGGTGTACACCGACCTGGCGGTGATGGCCACCGTGGCCACCACCTGCGAGGAGTGCGAGGGCAAGCGGTTCCAGCCCTCGGTGCTGGACCATCACTTCGGCGGCCGCGACATCACCGAGGTGCTCGCGATGCCGGTGAGCGAGGCCGAGGAGTTCTTCGGCGGCGGCGAGGCGCACACGCCGGGCGCGCACAAGATCCTCGAGCGGCTCGCCGACGTGGGGCTCGGCTATCTCACGCTCGGCCAGCCGCTCACGACCCTGTCCGGCGGCGAGCGGCAGCGGCTCAGGCTGGCCACCCGCCTCGGCGAGAAGGGCGGCACCTACGTCCTCGACGAGCCGACTACCGGCCTGCACCTGGCCGACGTCGAGCAGCTGCTCGGGCTGCTCGACCGGCTCGTCGACGCCGGCAAGTCGGTCATCGTCATCGAGCACCACCAGGCCGTCATGGCGCACGCCGACTGGATCATCGACCTCGGTCCCGGCGCGGGCCACGACGGTGGCCGGGTCGTTTTCGAGGGCACGCCCGCCGACCTCGTCGCCGCCGGTTCCACCCTCACCGGCGAGCACCTCGCGGCGTACGTCGCCGGATGACAGGGGCCGGCAGGACCGACTGCGAGCAGTCCCCGGTGGGTTTGAAGGATCGCTGACGACACCCCCGTCGGCGTGTATTGTCTCCGCCAATCCGCTCCCCCGAGCGGCTGCGCCTCACCGATCGCGCGAGGCGGGGATCGAGCGACCTGGGGTCAGCTGTGGCACAAGGCACGGTCAAGTGGTTCAACGGCGAGAAGGGCTACGGCTTCATCGCCGTCGATGGCGGTAGTGACGTCTTCGTCCACTACAGCGCCATCGAGATGGACGGGTACAAGTCCCTCGAGGAAGGCCAGCGGGTCGAGTTCGAGGTGACCCAAGGGCAGAAAGGTCCGCAGGCGGACAAGGTCCACTCGGTCTGACCGACGTGATCCGCGGCGACTGAATCGAACGTGTCAGACCCTGGCTCGGCTATGCCCCGCTGTCGGCCTGACAGGTCTGGTCGTTGTCGGCCGGATCCTCGTTCAGCGATCGCGGCCACAGCCGGTCCTGTTTGACGACGTTCACCTGCGCCGCCAGCAGCAAGATCTGTGACTGGAGATAGAACCAGCCGAGCAGCACGAGGACAGACCCGGCGACGCCGTACTGCGCCTCGGCGGTGGACAGCTTGTGGGCGATGAACGCCGGCACCACTGCCTGAAGGATCACCAAGGAGACCGCGAACATCGCGGCGCCGGGCAGCGCCTGCCGAAACGAGACGTCGCGCACCGTGAGCCAGCGGAAGACGACGGTGAACAGCAGCGTGTTCAGCACGAGCGTGACCGCATAGCCGGCGACGCTCAGCGCCGGGCTGACGTGCAAGCCGATCGCACCACCGCTGGCGACCGCGCCCGACAGCCCGGTGGTGGCGATCACGCCGAGCCCACCGACCAGGACCAGGCGCAGCGCCCGCAGGTTCTTGGGGATGAAGCCGGGCTGGTCGGCCTTCGGCACCCCGTAGACGGTGTCCCACACCGTCTGCGCCGTCTTGGCGACGCCGAGCCCGCTGTAGAGCGCCAGCACGGACCCGATCACCACGACGATCACGCTGCCGTGCCTGGGCACCGGTCCATGGATCAGCGGCAGGTCGCGAAACTGCCTGAGGGCTCCGCCCTGGATCTTGTGGATCCAAGACGGGTGACCGGCGAGGACGAAGCCGGTGATGGAGAACAGCGCCAGCAGCAACGGAAAGATCGAGAAGAAGACGTAGTAGGTGATCAGGACGGCGAGGTTGCCCGAGGAGTCGTCACCGAACTTCTTGATGACCGCGAACGGGAACGCCAGCCACGATCGGCTGCGCTGGAGCTCGTCCGCGCGAGCCTTGATCCTGGCGACGTTCACCAGCCCTCGTCGTGTCGAGCGAACCGCTCCTCGGCCGGCCCCGGCAACCCACCGCCTCCGAAGGTGAAGTCTCGCTGCGGACGCCATACCAAGTCCGGGCCCTGCTCAAACAAGGTGAAGCCGAGAACCGGGAAGGCCGCGTCGTACGACGACAGCTCCGTCCAGGCGCGATAGAGCGCGTCGTCGGGCAGGTCGTGAGCCACCGTGACATGCGGGTGGTAGGCGTAGGTGACCTCCCGTCGCAGCGGCCCGGACCGCACCTTCGCCTCGAGCTGCTCGCACTCGGCGATCCCCTGGACCAGCGGCACGAACACCACCGACGAGACCGGCAGGAACGTCGCCGAGCCGCGGAGCCTGAGGTCGAAGGCGCGGGCGCTCGTCGCGACCAGCCTCAGATGCTCCTCGATGTCGGACAGCGACTCGTTGG
>DASXCV010000038.1:0-9192 GCA_036491015.1 Thermoleophilaceae bacterium | reverse complement strand
GACGCCGTCGTAGATCACGCCCGCGTAGTACTCCTTGGCGATCTCGGCCTTGGCGCCGACGAGCACGCCGCGCGGCATGTGGCCGTTGATCTCCAGCTCGAGGATCGCGGCCGCGTGCTCGCGCGCCTCCTCGGGCGTGTCGGCGAACTTCACGCCGCCGGCCTTCATCCGGCCGCCGGTCAGCACCTGCGACTTGATCACCACCGGCCCACCGACCTGAGCGGCAATCTCGGCCGCCTCGTCGGCAGTGGTGGCAAACCCACCGGGAGCAACAGGAACGCGCTCGCGCTCGAGCACCCGCCGCGACTCGTATTCGAAGAGCCTCATGCGGTCACCATCCCGTAGGCCTCAGCCAGCTCGGGATCCTTCTTGGCGAGCATCTCCGCGAGGTTGACCATCACCTTGCACTGCTTCCACGTCGCGTCGTCCTGCATCTTGCCGTCGATCATGTGAACCCCGCGCCCGTCGGGAATCGCCTCGATCACCTTGCGCGCGAACGCGACCTCGTCGGGATCGGGCGAGAAGACCTTCTTGGCGATGTCGATCTGCACCGGATGGAGCGACCAGGCGCCCACGCAGCCGAGCAGGAACGCCGCGCGGAACTGGGTCTCGCAGCCCTCGACGTCCTTGATGTCGCCGTAGGGCCCGTAGAACGGCAGGGCGCCGACGGCGGTACACGCGTCGACCATGCGGGCGATCGAGTAGTGCCACGGGTCCTGCTGGTAGCTCGGGCGCGGAGCCTCGGGATCGTCTGGATCCGGGTCGGCGATCGTTCGGTAGCCGGGGTGGCCGCCGCCCACGCGCGTGGTCTTCATGCGCCGTGAGGCGGCGAGGTCCGCGGGGCCGAAGCTCATGCCCTGGATGCGCGGCGAGGCCGCGGCGATCTCCTCCAGATTCGCCACGCCGAGCGAGGTCTCGAGGATCGCGTGGATGAGGAGCGGGCGGTCGAGCCCGGCCTTGGCCTCGAGCTGCGCGAGCAGCCGGTCCACGTAGTGGATGTCCCACGGCCCCTCGACCTTGGGGATCATCACCACCGACAGCTTGTGGCCGATCTCGCTGACCACCTGCGTGAGGTCGTCCAGCACCCACGGCGACTCGAGCGCGTTCACGCGCGTCCAGAGCGCGGTGTCGCCCAGCTCCATCTCCTTGCCCACGGTGAGCAGGCCCTCGCGCGCGGCCTCCTTGCGGTCCACCGGCACGGCGTCCTCGAGGTTGCCGAGGAGGATGTCCACGGTGGGGGCGATGTCGGGGACCTTCGACACCATCTTCTCGTTCGAGAAGTCGAGGAAATGGATCATCCGCGAGGGCGTGACGGGGATCTCGCGCAGCGGCTCAGGCGCGTCGATCGCAAGTGGTTTGAAGAAGTCGCGAGGGTTGCGCAAAGGTGCTCCAGTCGTCGCGGGGAATACAGGGCGCGCAGAGGCGGCGCCCTCCCCAGGGCCGGGGAATCTACCGTAAGATGGGCGGTCGTTGACTCACGAGTCAACTTTCAACCTGAGCTACGAGAAGGACTTGATGACCGATACCGCCGCGCACGAGCTGCAGAAGGACCAGGCCTCCCGCGAAGCCAGCGGAGCCCACAAATACGGCCGCTACCTCGAGGAATTCGAGGTCGGCGCCGTGTACAAGCACTGGCCCGCGAAGACAGTCACAGAGGCCGACGATCATCTCTTCTGCCTGATCACGATGAACCACCACCCGCTTCACCTGAACGACGAGTACGCCAAGCAGTCGCAGCAGGGGCGCAACGTGGTGGTCGGCCCGCTCGTGTACTCGCTGGCGCTCGGCATGTCGGTGAGCGACGTGTCCGGCAAGGCGATCGCCAACCTTGCCACAGAGGAACTCGCGCATCCCGCGCCCGTGTTCCACGGCGACACGCTCTACGTGGAGAGCGAGGTGCTCGACGTGCGCCCATCGGAGTCGAAGCCCGACCGCGGGGTGGTGAAGGTGCGCACCGACGTCTACAACCAGGACGGCGTGCTCGTGGCCACCTTCAAGCGCGCGGTGCTCGTGCCGCGTCAGCCGGGCGACTAACGGAGTGCCCATTCGGTGGTAGGCTCGCGGCCCTCCTGGATGAGGAGCGGTTCCGGTTTGAGTGAGCAGTCAGGGGTAGGCGGCGACGAGTCCGTATCGGGCGAGCTGGGCGAGCGCGTACGGGCGCTGGTGGCCGCCGCCGAGGGCATGGCCGCCGCGGTGCGCAGCGATGCCGACAGCTACGCCGAGACGCGCCGGCGCGAGGCCGACGAGGAGGCTGCGCGGCGCCTGCGTGAGGCGAGCGAGCAGGCCGACGCCCTGCTCGCCGAGCGGCTCTCGCGCATCTCGCACCTGTCCGACGGCATCCTCGAGCGCGCCGAGGCCGTGCTCGACCGGCTCGACCAGGCCGACGAGGTGCGCGGCCAGCTCGAGGCGCTCACGAGCGCGCTCGGCGACACCGCGCAGCGGATCGCGCGCGAGCTGGACGAGGAGGAGCTGCACGCGCCGGCACGGTCCGAGCCACGGCCCGCGCCGCCCACACTCGTGGAGCATGAGGAGGAGCATCCGATGGCGGAGCAGGTGCGGCCGCTGCGCCCGCCCGCGGAGCGCGAGCAGTCACCGCGGCCGCTGCGGCCCGTCGCGCCTGCACACGTGCCCCGCGACGATGGCGAGACGCGGCTCGACGACGCCCGACTCGTGGCGCTCCAGATGGCCGTGGCCGGCCGCACCCGCGACGAGGTGGGCGCGCACCTGCGCACGGCGTTCGACGTGGGCGACCCCGACCCGATCCTCGACCACGTGTTCGTCGAGGGCATACCGCCCTCGCCGCCGCAGCCGAGCGCCTAGCGGCTAGCGGCTGAGCCAGCCCCGCAGCCCGCGGCGCGGCTCGATCACGCTCGGCGCCGGGGGGAGGCGCTTGCCCTCGAGGATCGCGGCCGGCGCGTCCGTGACCATCCACTCCGCATATTGCGGCGCCAGCTCGGCGAACTCATGCACCCCGAGGCGAAGGTCGGGCGGCCGGAAGGGCCCCGAGGAGTGCGAGTCGCTCGCCAGGTTGTGCGCAAGTCCCTCGCGCACGAGCTGGAACGCCAGCTTGCGGGAGCGCGAGTTCTTGTCGCGTGTGACCACCGACGGGAGCGTGATCTGCATCAGCACGCCGCGGGCGGCCATGTTCCGGAGCCGGTCGGGATCGCGCTGGAAGCTCGGGTTGCGCTCCGGGTGCGCGAGCAGGATGCGATAGCCGCGCAGTGCGATGCGGAAGAGCATGTCCTCGAAGGCGTCGGACACGATCCCGTAGGGAGTCTCGACGAGCAGGTCCGTGCCGCGCTGCCCGAAGGAGGCGAGGTGCAGCTGCTCGTCGCTCGCCTGCTGGGCCCAGAACACGTCCACCTCGGCCCCCGGCGTCACGCTCAGCCCGATGCTCCCGGCCACGAGCTTGTTGAGCTCTTCGCAGCGCGCGGCCACCTCCTCGATCGCCACGTCCGGGTAGTCGGAGCGCAGGTGCGGCGTGGCCGCCAGCACGGTGGTGCCCTGCGCCGCCGCGGCGCGGGCGAAGGCGATGCTCTCCTCGATCTCCGCGGGTCCGTCGTCCAGTCCGGACAGCACGTGGGAGTGGAGGTCGATCATCGGGAGCGGGATTGTGACTGTCGGGAGACCGGAGGGTCGTACCCTTGCAGCGCGTGCTTCCGAGGGTCCTCTACTGGCTCGCCGTGGTGGTGGTGGCGCTGGCCCTGCTCGTGGCCGTGGTGCTGCTGCTGGCGTCGCGCGACGCGTCCTCGATCGGGGTGGTCAGCCGCGCGAACACCACGATCCTGTGGGATGCGCTGTAGAGCGGGTGGCAGGCGCTCAGCACGAGCCGCGGATAGCCCACGTCGTGGGTGACCCATAGCGCCGTGGGCTCGACGATGCGCGTGTTCTCCACGCGGTAGGTAAACGTGCCGTAGGGCATCTCGAGCACCACGGGGTCGCCCGGGTGCAGGTCGTTGATCGTCTTGAAGGGCGCGAGATAGGTGGTGCGGTGGCCGGCGATTCCAACCGTGCCGCTTTCGCCGGGGAGCGCCGTGCCGGGATAGTGGCCCGGGCCCTTGCGCAGGCTCGCCGGATCGGTGCCCTGCACCATCACGTAGGAGCGGTGGAGTGTGGGCAGCCGGATGCGCCCGAGCGCATGCCCGCTGCCCACGCGGCTCTGCTCCCGCTGGGCGAGCAGCTCGAATCGCTGTCGCGCGCGGCGGAGCGCACGCGCGTCGGCCGCACTCTGGCGGTCGAGTGCGGACAGCTGATGGCTCAGCCTCGACTGCTCGCGGTGCGCGATCAGCGCGGATATCGGCTCCTGCCAGAGCAGCGTGATCGCCACGTCGGCGATCAGCAGGAGACCGCACACAATCAGCACCGAGGCGATGAAGCGCCACACGCCGCGCATCTGCGGCGAGTCTATGTCGGAGGGACGTCTACGCCTTTCCGAGGCGCTCTTCGAGCGCCTCCATCTGCTCGGCGATCCCCTGCGGCAGGCGGTCGCCGAACTGCGCGAAGTGCTGCTTCATCTGCGGCAGCTGGTCGGCCAGGTCGCCCGGGTCGACGGTCCGCAGCTGGCGCATCTCGGCTTCGCCGATGGCGAGCCCGTCGGTGTCGATCGCGCCCTCGGCGGGCACGAGCCCGAGCAGCGACTCCTCGGCCTCGCCGTTGCCGTCGCAGCGGTCGAACATCCAGGCGAGCACCCGGATGTTGTCGCCGAAGCCGGGCCAGATGAACTTGCCGTCGTCGTCCTTGCGGAACCAGTTGACGTAGAACAGCGGCGGCAGCTCCGCGCCGTCGCGCTCGGCGAGGCTCAGCCAGTAGCCGAAGTAATCGGCCATGTTGTAGCCGCAGAAGGGCAGCATCGCGAACGGGTCGAAGCGCAGCTCGCCGACCGTGCCGGCCGCCGCGGCGGTCTTCTCGGACGACATGCTGGCCCCGAGAAACACGCCCTGCTCCCAGCCGGTCGCCTCGGTCACGAGCGGCACGACCGTCGAGCGGCGGCCGCCGAACATCACGGCGTCGATCGGCACGCCGGCCGGGTCCTCCCACTCGCCGGCGATCGACGGCGCCTGCGCCGCCGCCACCGTGAAGCGGGCGTTCGGATGCGCCGCCGGCTTGTCGGAGTCGGGCGTCCACTCGTTGCCCTGCCAGTCGATCGCGTGCGCGGGCGGCTCCTTGCTGAGGCCCTCCCACCACACGTCGCCGTCGTCGGTGAGCGCGCAGTTGGTGAAGATCGTGTTCTTCGCCAGCATCTTGACGGCGTTCGGATTGGTGCCCGGCCCCGTGCCCGGCGCGACGCCGAAGAAGCCTGCCTCGGGGTTGACCGCGTAGAGGCGGCCGTCCTCGCCGAAGCGCATCCAGGCGATGTCGTCGCCCACGGTCTCGACCTTCCAGCCGTCGAGCTTCGGCACCATCATCGAGAGGTTGGTCTTGCCGCAGGCGGAGGGGAACGCGCCCGCCAGGTACTTCGTCTCCCCGGCCGGCGAGGTGAGCTTGAGGATCAGCATGTGCTCGGCGAGCCAGCCCTCGTCGCGGGCCATCACGGAGGCGATCCGCAGCGCCAGGCACTTCTTGCCGAGCAGCGCGTTGCCGCCGTAGCCCGAGCCGAAGGACCAGATCTCGCGCGTGCCGGTGAAGTGGACGATGTACTTGTTGTCCGCGTTGCACGGCCACGGCACGTCCTCGGCGCCCTCCTCGAGCGGCGCTCCCACGGAGTGCAGACAGGGGATGAAGTCCCCGTCGGCGCCGAGCGCGTCGAGCGCCTGGGTGCCCATACGCGCCATCAGCTTCATGCTCACGGCCACGTAGGCCGAGTCGGTGAGCTGCACGCCGATGCGCGCCACCGGCGCGCCGATCGGCCCCATCGAGAATGGGACGACATACATCGTGCGCCCGTGCATGCAGCCGCGGAAGAGGTCGGTGAGCAGCTCGCGCATCTCGTCCGGATCGCGCCAGTTGTTGTTCGGCCCGGCCTCGTCCTCGGTGGGCGAGCAGATGAAGGTGCGGTCCTCCACGCGCGCCACATCGTCGGGATCGGAGCGGGCGAGGTAGGAGCCTGGCCGCAGCTCTTCATTCAGACGCGTGAATGTGCCCGCGTCGATGAGCTGCTGGCAGAGGCGGTCGTACTCGTCGTCGGAACCGTCGCACCAGTGGACTTCTGCGGGCTCGGCGAGGGCTACCACCTCGTTGACCCAGTCGATCAATTGCTGATTTTTCGTTGGCGCGGTAGCAGTGTCAGGCACGGTCGGTTCTACTCCTTCGAAGTTGCGGTTGACTGGGGAGTCAACCATGAACGGGCGGGCGAATGCTCCGCTGAGCGGCAGGCGCCCTAGCTTGAATCCTATGGTGCACGCCTCACATTTCGGTCATGCGTAGCGTTTCCAAGTCAGTGAGCTTGCCTCCATTTCAAGCGTTCATCGACGCTCAGCGGGACACCGTTTTTCGCTATCTGGTGGCGATGATCGGGCCCAATGACGCCGAGGACGTCTTCCAGGAGACGTTCATTTCGGCACTAAGGGCATATCCCCGGCTGCGGCCGGACTCCAACCTGCGCGCGTGGGTCCTGACGATCGCGAACCGCAAGGCGATCGACTCGATCCGGGCGCGTAAGCGAAGAGCGGTGCCGGTGGCTGACGTGCCCGAGGTGGCCGTGAGGGACGGACGCCCGGCGGAGGACCACGACGTGTGGGCTGCGGCCCGGGGTCTGCCGGCCACGCAGCGGGAGGCGCTGCTCTATCGCTTTGCGGCGGACCTGCCGTACAGCGACGTGGCGGAGGCGCTCGGCACGAGCGAGGACGCCGCGCGGCAGCGAGTGAGCGAAGGCATCAGACATCTGAGAAAGGCGTGGGCAGCAACATGAGGGACATCGAGAAGGCACTGGCGCTGGATCTGCCGGGTGACCCGTCCCGCGCGCTTGCCGAGCGATTTGCGGCGCGTGCGGAGGATGAGGGCCTGCTCGACGTGGCGTACACGCTCGAGGACTCGCCCGTGGGGCCGCTGTTCCTGGCGGCCACGAAGCGCGGGCTCGTGGAGCTCGGCTTCGAGGGACGGCGGGAGCTCGACTGGTTCGTGGCGCGACTGGCGGACAAGCTTTCGCCGCGCGTGCTCGAGGCGCCGGCCAGGCTCGACCCGGTGCGGCGCGAGCTCGACGAGTACTTCGAGGGCAGGCGGCTCGACTTCGACGTGCCGCTCGACTGGAGCCTCACGAAGGGCTTCACCCAGCGCGTGCTGCGCGCCACGGCCAAGGTGCCGTACGGCGAGGTGAGCACCTACCGCCAGATGGCGTCGAAGGCCGGCAACGAGAAGGCCGTGCGGGCGGCCGGCAACGCGCTCGGCGCCAACCCGATCCCGATCGTCGTGCCCTGCCATCGCATCCTGCGCACCGGCGGCTCGCTCGGCGGCTACGGCGGTGGGGTGCCGCGCAAGGAGTTCCTGCTGAAGCTCGAGGGCGCGCTCGAGTAGTAGGTCAGTGCTGGCCGTCTGAGCCGGTGGCCGCGGCGGGCGGCCGCGACTCCTCGGCGAGCGACGTGATCGCAAGGGCGCCGCGGGCGGCTTCCTCGAGCACCTCCGCGGCCTCCTCGGCCGAGCGTGCGTACAGCTCGACGAGCATGTGGATCACGATCTGCTCGCCGTCGTGCTTGTGGAAGCGCACGTGGGTGAAGAACTCTCGCGTGCCGTGGTCGCCGAAGGCGCCGAAGGCGAGCGAGTCGGCGGCGTCGGGACCGGAGCAGCTCTCCACCTGGTCACCGTCCACCGTGACGGTGCAGGACGCCACCCAGGGCGTGCCCGCCACCATCCTCTCCCAGCGGTCCTCGACCGCCTCGATCCGGCTTACGCGCCGGCCATTCTCCTCGTAGAAGGTGAGGTTTAGGTGGGGCTGGTCGTGGAGGCAGTCGAGGCACTGGACGACGGCCTCCTGGACCTCCTCGACGGGATCGACGGCCTCGGCGGTCTCCGCGTCGACCTTCAACACCCCTTCGTAATGCACCTGGACCTCGAGGTTCTGCGACCAGCAGCGGTAGCACCGCAGCCAGCTCGAGGCTGTGCCAATCGAGTCTCTGGCTGAACCTTCCATATCTCCCATTATGGTCGGTGATCTTCGGGGCGACCAGCGAACGGGCCCTCGGGACCCGCATACCCGGAGTCTGCCGAGCTCACCGGGCTCTGGCGGTGGCGGCGCCGGCGGTGAGGCCGGCGAGCGCCTTGAGCGTGCCGTCGAAGTCGGTTTTCGGCACTCCGCCGAGGCATGGGGAGGTGGCTCCGGCGTCCATGTAGCGGCGCACCGACGCCTCGGCGTCGGCGGCGCTGCCGATGGCCGCGAGCTGCGCCAGGAAGCGGTCCGAGATCGCCGCCGAGGCCGCCTCGGTGTCCCCGCGGCCCATCGCCTCGTCGAATGCGCCGATCTCGTCGCCGTAGCCCGAGCGCTCGATCATCTTGCGGTAGAAGGGCAGCGAGAAGTAGGGGATCAGGTCGCTCCGCAGCGACGCGCGAGCGATGTCCACGTCGTCGGTCACGGCGGCCGGCACCGCAGCGACGATGTCGAATCCCTCGAGCGTCTTGCCCGCTCGGCGGCGCCCCTCTGTGAGCTCCGGGACAACGACGTCGCGGATGTAATCCGGGTTACAGAGCCAGAGCATCACCCCGTCGCCGATCTGACCGGCGAGCCGCAGCATCGCGGGGGAGAGGGCGGCGATGTAGATCGGCAGCTCCGGCCGCGCCGCGTAGCCCATGAAGCGGAAGCGCGTGGGGAAGCGCTCGGCCGCCGGCGGGTCCTCGCCGCCGAAGATCGCCCGCACAGCGCCGGCGTACTCGCGCATCTCCTTCACCGGCTTGCCGATCGTCGAGCCGAACCAGTTCTCCACTGTCACCTGGTGGGCCACGCCGAGTCCGAGCACCATGCGGCCGGCGGACAGCTCGTCGATGGTCGCCGCCGCCTGAGCGGTTGCGACCGGCGTACGCGAGTAGATGGGCAGCACGCCCGTGCCGAGCTTCATGCGCTCGGTCCGGGATGCGTAGGCGGCGAGCACGATCAGCGAGTCGCGACCGGCGATGTGGGTGGTGTAGGCGGACTCGTAGCCGAGCGCCTCGGCGCGCTCGACCCGCTGGAGTGCGGTCTCGAGCGAGCGGCCCGGCGAGATGAAGGTCCCTACGGCCACAGGGTGTGGCAGCATAGCCCCGGTGGCACGGAGAAGCCCGTGATAGGCG
>DASXCV010000037.1:0-6948 GCA_036491015.1 Thermoleophilaceae bacterium | reverse complement strand
CGCCGCGCTGGTGATCAGATCCGGCGGCGGGCGCTCCGGTGAGAGCTTCACGATCGCCGGCGAGCGGATGACGATCGGCCGCAGCCCCGAGGCCGAGGTGTTCCTCGACGACGTGACCGTGTCGCGCAACCACGCGCTGCTGGTGCGCCGCCGCGACGGGCTCTACATCGACGATCTCGGCTCGCTCAACGGCACGTACGTGAACCGCCGGCGGATCGAGTCGCACAAGCTCGTGGACGGCGACGAGCTCCAGATCGGCAAATACAAGCTGACCTACCTAGAGAAATGACCCAGGACGTGGATCTTCCCAACCGACGCCGTCCCGGCACTGGACCCGAGCGCCCGAGCGCCGAGGAGAGCGCGGAGTCGCTGCGCGAGCGCGCGGCTCGCGGCGGGGCTCCGCCCGGCGGCAAGTCGCTGACGATCGGGGCCGTCTGCAAGCAGCTCGAGCGCGAGTTCCCGGACATCTCGATCTCCAAGATCCGCTACCTGGAGGACCAGAAGCTGCTGTCGCCGCGGCGCACGCAGGGCGGCTACCGGCTCTACACCCCGGCCGACGTGGGCCGGCTGCGCACGATCCTGCGCCTCCAGCGCGACGAGTTCCTGCCGCTGCGAGTGATCCGCCAGGAGCTCGCGGCGGGCCGCGCGGACTCGGACACGCCCGGGAAGGGCAGTGCGCCGGACCCGCGTACCCTGCGCCGCGCCACCGTGGCCGTGCGGAGCTCCGGCGCGTCGTACTCGCTGGCGGACGTGATCGACGACACCGGCGCCGACGCCAAGCTGGTGCGCGAGCTCGAGGACTTCGGGGTGATCAAGGGCGAGCGGCGCGATGGGGACGTGTGGTACGACGACACCGAGCGCGAGGTGGTGCGCGCCGCGCGCGAGCTCGCACGCTACGGCGTGGGCGGGCGCAACCTGCGCGTGTTCCGCACCTCCGCGGACCGCGAGTCGGCCCTGCTCGAGCAGATCCTCTCCCCGTCCCTGCGCTCCCGCAACCCGGAGCGGCGCAAGGAGGCGGTCGAGGCGCTCGAGAACCTCGCCGCGATCGCCGCGCACATGAAGTACCTGCTGCTGGTCCGAGACCTGCGCCGCCTGGCCTCGTGAGACTGCAAACCTTCGCCTGCCGGCGTCCTCGGCTCTCGCCGTATTGACATACGGCTTCAAGCCTGCGTCCTTGGCAGACTCGGTTTTCGTATCACGGCGTAAATGAACCTCAGGGACTACATCGAGGACATCCCCGACTATCCCCGCGAGGGGATCGTCTTCAAGGACATCACGCCGCTGTTCCTCGCTCCCGAGGCGCTGCAGGCGGCCGTGGGGGAGTTGGCGGACTACGCGCGCGGCCTCGACGTGGACCTCGTGGTGTCCGCCGAGGCGCGCGGCTTCATGCTCGGCGGCGCCGTGGCGGCGCAGATCGGCGCGGGCTTCATCCCCGCGCGCAAGCCGGGCAAGCTGCCGCGCGAGGTGAACAGCGTGGAGTACGTGCTCGAGTACGGAGTGGACGCGCTCGAGGTGCACAAGGACGCGCTCGCGGGCGGCGCCCGCGTGCTCGTGCACGACGACCTGCTCGCCACCGGGGGCACGGCGCGTGCTCTCTGCGACCTCGTGGAGCAGGCGGGCGCCGAGGTGGCCGGCTGCGGCTTCATCGTCGAGCTCGCGTTCCTCAGGGGGCGCGAGCGGATCGCGCCGCACGACGTGCACAGCCTGATCGTGTACGAGGAGGAGTAATGCCGTCGGTCACGCGCTCGCGGACGATCGGCGCGAGCCCCCAGGAGCTGTGGGACGTGATCGCCGACCCCACGCAGTTCGCGCGCTGGTGGCCCGACGTGGTGCGCGTCGAGGACGCCTCGCCGATGGCCTGGACGAAGGTGCTCTCCACCCCCAAGGGCGCGACGGTGCGCGCGGACTTCACGCGCCTGGCGGCCGACGAGCCGCGCACGATCAAGTGGCGCCAGGAGATCGAGGAGTCGCCGTTCGAGCGGATCATCGGCGAGAACGTGACGGACGTGGAGCTCACCCCGGCCGGCCAGGGCACGAAGGTGAAGCTGCACGCGGTGCAGAAGCTGCGCGGCTACTCGCGCTTCGGCGGCTTCCTGTTCCGGCGCGCCACGCGGCAGAAGCTCGACTCCGCACTCGACGGGCTCGAGCGCGTGGCGGGAGGCGAGTGAGCGGCCCGGCCATGCGCTGGTTCGGCTGGGGCGCCGAGGGCAGTTCCACGATCGAGCTGCCGGCCGGCGCGGAGCGGCTGTTGCGCGGCGAGCTGGGCGTGGTCGAGCGTCGCGTCGCGCCGGTCGCGCTCGAGGACGCGCGGTTGCCGGAGCCGGCGCTCGGGACCGATGTGCGGGAGCGGCTCGTGGCGGCGGTGGGGGAGGAGAACCTGCTCGAGGACCGGCTCACGCGCGTGTCGCGCGCCGCCGGGCGCAGCTACCCGGACCTCGTGCGGTTGCGGGCCGGCGACGCCTCGGGCGCGCCGGACGCCGTGGTGCGGCCCGGGAGCGCGGCGGAGGTTGCGGAGGTGCTGGCGGTGTGCGCGGATGCCGGCGTGGCCGTGGTCCCGTTCGGCGGCGGCACGAGCGTGGTGGGCGGGGTGGAGGCGCTGCGCGGGGAGTTCCCCGCCGCGATCACACTCGACCTCGCGCGCATGGACGCGCTCAGCGGCCTCGACCGCACCTCGCAGCTCGCCACCTTCGAGCCGGGCATCAGCGGGCCGCGCGCGGAGAAGCTGCTCGCGAGCCGCGGCTACACGCTCGGCCACTTCCCGCAGTCCCACGAGTTCGCCACGATCGGCGGCTACGTGGCCACGCGCTCGGCCGGTCAGGCCTCGACCGGCTACGGACGGATCGACGAGCTGGTGCGAGGCGTGCGCCTCGTGGCGCCCGCGGGCGAGCTCGTGGTGAAGCCCTTCCCGGCGAGCGCCGCCGGGCCCGAGCTGCGCGAGCTGATCGTCGGCTCCGAGGGCGCGCTCGGCGTGATCACCGAGGCCACGCTGTCGGTGCGGCCGCTGCCGGCGGTCCGGCGCTACGAGGGCTGGTCGTTCCGCTCGTTCGAGGCGGGCTGCGACGCGTTCCGCACGATCGAGCAGGCGGAGCACGGGCCGGATGTCGCACGGCTGTCCGACGAGAACGAGACGCGCCTGTCGATGGCCGTCGCCTCGAGCGGCTCAACCGCCGAGCGTGCCGGCAAGGCCTACCTGCGCCTGCGCGGGCACGAGGGCGGCTGCATCGTGATCGTCGGCTTCGAGGGCGAGGAACGCGACGCCGCGCTGCGCTGCGCGTTCACGCGCGAGCGGCTGAAGGAGGCGGGCGGCCTCGCGCTGGGCGAGCGCCCGGGCAACGCCTGGCTGCGCGGCCGCTACGCGGGTCCCTACCTGCGCGACGCCCTGCTCGACCGCGGCGTGATGGTGGAGACGCTCGAGACCGCCACCACCTGGACCCGCCTCGCCGAGCTGTATGCGGCGGTGGCGGACGCGCTGCGCGAAGCGCTCGGCGCGCGTGGAACGCCGCCGCTCGTGATGTGCCACGTGTCGCACCTCTACCGCTCCGGCGCCTCGCTCTACTTCACCTTCATCGCCGCCCAGGAGCAGGGCGCGGAGCTCGACCAGTGGCGCGCCGCCAAGACGGCCGCCTCCGACGCCATCGTGGCCCACGGCGGCACGATCACCCACCATCACGCCGTGGGACGCGACCACGCACCCTGGCTGCGAGCCGAGCTCGGCGACCTGGGCGTGGACGTTCTCCGCGCCGCCAAGGAGCGGCTCGACCCGCGCGGGATCATGAACCCGGGCAAGCTCCTCCCGCCCGCGCAGGCCGGAAGCGATCCCACCTGAGTGCCCGTATAGGGCAGCAGACTGGGATAGCTCGCCGGCTTTTGCGACCCTGAAGGTGTGGAGGCGGCGAGGAACGCGGGTCGTGTACGGGCGCTGACGGGCTTCGCGGCCCTCGGGATCTTCTGGGGAGCGTGGGGGGCCGAGCTGCCGGCCGTGAAGGCGCATGCCGGGGCGGGCGATGCCGCGCTGGGCGTCGCGCTGTTCTGCATCGGGGCGGGCGCGCTGGTGGCGATGCGGCCGGCGGGCGTCCTGCTCGACCGGCGCGGGCGCGAAGTGCTGCCCGCCATCACCGCGCTGTTCGCGGTGGCCGGCTTCCTGCCCGCGCTCGCCACCACGCCGTTCGAGCTGGCGGCGGCGCTGCTGCTCCTCGGCGCGGCTTCAGGCTCGCTCGACGTGGCGATCAACGCCGAGGCTGTGCGCGCCGAGGCTGTGGGAGCGCCGGTGCTGCGACTGGCTCACGGGATGTTCTCCGTGGCGGCGGTGACCGGCGCGCTCGCCGCGGGCGGGCTGCGCGCGGCCGGGGCGTCGCCCGCCGGCGTGTTCGCCGTGGTCTGCGGGCTGGTGCTCGGCGGCGGGGTGGCCACGCTGGTGCTCGAGGCCGCTCCGCCGCGGCGCGAGGACGCGGCGCGCCTGCGCGACCTCCTGCGCGCCCCCTGGCCCCTCGTGGCCCTCGGAGGCCTGTGCGCGCTCGCGTTCTTCGTGGAGGGCTCGTGGCAGACCTGGGGCGCCGTCCACCTGCAGAACACCCTGGGCGCCTCGGCGGCGCTCTCGGCGGCCGCGCCGGCGGTGTTCGCCGCCTCGGCCGCCGTGGGGCGCATCGCGGGACAGGGGCTGAAGGCCCCCGAGCGCGTGGCTCTGACCGCGGCGGCCACGCTCGCCGCCGCCGGCACGGCCGTGGCGGCCACCGCCGCGTCCCCCGCGATCGCGCTGGTGGGAATCGCCGTGGCGGGCCTCGGCACCTCGATCTGTGCGCCCACCCTGATCGCCATCGCCGGCCGCCGCGCCCTCCCTGAGCGCCGCGGGAGCGCTGTGTCGGTGGTCACGACCGTGGCCTATCTCGGCTTCCTGCTCGGACCCGCGGCGGTGGGCGTGGCCGCCGACGCCACCACGCTCCGCACCGCCCTGGCG
This sequence comes from Thermoleophilaceae bacterium, assembly GCA_036491015.1. Classification (GTDB taxonomy): domain Bacteria; phylum Actinomycetota; class Thermoleophilia; order Solirubrobacterales; family Thermoleophilaceae; genus JAICJR01. The sequence continues at coordinate 1,994 of DASXCV010000037.1, read as the reverse complement.
GCGGTGGCGGGACTCGCGCTCCTGCTCGCCCTGCTCGCGCGGCGCGCTCCGGGCGCTACCTAGGGGCCGGTCGTGCCCGTGGCACCTGTTGCGCCCGTGGCCCCGGTGGCGGGGGCGAGCACGCTGGTGGTGGGCTTGAGCCGCGCCGCCTGCACCACGAGCTGGTGCTGCCCACCCGAGCGCAGCACCACGGCCACGCCGGTGCCCGACTGACCGCTGGCCGCCTTGAGCACGCCCTCGGCCTCGATCGTCACCCCGTTCTTCGACTTCTGGGAACTGACGGGAACGTTGGTGAGCGTGGCCTTGAGGACCGTGTTCGACGGGCTCTTGGGGTTGCCCCCGAGCTTCTCGCTCGACAGCACGACGGATTTGAAGTGCTGCCAGTTCTTGGGCAGGGCGCCGCGTCCCTCGAGGTTGCCGTTGGCGTCCGTGAGCTGGGCGCCGATCGGCACCGAGTCGCTCGGCGAGTTGTAGATCCACACCTCGTAGGCCGTGCCCTGCGCGGCGCCGGTGGTGCCGGCGGAAGCCGAGTCCTTCTTGTCGCCGCCACCGCCGCTGAACACGCCCGTGACGAGCAGGATGATCACGACGAGCACCACCACGCCCACGGCGCCGCCGATGATCCGGCGCCGGCGCACGATCGACTGCGCGGCGGGCGAGAGGCCGGCTCCGGTGGGCCGCGGACGGGGGGCAGCGGCCGGGCGGGCCGCCTTTGGCGCCTCGGGCGGCGCCTTCGGCTGCTCCCTCGCCGGTTCCGGCTGCTCGGGCTCCGGCTCCGGCGGCGGGGGTGCCGCGGCCGCGGCGCCGTCGCCCTCCGGGATCTCCGGCAGCGTGCCGTCCGGGTAGAGGTGGCCGAGCGAATCGAGCACCGAGTAGGCCCATGCGCGCGCCGCCTCGGAGCGCTTGAGGTGGCCCTTGGTGGCCGTCGACTCCGGTCCGGTCTGCTGGCCGAGCACGTAATCCGCGATCTGGCCGCGCCAGTCGGAGTCCACGCGCGCGGCCGTGGCCGGCGCGAGATCGCCGAGCGCCTCACGTGCGAGTTCGCGTACCCGCGAGGTGGGCATGCCGAGCATTCCCGACAGCTCGTCGTAGGTCTGACCCCGCCCCACCACAAGCTCGAGAATGGCCCTCTGCTCCGCTGGGAGCTGGTCGAAAGTGGCCATGAGCAGGGGGAAGGGTAACCTCCGCGCGTGATTGACGACGAAGACTTTCCGAAGGAGACCCTCCACACGGTCCTCGGGATCGAGCTGACGGAGCACGGGGACGGCTTCGTAAAGGGGCAGGTGGAGGTGACCGACCGGGTGAAGCAGGAGCTCGGTCTCGTGCACGGCGGCGTGTACGCGGCGATGGCCGAGGGCTTCTGTTCCGCGGGCACCTGGTTCGCACGTCAGGGCGAGGGCATGATCGTCAGCGGTCAGCAGAACGACACGAGCTTCCTGCGCCCGGTCACCGAGGGCATGGTCTACGCCGACTGCCGCGCGCGCCACAAGGGCCGCACCACCTGGGTCTGGGAATGCGAGTTCACGAACGGCGAGGGCAGGCTGTGCGCGCTCTCGCGCGTGACGATCGCCGTCAGGCCGCCGCGCCAGGCGCAATCGCGCTGAGGAATCCGAGCGCCGTCGGCGAAAGCCAACGCATGCTCAAGGACTTCAAGACATTCCTGCTGCGCGGCAACGTCGTCGACCTCGCGGTGGCGGTGGTGATCGGCGCCGCGTTCGGCGCGCTCGTGGCCGCCCTGGTGGCGGACCTCCTCACGCCGGTCATCGCGGCCATCTTCGGCAAGCAGGACTTCTCGAACCTCACCTTCACGATCAACGGGAGCGTGTTCCGCTACGGCGCGTTCCTGAACGCGCTGTTCGCGTTCGTGACGATCGCCGCGGCGGTGTTCTACTTCGTGGTGGTGCCGGTGAACGCGCTGATGAAGCGCCGCCGCACCGAGCCCCCCGTGGACGAGACCGTGCGCCCCTGCCCGGAATGCCTCAGCGACATTCCAG
>DASXCV010000036.1:0-5589 GCA_036491015.1 Thermoleophilaceae bacterium | reverse complement strand
CGCGCTGCTGTCGGCCGTCGGCTGGAGCCGCCCGCGCGTGGCGGGGCTGATCCTCGGCGAGGGCGTCGGCGTGAGCATGCTCGGCGCGGGCCTCGGCCTGGCGCTCGGGCTTGCTCTGAGCTCCGTGGCCGTGAAGGCGCTATCGGCGCAGGCGTTCGTCACGCCTCACATCACGGCCTGGGGACTCGGCCGCGGCTGCCTCGTGGGCGTGGCTATCGGAGTGCTCGGCGGGCTCTATCCCGCCTGGCGCGTCACGCGCCTGATGCCGGCGGACTCGCTCGCTCGCGCCTAGCGGTCGTTGACCGTTGACCGTTCACCGTTGACCGGTGACGTCTAATCGCCCGAGGATGCGGCTATCCGCCATCCGGATCGTGCGGTCGGCGTGGCGGCCAATCTCGGGGTCGTAGGTGACCACCAGCATCGTCATGCCGTAGCGCTCGCTGAGCGCGGCGAGCAGGTCGAGCACGCGCTTGCTCGAGTCCGAGTCGAGCGCGCCCGTGGGCTCGTCGGCCAGCAGTAGCCGCGGCCGGTTGGCGAGTGCGCGCGCGACCGCCACGCGCTGGCGCTCGCCGCCCGAGAGCTGTGACGGCAGGTGGTCCATCCGCTCGGCCAGGCCCACCTCGCCGAGCAGCTCGCGCGCCCGCTCGCGGCGCTCGCGCCTGCCGATGCCCGCGCCGATGAGCGGCACCTCCACGTTGCTGCCGGCGCTCAGCATCGGCAGCAGGTGATGCAGCTGGAAGACGAAGCCGACGGTGGTGCGGCGGTAGTCGGACGGCCTGCGCAGCTCCTGCACCGCCACGCCGTCGACGTTGATGGAGCCCGAGTCCGGGCGGGCGAGGCTGCCGATCAGGTTGAGCAGCGTGCTCTTGCCGCAGCCCGAGGGACCACTGAGCGTGACGAACTCGCCGGGCTCGAGGCGCAGGCTGGCCTCGCGCACGGCGACGATGCGGCTGTCGTAGCTCTTCGAGACGTTGTCGACCACGACCTCGGCCCCGCGAGTGTGGGTGGCCCCGGCGGCGACTCCCGGTTGCGTGTCCGCTTCAAGCACTGGGAAGATCCTACGAGGATGGGCAGCCCGCTTCCCGGAACAGAGAAACCACGCCGCTTCCGCCCGAAGCTGCACTACGAGCTGCTCGTGTGCGGGATGAGCGGCCATGAGCTGGTGGGGATGGACGCGGGCGAGCTGCGTCCCGAGGATGCGCTGTTCGCCCGCGAAGGGCCCGCCGGCGTGCGCTGGTACCGCTGCCTGCGCTGCGACAGCTGGCTGCCGCTACCGCGACCCGAGACGCCCACGCGCAAGCATCCGCCGGAGCGCGCCGAGATCGAGCTGCCGCTGCGCGCGAAGGCGCTGCGCGACAAGATCGTGCTGCGCGTGATCGCCGTCGACCGCGCGATCCACTTCGTGGTGCTGGCGCTGCTGGCGGTGGTGATCTTCTTCTTCGCGGCCAACTCCGCCAGGCTGCGCGACCCGGTGTACAAGGCGCTCGAGGACCTGCAGAGCGGCCTCGGCGGGACGACCAAGTCGAGCCAGCACGGGATCGTGTACGACCTCCACCACCTGTTCTCGATCGACTCCGGCACGCTCACGAAGATCGGCTTCGTGGTGGCCGCGTACGCCGTGCTCGAGGGGCTCGAGGCGGTGGGCCTCTGGTACCAGAAGCGCTGGGCCGAGTACCTCACCTTCATCGCCACAACCGCGCTGCTGCCGCTCGAGATCTACGAGCTGTCGAGCCGCTTCTCGGTCGCGAAGATCATCACGCTGATCATCAACGTCGCGGTGGTGGCCTACCTGCTGTACGCGAAGCGGCTCTTCGGGCTCCGCGGCGGAGGCGCGGCCGAGGAGGCGGAACGCCGGCGCGACAGCGGCTGGGCGGCGCTCGAACGGGCCACACCCGGACTGGACGTGCCGATGCCGAGCGGAGCGCCAGCGGCCTGAAGCCCGGCAGGTCGGCGGCTGCCGTCCGACCCCCGCGCAACACTGGCTAAGTGGCGAGAGGTCACCCTTTCCTTCGTGGGGTGGCGGTATGCCTGGGCTCGGCGCTGCTCGTTCTGATCTCGGGCGGTGGCGAGGGCTTCTGGCTGTCGCTTCCGTTCGCACTCCTGGCCGCGGCGTGGGCTCCGAGCCACGCGCGTGCAGTGCTGCCCGTGTGCACGATCACGATCCTGTCGCTGGCGGCCGCCCACGGCCACGCCCCGTCGCTGTTCCTGATCATGGCGGTGGTGGGCGGCGGAGCCGCCGTGGTGCGCTGGCTGCAGGAGGACTTCGAGCGCGAGCGGCAGGCGCTGCGCGCCACGGCGCTGCGCGATCCGCTCACGGGCGTGGCCAACCGGCGCGCGTTCGGCGAGCGGCTGCGCTACGAGATCGCGCGCCACACCCGGCAGCAGCGCACCTTCGCCGTGATCGCGCTCGACCTCGACGGCTTCAAGGCGGTGAACGACCGCTTCGGCCACCAAGCAGGCGACGAGCTGCTGCGCGAGGTGGGCGCCGCGATCACCGCCATCCTGCGCGATCAGGACACCGTGGCGCGCGTGGGCGGCGACGAGTTCAACGTGCTCGCCCCCGAGACCGGCCGCGAGGGCGGCGAATGCCTCGCCGAGCGGGTGGGCCTCGCCGTGGCCGGAGTGACCACGGGCATCTCCACGCTCAGCGCGAGCGTGGGCCTCGCGATCTTCCCTGACGACGCAACCGACGGTCCCGAGCTGCTCGAGCTCGCCGACGCCGAGGCAATCGCCGTCAAGCGCGAGCACCAGGGCCGCGCGGGGCGCCGCGCCGCCTAACCGCCGCGCCGGCTGAGCCGATGCTGAACAATCCGTCTGCCCATGGCGGGCGGACGGTTCATCCGGCGCGGGATCGGAGTGTTGCTGCTGGCCCTCACGCTCGCGCTGTCGGCATCCGCCGGAGCGGCGAGCGCCAGCGGGCAATGGCGCCCGGGCGTGCGCGCCGCGGTCAGGTTCGCGCACGCGCGCCTCGGCCAGGTGCGCTTCGAGGTGCGCACCGACACCCGCAAGTGGGGCTTCCATATCCACGCCACGGTGCCATCGGCGAGCGTGCTCAAGGCGATGCTGCTCGTGGCCTATCTCGACGATTCCCACGTGAGAAACCGCCCGCTGCGCGCCTCGGATCGCCGCCTGATCGACCCGATGATCGAGCGCTCCGACAACGTGGCCGCCACCCGGGTGCTCGCGATCGTGGGACCCGGCCGGGTGAGGGCCGTGGCGCGGCGCGCACACATGAGGCGCTTCCGGCTCGACACTGGGATCTGGGGCCTGAGCCGCATCGACGCCGACGACCAGGCGCGCTTCTTCCTCCACATCGACGAGCGCGTGGCGCCGCTTCATCGCAGCGCCGCGATGCACCTGCTCGCGTCCGTGATCCCCTCCCAGCGCTGGGGAATCGGGACGCTCCGCTTCCCCGGCTGGCGGCTCTACTTCAAGGGCGGCTGGGGCTCGGGCACCGGCGCCGTCGACCATCAGGTGGCGCTGCTCACGCGCGGGACGGAGCGGCTATCGGTCGCAGTTCTGACCACCGACAGCCCAAGTCACGCATACGCAAAGGAAACGCTGCGCGGCATCTTCGCTCGACTTTTCCACACCATGCCTTCCGCGGGATAGATTGATGGCATGCCCGCGTGGCTGGTCTGGCTCATAGCCGCCGCAGCGCTGCTGGTCGGCGAAGTTGTGACGATGGGCGTGTTCCTCGGCCCGCTGGCTCTCGCCGCGGCCGCTGCCGCCGCGGCGGCCGGGTTCGGTGGCGGGGCGATTGTGCAGTTCGTCGTTTTCGTGGCGGGTTCGATCGCCTCGCTCACGCTGTTGCGCCCGGCGGTGCTGCGCCGGCTCCACCGCGGGCCGGCGCTGCGTACCGGTACTGCCGCGCTTGTGGGCGAACGGGCACTCGCGCTCGCGCGCGTGGACGCCGACGGCGGTCGCGTGAAGATCGGCGGCGAGGAGTGGAGTGCGCGGTCCTACAGCGAGGAAGAAGTGATCGAGCCGGGCACGCGCGTGGTTGTGGTCGAGATCCGGGGCGCCACGGCGCTCGTTACGAGGTAAGGAGACGGAATGCCCGCTGGCCTAATCGTCGCGATCGTCGTCGTAGTGCTGATCTTCATCGTCTTCTTCCGGATGATCCGCATCATTCCCCAGGCTCGCGCGGGAATCGTGCAAAGGCTCGGCCGCTACCACCGGACGCTCAGCCCGGGACTGGCCCTGATCGTCCCGTTCGTGGACCGGCTGGCACCGCTGATCGACCTGCGCGAGCAGGTCGTCTCGTTCCCACCCCAGCCTGTGATCACCGAGGACAACCTCGTGGTGAACATCGACTCGGTCATCTACTACCAGGTGACCGACGCCAAGTCGGCGACGTATGAGATCGCCAACTACATCCAGGCGATCGAGCAGCTCACGGTCACGACGCTGCGCAACGTGATCGGCGGCATGGCGCTCGAGGCCACGCTCACCTCGCGCGATCACATCAACGGACAGCTGCGCAGCTCGCTCGACGAGGCCACCGGCAAGTGGGGCATCCGCGTGAACCGCGTGGAGCTGAAGGCCATCGATCCGCCCGCCACGATCCAGGAGGCGATGGAGAAGCAGATGAGGGCCGACCGCGACAAGCGCGCGGCGATCCTCACCGCCGAGGGTGTGAAGCAGTCGCAGATCCTCACCGCCGAGGGCGAGAAGCAGTCAGCAATCCTCAGGGCCGAGGGCCAGGCGCGCTCGGCGGTGCTCAACGCCGACGGCCAGGCCAAGGCGATCGACACGGTGTTCAAGGCGATCCACGAGGGCGACGCCGACCCCAAGCTGCTCGCCTACCAGTACCTGCAGATGCTGCCGCAGATCGCCCAGGGCGACGCGAACAAGGTCTGGATCATCCCCAGCGAGTTCACGCGCGCGCTCGGGCAGCTCGGCCAGTCGCTCGGCGGTGGCGAGGCGCCCGACAACGGGCCGCCCGCGCCGCGCTAGAGGCGCGCTCTACCTGACGATCGTGAAGGCGGCGCTGCTGGCTTTCGAGGTGTTGCCGGCGGCGTCCTTGGCGGTCACGCTGGCGCGGTAGGAGCCGGGCTTGAGGGCGTGGTGCCTGATGCGGCCGCTGAACGGCACGATGTTGATGCCCTGCGCGCCGTGGCGGGTGAGCGTCGCGACCGTCACGTAGCGGGTGCAGTGCCGAGCGCCGCGGTTCTTGCCCGAAGGCGCCCTGCAGGAGCCGTGGACCTTGCGCCCAGCGGCCTTGCGGGCGATCCGGATCTTCACGGTGGAGGGCTCCGACAGCGAGTAGCTGAGCGTCGTTCCCTTCGGCACGCGCCGGGCGCTGATCGGAGTGTTCGCCGAGCCCACCCGGAAGCGCTTCACGCTGAAGCGGGCGCCGCGCAGGAACGTCGGCGCCACGCCCTCACCGCCGCCAGGCCCGCCGCCCGACTGGGGGCCGGGAACCGGCAGGCGGCCGATCTTGGCCGTCGAGAGCTCGGTGAACCAGATCGCGCCGTCCGGGCCGGTGGTGAGCCCCGTGGGGTTCGCCCCCGCGGTCGGCACCGGGAACGTGTTCGTCACGGTCCCGTCCGTGGTCATCCGCCCGATCGCGTTGCCGTTGTACTC
>DASXCV010000035.1:0-5103 GCA_036491015.1 Thermoleophilaceae bacterium | reverse complement strand
GCTCGCCTACTTCGGCGGCGTGATCGCGAGCTCGGTGGCCAACGCGATCGTGCAGGTGGCGCTCGTGATCGTGATCGGCCACGTGTTCTACAGCGTGTCCTGGCCGCAGGACTACCTCGAGCTGGTCGTGTTCGTGGTGCTCGGCGTGGTGGCGTTCGGCTCGCTCGGCATCGCGTTCGCCGCCGCGATCCCCAACTTCGACGCCGCGGCCGCCTACGTGAACGCCGTGTTCCTGCCGGTGATCTTCGTGTCGGGCGTCTTCTACTCCACTAAGTCGCTGCCGATCGTGTTCAAGGTGATCGCGGTGTCGCTGCCGCTCAAGCACGTGATCGACGGCCTGTCGGGCGCGATCGTCACCGGCAAGGGGCTGGAAGACAACCTCACCGCGCTCGCCGTCGTGAGCGCGTGGGCGATCGCCGGGCTGTTCCTCAGCGTGCGCTATTTCCGCTGGGAATAGGTCTCGCGCGAGTCGAGCCTGATCTCCCAGGCCTCGATGCTCGTGATCACCAGGTGGCCGCTCGGCACCCAAGGGTCGGCGTCGAAGCGGGCGCGGATGACGTCGGGGCTGTCGGCGCGCACGGCAAGCAGAACGCGGCCGCCGCCCTCGCCAAGCGGCCCGCCAAGCTCGACGAAGCCCTCCTCCGCGAGCCCGTTCATGAAGCGCGCGTGCTCGGGCCAGCCGTCCTGATCCTCGAGGGCGCGCGAGTCGTCCCAGGCCGGGCCGTGCTCGCGGATCACCGCGTAGAGGTCGCTCATTGCTTCGGGCGCCGGAGCGGCCTGACGATCCGAAACGCGCCGTAGGCCAGTGCGATCGCCAGCGCGAGGAAGCCGATCCCCTCGGCCACCGCACCAAAGCCGCCGCTCGGCGCGACGCCGATCGCGAACGTGATGAACACGAGCGCCGAGATTGCGAGGAAGAACGCGAAGTAGACGCGCACGAAGCGGCCGAAGTTGTCGCGCAGGCGCTGCATCTAGGGAGTTCTTCCCCGCCGGGCCGCGCTACAGGCGCAGCGCGGCGCCGTGGGCCTTGAGCCAGCGCTCGTACTCGCGGTACTCGGGGCAGCGCGAGCCGAGCAGACGCCAGAAGCGCGGCGAGTGGTCGAGCACCTCGAGGTGCGCCACCTCGTGCTCGACCACGTAGTCGAGGATCGGCTCCGGCGCGAGCAGCAGGCGCCAGTTGAAGCTCATCCCGCCGTTCGACGAGCAGCTCGCCCAGCGCGTGCGCTGCGAGCGGATCGTCAGGCCCGTGTAGGCCGTGCCCGCGCGGCGGGTGGCGGGGTCGAGCCTGGCGGCCACCTCCACACGGGCGCGCTTGCGATACCAGCGCTCGAGCGCGGCGCGCACCCGCTCCGGCCCGCGCGCCCCCACCTTCACGTGCAGCACGTCGCCGCGGCGGGCCACGTGGTCGCGCACGCGACCGGGCTCAACCGATACGCGCAGGAACAGCTCGTGCCCGAGATAGGGAACGCTGCCGCCGTGCTCGAGCTCCGGTGCGGGCAGCGCGTCCTCGGCCTCGCGGAAGCGGCGCAGGGTGCGCTCGATCCAGCGCGACTTCTCCTGCACGAACGGCTCCACGTGCCGCAGCGCCATGCGCCGTGGCACCACCACCTCCACCCCGGAGGCGTCGACGACGATGCGAGCGTGACGCGCGCGATCCGAGCGCCGCACTGTGTAGGAGATCTCGGCCAGAACGCCTTGAAAGATAGATGGGGCCCCTGTTGGAACAGCCTGCAACTTCCCCCAATAGCTAAAGACACTTGCCCCATTTGCCGAAACCGCTCGGGATCCGTTCCGTACCTCACTTGCGGTAGGAGCTCGACCCCGCTCCTTCTTCGCTGAGTGCGGACTCGCACCCAAGGAAGGAGTCCCTCGTGCCCAGGAAGCAGAAGCTTCTGCTGTCCCTGCTGGTCGTCGGCGTGACCGCGGCAATAGCCGCCTTCGGCGTCTTCTCGGCGTTCTCGAGCCAGACCAGCAACCCCGGTAACGACTTCAGCGCCGGAACCGTGAATATCTCGGACAACGACGGCGGCGTCGCTGCGTACAACGTCAGCGGCGGCAAGCCCAACTCGACCCAGACCTCGTGTGTCCGCGTCGTGTACACCGGCTCGCTCGATTCCGACGTGCATCTGTACACGCCGGAGACGATCGGCTCGCTCGGCCCCTACGTCAACCTGACGATCCAGCCGGGCACCCAGGCCACGCCGAACATGAACTGCTCGGGCTTCACCCCCGTCGGGAGCGCGTCGTACAGCGGCACCCTCGCGGCCTGGTCGACGGCGCACAACTCGTATGCCAACGGCCTGACCGTCCTGCCGAGCCTGGCAGCGACGAAGTGGGCCACGAACGACGCGGTGGTCTACCAGATCACGGCGACCCTGCAGGACAACAACAGCGCGAACGGCGTGACGAGCTCGATGAGCACCGGAACGCACTCGTTCGTCTGGGAAGCCCACAACCAGTAGCGGGAACCTCGCTCAGCTGAACGGGCGGCGGCCGTCACCACTCCCCCTGGGGACGGCCGCCGCACGCCAGTTGCCTGGCCCATGACTGCGAGCCCCGCAATCGATCGCCTCGTGCGCCCGCTCGGCCTCGCGCTGGGTGTGTTGCTCGCGGCCGCCGCCCTCGCCGCCTGGCGCGTGCCGGGTGGAGCGCAGACGCTCGGCGCCGCCGTGAACGTCGAGGCGCTTCAGACCGGCGCCATCGGCGTGCAACCGCTTCACCCCTTCGTGAACGCGCCGTCGCTTCTGCCCGGCAAGGCCGCGAGCGGCAAGGTCACGCTGCGCAACCAGACCGGCCTGCCGATGGCGGTGCGCCTCAGGGCGCTGCCCTCCACGCACGACCTCGACTCGCTGCTGCGGGTGGACGTGCGCTCCGGCTCCCGCGACCTCTACGACGGCACGCTCGGCGGCCTGCGCCAGACCGGCACCCAACCGCTGCGCCTCGCGGGCGGCGCGAGCAGCACGCTCGCAGTCAGCACGTCGCTGCCCGCCAACCTGCGCTCCGGCTACCAGGGCCGGCTGCTCGACATCACTCTTCAGATCGACTCGGGGCGGACGCGATGACCCTCGCACGCCGCCTCCTGATGACGACGATCGCGCTGGCGATCACCGCGGTCGCGATCGCCGCCGCCACCTGGTCGAGCTTCTCGGCCACCACGGCGAACCCGTCGAACATGGTCAGCGCCGGCACGGTGAACATCGCCGACAACGACGGCGGGGCGACCTTCTCGGTGCCGGGCATGGTGCCGGGAACCTCGCTGAGTGGTTGCATCCGCGTGACCTACACGGGCTCGCTCCAGTCGAACGTGCACATGTACGGCAGCTTCAGCGGGTCGCTCGCCCCGTTCCTGAACCTCACGATCACGCGCGGCGGCGAAAGCGCCCCGGCATTCCCGGCGTGCACGAGCTTCACGCCGGATGCGACCAACTACATAGGGGCGGGCGCGGGCGTCGTCTACTCGGGCACGGCCGCGGCGTTCGACTCCGCGCACTCGAACTACTCGAACGGCCTGGTGGACGTGCCCGGATCGCCGCAGGCGTGGACCACCAACTCGGCCCACTCGTACGAGTTCACGTTCACGCTGCCGAGCGGCGTCTCGTCCGCGGCGCAGGGCCTGTCCACGTCCGCCACCTTGGACTGGGAGGCGCAGAACACATGAGCGCCGCCCTCCGTATCGGGAGCCTGGGAGCGCGCGCCGCCTACTGGACCGCGCTCGCCTTCTGCGTGACGCTGCTCGCCGCAATTGCGCTGCCCGACGCGATCGGCATGCACAGCTTCACCGTGATGTCGGGCAGCATGGAGCCCGCGATCCACACGGGCGACGTGGTGATCGATCGCAAGATCCACCCGCTCGCTGCGCGCCCCGGCGACGTGGTGACGTTCAGCGACCCGAGCGGCAAGAAGCGCCTCATCACCCACCGCGTGCGCTCGATACACGTGCAGGGCTCGCAGGTGAGCGTGGTGACGAAGGGCGACGCGAACAACACCGTCGAGCGCTGGACCGTGCCCGCCTCCGGCCACATCGGGCGGGTGATCCTGCGCGTGCCGCACGTCGGCTACCCGCTCGTGTACGCGCACTCCCGCTACGGGCTGATCGGCCTCGTGGCGGTGCCCGCGCTCCTGCTGTGCCTGCTCGAGCTGCGCCGCATCTGGTCGGCGCCGGGTCCGGAGGAGAGCCATGCGGCGGCGGCGTAGGAGCCTCGTCCTCGTCCTGGCGCTGCTCGTGCTCGCGGCCGTCGCGGCCGGGGGCAGCGGCAGCTTCGCCGCGTTCAGCTCGACCACGAGCACGGGCGCGGAGACGCTCACCGCGGCGCCCGACTGGACGGCGCCGACCGTGAACGCCGGCGTGATCGCCGGCACGAGCGCCGGCCCGGGCGTGCGCCAGGGCGGCACATACAACGTCTACGCGAACGTCACCGACAACGGCAATCCCCCGGGCGGCGTGGCGACCGTCACGGCCAACGTGGTGAACCTGACCACCGGCTCGAACGCCGTGGCGCTCACCGCATGCGCGTCGAACTGCACGGTGGGCGGCACCGCCTACGGCTACAAGAGCGCGCAGCTCACGGCCAAGAACCCGCTCACGGGCACGCAGAGCTTCACCGTCGCCTCCACCGACGTTGGCGGCAACGCGTCGGGCGCGAGCAGCTTCAACGTGACGGTCGACAACACGACGCCCACGGTCACCGCCTCCGTGATCGCCCACGGCAGCGCCGGCGCCGGCGTGAAGCAGGGCGGCACCTACTTCGTCTATGCGAACGCCACCGACACGGGCGGCGGCGTGGGCGCAGTGAGCGCCAACGTGAACAACATCACCACCGGGCAGACGACCGTCGCGCTCAGCTCCTGCGCGTCGAGCTGCACCGTGGGCGCCACCACCTACGGCTACAAGAGCGCGCAGCTCACGGCCAACAACCCGCTCGCCGCCGGAACGCCGGCCTACACGGTGACCGCCACCGACCTTGCCGGGAACTCCTCCGGCGCGACCTCCTTCAACGCGACCGTCGACAACACGGCTCCGACCGCGACGAGCTCGGCCACCGCGAACGGCACCGGCACGAACGGCCTGCCCGAGGCGGGCGACAAGATCACGCTCGTCACGAG
>DASXCV010000034.1:0-17052 GCA_036491015.1 Thermoleophilaceae bacterium | reverse complement strand
GGTCACTCATGGGACGAGCTCGCGCTCGAGTCGCTCGCCTCGGCGCTCGACGAGCTCGAAGAGCGCTACGGCGCGGACCCGGCCGGCTGGACCTGGGGCGTGGTGCACGGCCTTCACTTCCCCCACCCGCTGAGCGAGGGCAAGGCGCGCATCTCGAAGGTGTTCGACCGCCTGCTGTCGCGGCGCGTGGCCGCGGGCGGCGGCCAGGAGACCGTCTGCCAGGTCGGCTTCGTGCCGCACGCCGGCGATTACACCGGGCGCTGGGCGCCGTCGTACCGCCTGCTGGCCGACCTCGGCAGCCCCGAGCGGAGCCGCTGGCAGCACATGACCGGGCAGTCCGGGCAGCCCTCGAGCGAGCACTACGACGACCTGCTCGAGGACTGGCACGCCGGCACGAGCTACGAGTTCGGCCAGCCCGCTGCGCAGACGCTCCGGCTCGATCCCGCATAGTTTTCGTTCTCGATGCCCTCCCGCAGGGACCAGATAACGATGAGCGACGACGAGCTGCTCGCCTTCGTCGCCGAGCAGATGATCGTGAGCGTGGCGACCGTCGGCCCGCGCGGCCGCCCCCACCTCGTGCCGCTCTGGTACTCGCCGGACGGCCTCGTGCTGCGCAGCTGGACCTACGGGAAGTCGCAGAAGGCGAAGAACCTCGAGCGCGATCCGCGCGCCACGCTCCAGATCGAGGACGGCGTGCTCTACCACGAGCTGCGTGGCGCGATGCTCGAGTGCGACGTCGACCTCGAGCACGATCCCGCCGAGGTCGAGAAGTACGGGCTCGCGCTGTTCGATCGGTACGCGGAGCTGAACGCCGACGTCGAGGCGATGGTCCGCGCCCAAGCGCAGAAACGGGTGGGGCTCACGTTCCGGCCCACGCGCATCGTCTCCTGGAATCACCGCAAGCTGGGCGGGAGCTACTGATGGAGTCGCTCAAGGGCCTGATCCTCTCGGGCGGCACCGGCACGCGCCTGCGCCCCATCACCTACACGAGCGCCAAGCAGCTCGTGCCCGTGGCCAACAAGCCCGTGCTCTTCTACGGGATCGAGTCGCTCGCGGCGGCGGGCATCGACGAGATCGGGATCATCATCTCGCCCGAGACCGGCGGGGAGATCCGCAAGGTGGCGGGCGACGGCTCGCGCTTCGGCGTCTCCATCACCTACATCGAGCAGGAGGCGCCGCTCGGCCTCGCCCACGCCGTGCTCACGGGCGAGGAGTTCCTCGGCGACTCGGCCTTCGTCATGTACCTCGGCGACAACCTGCTGCGCGACGGCGTGACCGAGCTGGTGAACACCTTCCGCAGCGAGCAGCCGGACGCGCTGATCCTGCTCACGCCCGTCAACGACCCGGAGAATTACGGCGTGGCCGAGCTCGACGACTCGAAGCGCGTCGCGCGGCTGGTCGAGAAGCCGCAGGAGCCGACATCCGACCTCGCGCTCGTCGGCGTCTACATGTTCACGCCCTCGATCTTCGAGTCCGCTCGCGCGATCGAGCCGAGCGGCCGCGGCGAGCTCGAGATCACCGACGCGATCCAGCACCTCGTGGACGGTGGGCAGCGCGTGGACCCGCACATCGTGCACGGCTGGTGGAAGGACACCGGCCAGGTGCGCGACATGCTCGAGGCCAACCACCTGATCCTCGACGACCTCGAGGAGCGCATCGAGGGCGAGCTCATCGATTCCCGCGTGGACGGCCGCGTGGTGATCGAGGCCGGCGCACGGCTGGAGCGCGCCACCGTGCGCGGCCCGGCGATCATCGGCGCCGGCGCCGTGCTCCGCGACGCGTACATCGGGCCCTACACAGCGGTCGGCCCGGGCGTGCGGATCGAGCGCGCCGAGGTGGAGTACTCGATCGTGCTCGAGGGCTCCTCCCTTGAGAACCTCGAGGGCCGCATCGAGGCCAGCCTGATCGGCAAGAACGTGGCGATCAGCCGCCGCCCGGCGCTGCCCCGCGCCTACCGCTTCGTCGTCGGCGACAACGCCGAGATCGAGATCCTCTAGCGGACGAGCTGCGCGAGCGCCTCGTGCGGCGGGATCCCCATCTGCCGCAGCACCCTGATCAGGGTCATCTCGGCCTCGCTCACCTCACACTGCGCGTCGTCGGGACCGAGCAGCCTGCCCGGCTCGACGTCGAACGCCGCGGCCACCCCCACATACGTGACGAGCGGGCCGCTGGCCCACCCGCGCTCGAGCCGTGAAAAGAAGCCGCCCGTGTAGTGGCCGCCGTCCGGCTTGGCCACCTCCCCGCACAGGTCCGCGATCGTCATCTCCCGCTCGCGCCTGAGCCGGCGGATCCGGTCGCCGACGATCACGCCCCACTCGCAGTGGTAGGCGTCGAGCCTCCCCTGCCTGGCCGGGTAGCCGCTCCTCAGCGCGTCGAATCGGTGGATGCGCTTGCCCACGAGCCCAACCTAACCCGGCCCACACACCCCTGGGCGGACGCTTGCCAATTCGTCACAAACATTTAGCCCTGAGCAATCAATTTGAAGACCCAACAAGCCTGTTGACAACGAAGTTGACCCTCGAACAACTTTTTTGACCGGGGATCAACCTTGTTGACGACTTGGCAAGCGCGCGCAGAGAGGGCCAGCTGGAGCGCCGGCTGCGCGGGCGCCGGCTGGGGTGCGCATTGCGCACGATCGTGCGGGCCGCCGAGCGGCGCCTGCACGCAACCCGGGGTCGGTTCCTCCGCTCTCGCGGGCCTGATATCCCTAAGTGCGTGAAGATCCTCGTCACCGGTGCCGCAGGGATGCTTGGCAGCGATGTCATACGTGCCGCGGAGTTCGTGAACCACGAGGTGGTGGGTCTCCCGCACTCCGAGCTCGACATCTCCGATCGGCTGGCGGTGCAGCGCGTGCTGCTCGAGGAGCGGCCGCAGGCCGTGGTGAACTGCGGGGCCTACACCGACGTGGACGGCGCCGAGGACGATCTCGACGGCGCGATGGACGTTAACGCCGAGGCTGCCGCAAACGTGGCCACCGCGGCGGCCGAGATCGGGGCGCGCGTGCTCTATCCGTCCACGGACTACGTGTTCGACGGCTCCAAGGCCGAGCCGTATGTGGAGTCGGACGAGCCGCGTCCGCAGTCGGTGTACGCGCAATCCAAGCTGGCGGGCGAGCACGAGACGGCGGCGGCGAATCCGCGGCACTACGTGGTGCGGTCGGCGTGGCTGTTCGGCACGTCGGGGCGGAACTTCGTCGAGACGATGCTGTCGCTCGCGCGCGATCACGGGGAGGTGCTCGTCGTGCGCGACCAGGTGGGCTGCCCGACGTACACCGCGCACCTCGCGGATGCGCTCGTGCGCCTACTCGACACGGAGGCCTATGGCATCCATCACCTCGCGAGCCAGGGCGAGTGCTCCTGGTACGAGTTCGCCCAGGAGATCTTCAGCCAGGCGTCCGTGGAGTGCCGCGTGATGTCCTGCACCGCGGACGAGTTCGGGCGCCCGGCCCCGCGCCCGGCCTACTCCGTGCTCGGCACCGAGCGCGACGAGGCGCTGTATCTCCCGCACTGGAAGGAAGGGCTGGCGAGCTACCTCGCCGAGCGTTCGGTGACCGCGTGAGGCTGCTGGTCACCGGCGGCGCCGGCTTCATCGGCTCGACCTTCGTGCGCGTGGCACTCGAGGCGCGCCCGGGGGACGAGCTCGTGGTGCTAGACAAGCTCACCTACGCGGGCAGGCGCGAGAACCTGGCCGACGTCGAGGAGCGGATCAGCTTCGTCGAGGGCGCGATCGAGGATCCGCAATCGGTGCGCGAGGCGATGGGCGGCTGCGAGGCGGTGGTGAACTTCGCGGCCGAGTCGCACGTGGACCGCTCGATCGCCGACCAGGACGCGTTCGCGCGCACGCACGTGATCGGCACCTCCGTGCTGCTCGACGCCGCGCGGGAGCTCGGCGTGAACCGCTACGTGCAAGTGTCCACCGACGAGGTGTACGGCTCGATCGCGGAGGGCTCGTTCACGGAGACATCGCCGCTCAACCCGAGCTCGCCCTACAGCGCCACCAAGGCGGCCGGCGACCTGCTCGTGTCCGCGCACGTCCACACCTACGGCATCGAGGGCCTCATCTGCCGCGGCTCGAACAACTACGGGCCGCGCCAGTACCCGGAGAAGCTGATCCCGCTGTGCGTGCTGAACGCGCTCGCCGGCGACAGCCTGCCGGTCTACGGAGACGGCCGCCAGGTGCGCAACTGGCTGTTCGTGGAGGACTTCGCGCGCGCCATCGACGCCGTGCTCCAGAACGGCACCCCTGGCGAGGCCTACAACGTCGGCGGCCCGGACGAGGAGGAGAACCTGCACGTGGTCACGCGCATCCTCGAGCTGACGGGCCGCGACGGGTCGCTGATCGAGCATGTGACCGACCGCCCGGGCCACGATCGCCGCTACTCGCTGTCCTCGGACAAGGTGCGCTCGCTCGGCTGGGAGCCGCTCACGCGCTTCGAGGACGGACTGCCGAAGACGGTCGACTGGTACCGCGACAACGAGTGGTGGTGGGCGCCCATCCGCAGCGGCGAGTACAGGGAGTACTACGAGCGCCACTACGGGCGGTCGCTACGTTAAGTAGGTGACGCCCGCTCTCCAGACGGAGGCGCTGACCAAGCATTACGACGACGGCACGGTCGCGCTCCAGGACTTCGACCTCACGGTCCCGGACGGCGCCTTCTTCGGCCTGCTCGGGCCGAACGGCGCGGGCAAGACCACGCTGATCAGCGCCGTGTGCAACCTGATCCGGGTCACCTCGGGCGACGTGCGCGTGTTCGGCGAGCCGGCGGATTCGCTGCCCGCCCGCGCCTGGGTCGGCCTCGCCGAGCAGGACATCAACCTCGACCGCTTCCTCACCGTCGAGGAGACGCTCGTGTACCACGGCGGCTACTTCGGGATGTCGCGCGCGCAGGCGGAGGCGCGGGCCACCGAGATGATCGACGCGTTCGACCTGCGGGCCAAGGCGCACACGCGCGCGCCAAAGCTGAGCGGCGGCATGCGGCGCCGCCTGCTGCTCGCGCGGGCGCTGATGCACCGGCCGCGGCTCGTGATCCTCGACGAGCCCACCGCGGGCGTGGACTTCGAGCTGCGCACCGAGCTGTGGCGCTACATCCGCCAGCTCCACAGCGAGGGCACGACGATCCTGCTCACCACGCACTACCTCGAGGAGGCCGAGGAGCTGTGCGAGGAGATCGCGCTGATCAAGGGCGGGCGGCTGATCGCGCGCGACTCGGCCGACGGCCTGCGCGAGCGGTACGAGGCCACGAGCCTCGCCGACGTCTATGTGAAGGCGATGGCCGCATGACCGGCATGGCATGGCTCTGCAAGCGCGAGATCCTGCGCGTCTACAAGGTGTGGACCCAGACGGTGTTCGCGCCGGTGATCTCGTCGCTGCTCTTCATCGTGGTGTTCGGGCTCTCGCTCGGCGGCCGCATCCGGATGGTCGAGGGCTTCCACTACCGCGAGTTCATCGTGCCCGGCCTCGTGGCCATGGCGATGATGCAGGCCGCGTACAGCAACAACTCGGCCTCGGTCTTCCAGGCGCGCTCCGACCGCTACATCAACGACGTGCTGTCCGCTCCCATGCGCCCCTGGCAGATGAACCTCGGTGTGAACATGGGCGGCTGGGCGCGCTCGCTGGCGATCGGCGTGCTGCTGCTCGCGGCGGCGATCCCGATCACGGGCGTGCCGGTGCACCACCCGCTGTTCATGATCGCCGCGGTCCTGCTCGGGATCGTGCTGTTCGGCGCGCTGGGCGTGGTCGTGGGCATCTACGCCGAGACGTTCGACCACCACACGTTCGTCAACAACATCGTGATCCTGCCGCTGGCGTTCATGGGCGGCGTCTTCTACTCGGTCAGCCGGCTCAGCTCGCCGTGGCACCAGCTGTCGCACGTCAACCCGGTCTTCTACCTGGTGAACGCGATGCGCTACGGCTTCCTCGGCGTGAGCGACGCCAACCAGTGGCTGTGCCTGGGCGTGACGGCCGCGCTGGCCATCCCGGTCTACGCGTGGTCGCAGTACCTGTTCTCGAGCGGCCGCAAGCTCAAGGCCTGAGCGGCACGACCGGCGCGCTCGGACCCGGGGCGGGCGGGGCGTCGGGCGCGCCCGCGCTGCCCGAGGCGTCGAGCTCGAGGCCGGCGTCGCGCGCCCAGGCGATCGCCCACGTGTAGATCTCCTGGGCGGACACGCCCGGAGGCGCCAGCGCCTTCAGGTCGTCGAAGCGCGCGAGCTCGTAGCTGAGCACGGCTTTCAGCACGACGCCCTTCGGCCCGAGGTGGTACTGGAGCGCGTCCTTGATCTCGTCGGATAGCGGCAGCGAGGAGAGCACCACGTCCATCGGCGAGTCGAGCAGGGCGTCGACCACCGAGAACATGCCGGTGGTGAAGTACTCCTCGCGCTCGCGGGCGGGGCGCGACGCGACGGCCAGCTCGCACATCTTCGCCCGCACGAGAGCGGTCACCACGAGCTCGTTGGGCTTGTCGTCGATGTCCGCCATCGCGAGCAGCGTGGCCCACTTCTTCACCGCCGAGATGCCGAGCAGCACGAGCGCCTGGCGGATCGAGCCCACCTTGTGGGGCAGCGAGAAGAACGCCGAGTTGATGTAGCGCAGGAAGCGGTAGCTGAGGCCGACGTCGCGGGCGATGATCCGCTCGAGACCGTCGAAGTCCGCCTCGGGGTTGTTGAGCTCGGCGAGCAGGCTGAGCTTGGCGAGGCGGTTGGTCGGGACGGTCTGCCTGGTCACGAGCTTCGGCTGGCAGAGGAAGTGGCCCTCGTAGTAGTCGAAGCCGAGGTTCTTGCAGAACTCGAGCTCCTCGTGGCTCTCGACCTTCGTGGCCACGACGCGCTTGCCGCGGTTCTGGATCAGGCCCATCTGCTGCCACAGCCCCTGCTGCCCGAGCTTGTGGACGTCGAGCTTGATGATGTGGGCGAGGTCGACGAGGTGGTCGAGCTCGGTGCGGTATTCGAAGTCCTGCAGCGCGATCGTGTAGCCGCGCTGCTTGAGGGCGGCGATCGCTTCGGCGGGGCCGTCGACGATCTCGACGATCAGGCGCTCGGCGGGAAGCTGCAGCGACGGGGCGTCGTAGATGAACCGCTCGGACACCCGCACGCACGCCGGGCGGTTCCCGACCAGGTCCTGGAGCCCCATGCTGCCGAAGGCGCCGACGAGATCCGCCGAGTCGGCGCGGCCGTCCGTGCCCTGAAACAGCAGCTCGTAGGCAAAGACGTTCAGGTCCTTGTCGAAGATGGGCTGCCGAGCGACGGATATGTCCGACATGCCCCGGTGATCGTTCGCCGCGCCCGTATCTTGAGGGTCATCGACCTGCAAGATCTGGAATTGAGCATCACGCGCTGCCGGAAGTGCCCGCGGCTGGTGGAGTGGAGGGAACAGGTGGCCCGCGAAAAGCGCTCTGCATTCAGGGATTGGGACTATTGGGGACGCCCCGTCACCGGTTTTGGGGACCCCGCCGCGACGGTCTACGTCCTGGGGCTCGCGCCGGCCGCTCACGGGGGCAACCGGACCGGCCGCGTGTTCACCGGCGACCGCTCCGGGGACTGGCTGTTCGGCTCCCTCTACCGGACCGGTTTTGCCAACCAGCCGACCTCCGTCAGCGCCGACGACGGCCTCGAGCTGAGCGGCGCCTTCGTGGCCGCCGCGGTGCGCTGCGCGCCGCCCGCCAACAAGCCGCTGCCGGCCGAGCGCGACAACTGCCTCCCCTACGCCGGGAAGGAGCTCGAGCTGCTCGCCGGGATCAGGGCGATCGTCTGCCTCGGCTCATTCGCATGGGACGCCGCCGTACGCCTCGTCGGCCCGATCCGCCCGAGGCCCAAGTTCGGCCACCTCGCCGAGCACGCGACAGAGGACGGCCCGACCCTCCTCGGCAGCTACCACCCGAGCCAGCAGAACACCTTCACAGGAAAGCTCACCGAGCCGATGCTCGATGCCGTCTTCATCAGAGCGAGGGAGATTGCGAAATAGCGGGGGCCCGGCCGCTTTCCGGGGCGAGGAAGCGGCCGGGCCGGAGGAGGGACCCGCTACTCGTACGCGAGGGCCTCGAGGACGTTCAACTTCGAGGCACGTCGCGCCGGGGTGATCGCTGCCAGCACACCGGCAAGGCCGGCGAGGATGAGCAGGATCACCAGTGTCCCGACCGGGAACGAGAGCTGGAAGCCCTCGCCGGCCAGAGGCCGGGAGATGATCACGGCGAAGAACACGCCGAGCACTGTGCCGAGCACGGCGCCGATCAACGCGGTGATCACCGACTCGTAGCGCACGATGCGCCGGACCTGCCGCTTGGACATGCCGACGGCACGCAGCAGGCCGAGCTCACGGGTGCGCTCGTAGATGGCCAGGACCAGCGTGTTCACGATCCCGAACAGGGACACGATGACCGCGAGCGAGAGCAGCACGTAGAAGAAGGCCGTGATCTGGCCGATCCACTGCGTCTGCGTCTTCTTGAAGCCGCTCTTCGTGTCCGCCTCGGCATTCGGGAAGTCCTTGGCGAGCAGCGCGGAGGCCTGGGTCTTCACCTGGTCCGCGTTCGCGCCCGGCTTCAGCCCGAACATGACGAACTGGTCCTCGTTGATCTTGAAGTCCCGGGCGAGCGTGGCGTTCGAGACCGCCAGGTCACCCAGGAAGTGGACGTTGTTCTTGAACGTCCCGATGATCGTGTAGGTGGCGTGATTGCCGGACTGCGTGGTCACGTTCACCTGCTGTCCGACCTTCTTGTCCTTGGACTTCGCCCAGGACTCGCTGACGATCACGTTGTTGCCGTTCAGGCGCTGGAGCGTGGCGTTCGAGCCCTTCTTCCAGTCGACCTGGTAGACGGACGACAGCGTGGCCGGGTCGACGCCGCTCACGTCGGGCGTGCCGCTCACGCCGGCCACCTTGGCCTGCGAGAGACGGATCGCCGACGAAGCGCCCACGCCGGGCACCTGCGCCGAGATCGCCTTGCCGGCGGATGCCGGGATGGACGTCCAGCCGTCCTTGTTCTCAACCACGAGGCCGGCCTTCACGCTGTTGTCGATAGCGCTGTCGACCGACTTCTTGATGCCGGCGGCGAAGATCGTCACGCCCGTGACGAGGGCGAGGCCGATCATCAGCGCCGCGGCGGTGGAGGCTGTACGGCCGGTGTTGCGAGTGGCGTTCTCACGCGCGAGCTGGCCGGACACGCCGCCGATGCGCTCCATCGGCGCACCCACGACCGAGGCGATCGGCTTCACCAGACGGCTGGAGAACATCGCCGTGCCGATGAACACGAACACCGTGCCGAACAGCAGCGGCAGCCAGACGGCGCTGCCCGAGCTGCCGGTGAGCAGCCCGAGGCACATGAGCCCGACGCCGATCGCGAGCGTGACCGCGCCGAACGGCGTCTTGATGCGCGAGAAACGGGACTTCGGCAGCACGGCGCCTTCGCGCACGCCCTCGATCGGCTCGATGCGCGTCGCACGGACCGCCGGTGAGAGGCTGGCGACCAGCGTGACGAGCGTGCCGACGATGAGCGACACGATGATCGTGCGCGTCTCGAGCACTGTGGAACCCCCGGGGAGGTCGGCGCCGATGGCCTTGAACAGGGCCTTGAGGCCCTTGGCCAGTCCGATGCCGATCCCGAGGCCGATGACCGATGCGACGAAGCCCATGACGAGGGCCTCGCCGAGCACGGAGCCGAGCACCTGGCGGCGCGAGGCGCCGACGGTGCGCAGCATCGAGAGCTCGCGAGTCCGCTGAGCGATCGTGATCGAGAAGCTGTTGAAGATCATGAACGCGCCCACGAACAGCGAGACGCCCGCGAACACGAGCAGGATCGTCTTCAGGAAGCTGAGCCCGGACTTGGTGTCCGAGGAGTCCTTCGCCGCCTGCTCGGCGCCGGTGCGAACCGTCACGTTCGCGGGCAGCGCCCGCTGCACGCGCGGAACGAGCGCCGCGGGCTTGACGCCCTTGACGGCCTGGATGTCGATGCCGTCGAGCTTGCCGACCTTGTTCGTGAGCTTCTGAGCCTCGTCGAGCGTCATCACGGCGATGGCTGCGCCCGCGAGTCCGTTGAGCTTGCCGAACTTGGCGATGCCGACGACCTTGAACGGCTGGACCGGACCCTGGCCGCCCACGCGCACGATCGAGCCGATCTTCCAGTGCTGCTTGTCGGCCGTGTACTTGTCGATCGAGATCTCGCCCGGCGCCGTCGGCCCGTGACCGGTGACGTACTGGAACGGGTTGAACGGCGCCGGAGCGTCGCTCGAGATGAAGTTCGGAGCGCCGTTCGAGCCGCCGATCTTCTTGCCCTTGTTGTCGAGGATCACACCGTTGTCGAAGATGCCACCGGAGGCCTTCTGAACGCCGGGCACGCTCTGCACCTGCGACACGTATGACGCCGCGAACGCCGGCGGGTTGGCGTTGTTGTCGGAGTTGAAGACCTTCTTGGGCGTGACGCTCACGTCCACCCCTTGCCTCACCTGGGCGAAGATCTGATCGAACTGCCGATCGATCGTGTCGGTGAGGATGTAGGTGCCCGCGATCAAGGCCACGCCGAGCACGACCGCGAGGGCCGTGAGCACGGTGCGGAGCTTCCGCCCCGCCATTCCCTTGAGCGAGACTGCGAGCATCAGGCGACCGCCTTCATGAGCTCGACCACTTCGTCGGCCTCGCCGGCGGGGGTCTCGCGGACGACCTTGCCGTCGACCAGGACCACGATGTGGTCGGCCACGGCGGCGGCGTGCGGATCGTGGGTCACCATGATCACGGTCTGGCCGTACTCGTCAGCGGCGCGGCGCAGCATCTGCAGCACCTCGTCGCCGGCCTTCGAGTCCAGGTTGCCCGTGGGCTCGTCGGCGAACACGACCGCGGGCTTGGTGAGGAGCGCACGGGCCACGGCCACGCGCTGCTGCTGACCACCGGAGAGCTGCGACGGGCGGTGGTCGCGACGGTCGCTGAGGCCCACGGCCTCGATCAGCTCGTCGAGCCACGCCTTCTCGGGCTTCTTGCCCGCGATCTTCAGCGGCAGCGTGATGTTCTCCTCGGCCGAGAGGACCGGGAGCAGGTTGAAGAACTGGAAGATGAAGCCGAACTTGTCGCGGCGGAGCTGGGTGAGCTTCTTGTCGTCGAGCGAGCCGAGCTCGACGTCGTCCACGACGACGGAGCCGGCGGTCGGGCGATCGAGCCCGGCCAGGATGTGCATCAGGGTGGACTTGCCGGACCCGGAGGGGCCCATGATGGCGGTGAAGCGGCCCTTCGGAAAGCCGACGGTTACGCCGTCGAGAGCCTCGACGGCGGCGTCGCCTTCCCCGTAGCGCCTATGGAGGTCCACGGCGGAGACGATCAGCGGTGCATTCAAGACGCGGGTCCTTTCACGAACAGAGCGGAGTACCACGCAGAATGGTCGCCGCAGCGCCCGTTCCGGCCTATGCGGAGAGCAGGCGTCTTCCAGTGGGGTTTTCCACACCCCCCACCTGAGTTAGCCCTTACTGGCGCTAGGCGCGGAGGAAGCGGAGCACCGCCAGCACGCGCCGGTGATCCTCGGCGGTGGGCGGCAGCTTGAGCTTTCCGAAGATGCTCGTCACGTGCTTCTCGACGGCGCGCTCGGTGACCACCATCGCGTCCGCGATCGCGTGGTTGGAGCGGCCCTCGGCCATCAGCTCGAGCACCTCGCGCTCGCGCGGGCTGAGCTCCTCGAGCGGGTCCTCGCGGCGGCGGCGGCCGAGCAGCTGCGCCACCACCTCGGGGTCGAGCGCGGAGCCGCCCTCGCCCACGCGGCGCACGCTCTCGGTGAAGCGCTCGACGTCGGCCACACGGTCCTTGAGCAGGTAGCCCACGCCCTCGGCGTTCTCGGACAGCAGCTCGAGCGCGTAGCCCTCCTCGATGTACTGGGAGAGCACGAGCACGCCGCAGGTCGGATACTCGGCGCGGATCTTCTGCGCGGCGCGCAGGCCGTCGTCCGTGTTCGTGGGCGGCATGCGCACGTCCACGATCGCCACGTCGGGCTTGTGCGCGGCCACTTTGCGCACGAGATCTTCCGCGTCACCAGCCTGGCCGACGACGTCGAAGCCGCTGTCGCCCAGGATGCGCACGATGCCCTCTCTGAGGAGGACCGAGTCATCGGCCACTACTACACGCACGGTATCTCCGCGTAGACGATAGTTCCCTCGCCGGGCGCACTCACGAGCTCGAGGCTGCCGTCGAGTGCCCCGACGCGATCCACAAGCGCCCTGAGGCCGTTTCCGCGCGACGGATCGGCGCCGCCCACGCCGTCGTCGCGCACCTCCACGAGCGCGTGTCCGTTGCGTCGCGCCACCGTCACGGTGGCGTGCGAGGCCTCGGAATAGCGCGCGATGTTCGCGAGCGCCTCGGAGATCACGAGGTAGGCGGCGGACTCCACCGCCGCGGGCAGCCGCTCCCGCGGGAACTCGCCGATCTCGACGGGAATCGGGAAGCGGCCGCAGAGCGATTCGAGCGCCGGCTCGAGGCCCCGGTCGCTGAGCACCGCGGGGTGGATGCCGCGCGCGAGCTCGCGCAGCTCGTCGATCGTCGTGGTGAGCTCCTTCTCGCAGGCCTCGAGCAGCTCGGCCGCGGTGTCCGGATGGTCGGGCAGGCGGCTGCGCGCGGTGCGCATCCCGAGCGCGAGCGCCACCAGCCGCTGCTGCGGGCCGTCGTGGAGGCTGCGCTCGAGGCGGCGGCGGGCCGCCTCCTCGGCGGAGATGAGCCGCACGCGTGAGGCGCGCACCTCTTCGATGCGCGCGCGCAGCTCGGCGTCGAGGCGCTCGTTCTCGAGCGCCAGGGCGGCGGCCGCGCCCACCGACTGGATCAGCTCCGGCTGGTCGAGCAGCGTGGCGTCGTGCACGATCACGGCGACCGGCCGGCCGTCGTGCTCGATCTCGGCCACGGCGCGCCGCCCGTCGGGCTTCGGCCACTCGAACGGGCGGCCCTCGGCGTCCACGTAGCTGCCCTTCTCGGGCAGCCAGTAGCCGAGCTCGATCGAGGGGTCGCGCATCGCCTGGGCGATCCCGTCGCGCAGCGAGGCGCCGGCGGGTGCGCCCTGGAGCCCGGCCATCAGGTCGCCGACCGCGCCCACGCCGGACACCTGCGTGCGGAGCAGGAAGGCGAGGAACGAGATCGGGATGGCGGCGAAGCAGATCGTCTCGCCCACCCAGGCCGCGGTGCCGACCCAGTGCGGCAGCGAGGCGACGGCCGCTACGAGCGCGACGGCGAGGAAGGCGAACATGCCCATCGCCGGCCAGAGCAGCGGGGCGAGCAGCCGGCGCCGCGGCTGGCTGGCCACGCGCCAGCGCCGGAGGAGCGCGCGCACGGTGAGCGCCAGGAGCACCACGCCCGCGATCTCCACGAGCGCGCCAGGCCACTCCGAGGACAGCTTGATCGTGTGGACGAGCAGCGGGTTGCTGCCCGCGTCGTGATGCTTGTAGGTGCTCGCGATGTGGGCCATCAGGAGGCCGGGGAGCTGGCCGAGCGTGGCGGTGAGGTAGAGGACGGTCACGAGCACGCGCAGGCTGCGCGACGGCAGGCGACCGGACGGGTAGGCGAGCACGAGATGCGCGACGGCCACCATGTAGAGCGGGCCGAGGATGTAGCCGATCACGACGGCGGCGGGCGCGCTCCAGAGCTCGGCGAGCGGGTCGAGCAGCCAGGCGAAGCCGGCCATCGCCATCAGCGCGCCGGTGCGGTTGTCGGGACGGCGCAGCCAGGCGAGCAGTCCGGTGCCGATCCACAGTACGCCGATCACCGGCACGCTCATCTGCTCGAACATCGACAGCGCAGGGTCCGGGCTCGTGGCGAGTATTGCCGCCGCCGCTCCGGCCTCGATCAGGCCCAGCACCGCAAGCGCAAGGAGGGCGGGGCGCAGCCCCGTCACGTCAGGAGGTCCTCCAGGGCCGCCCCTGACAGCTCGCTCTTCGGCACGAAGCCGAGTGCGCCGCTCTTCTGAACGAGAGGGCCAAAGTCCGTCGAGTCCCGGCTCGAGGTGAGGATCACGGAGGGCGGCGTGGGGTCCGCGGTGATGCGGGTGGCCACCTCGAAGCCGTCGATGTCCGGCAGGTTCACGTCGAGCAGCACGAGATCCGGGCGCAGTTCGAGCGCCACGTCGACGCCCTCCTCGCCCGTGGCTGCTTCCCCTACGACCACGAATCCGTCCGACTCGAGCAACATCCGTGCACTCGATCTGAAGCTTGGGTGGTCGTCAACGATCACAACGGTCCTCGCCATCGTCTTGCTGATTCTCGCGGGGCGTGCGGGTGCCGCCCATACGGCTAACCGCACCCTGCCCATCCCTCGGATGGAGGAGCAGTCCCCACCCGATACGCTGGTCGGTTACGTGCAAAGGGACTCGCTAGAAACATTCACCCCCCAGGTACGCGAGTGGTTTGCGCGCGCGTTCGAGGGGCCGACGGAGGCTCAGCGGCAGGCCTGGCCCGCCATTGCGGCCGGGGAGAACGTGCTCCTGTCAGCGCCCACGGGCTCCGGCAAGACCCTCGCGGCATTCCTCTGGGGCCTCGACCGCCTGGTTGCGGAGCCGCGCGCCGAAGAGGGCACCCGTTTGGTGTACGTGTCCCCTTTGAAGGCCCTCGGGTACGACATCGAGCGCAACCTGCGGGCGCCTCTGAAGGGCATCGGCGGCGACATCTCGGTGGCGATCCGGACCGGCGACACGCCGCAGCGCGAGCGCCAGGCGATGCTGCGCAAGCCGCCCGACGTGCTGATCACCACGCCGGAGTCGCTCTATCTGATCCTCACCTCACGCGCGCGGGAGATGGTGGCGGGCGCCGAGTGGGTGATCGTCGACGAGATCCATGCCGTGGCCCAGACCAAGCGCGGCGCGCACCTCGCGCTCTCGCTCGAGCGGCTCGACCACGCCGCCGGGCAGCCGCTGCAGCGGATCGGGCTGTCGGCCACGCAGCGCCCGCTCGAGGAGGTCGGTCGCTTCCTCGTGGGCAGCGGCCGAGAATGCACGGTGGTGGACACCGGGCTGCGCAAGGCGCTCGACCTGAAGATCCACGTGCCGGTGGAGGACATGCGCGAGCCGGACGCGGACGCCCTCGAGCTCGACCCGGTGGGCGCGGGCGACTCCGCCACGCGCCGCTCGATCTGGCCGGCGATCTACCCGGAGCTGCTCGAGCTGGTGCGCGAGCACCACTCGACGATCATCTTCGTGAACAACCGCCGCGGCGCCGAGCGGCTGGCCGCCCGCCTGAACGACATGGCCGAGGAGGAGATCGCACGCGCCCACCACGGCTCGCTCGCGCGCGAGGAGCGGCTCATCGTCGAGGAGCTGCTCAAGTCGGGCGAGCTGCCGTGCCTCGTGGCCACGTCGTCGCTCGAGCTCGGCATCGACATGGGCGCGGTGGACCTCGTGCTGCAGGTGGAGTCGCCCAAGTCCGTGACGAGCGGGCTCCAGCGCATCGGCCGCGCCGGCCACGGCGTGAACGAGGTGGCGAAGGGGCGCATCTTCCCCAAGTTCCGGGCGGACCTGCTCGAGTGCGCCGTCGTCGCTCGCCGGATGCGCGACGCGGACATCGAGGAGACGGTGGTGCCGCGCAACCCGCTCGACGTGCTCGCCCAGCAGATCGTCGCGATGACCGCCACCGGCGAGGAGTGGAAGGTGCCGGAGCTGCACGAGCTGGTGCGGCGCGCCTACCCGTACGGCGAGCTCTCGCGGGAGCTGCTCGACAACGTGCTCGACATGCTGGACGGGCGCTACCCGTCCGAGGAGTTCACCGAGCTGCGGCCGCGCATCGTGTGGGATCGCGTGGAGGACACGGTGCGAGCGCGCAAGGGCGCGCTCCAGCTGGCCGTGACGAACGCGGGCACGATCCCGGACCGCGGTCTGTTCGGCGTGCACCTGCCAGACGGGCGGCGCGTGGGCGAGCTCGACGAGGAGATGGTCTACGAGGCGCGGCCGGGGCAGACGTTCCTGCTCGGCGCGTCGTCGTGGCGGATCGAGGAGATCACGCGCGACCGCGTGATCGTCACGCCGGCGCCGGGCGTGCCGGGTGCCGTGCCGTTCTGGAAGGGCGACGGCGTGGGCCGGCCGGCGGAGCTGGGGCGCGCGATCGGCGCGTTCTCGCGCTGGGCGGTCGACCGCGAGCCGGAGGAGCTGGCCGAGCAGTACGACCTCGACGAGCGCGCCGCCGCCAACCTCGTGTCGTTCCTGCGCGAGCAGCGGGAGATGACGCGCGTGGTGCCGTCCGACCGGACGATCGTGGTGGAGCGCTTCCGCGACGAGATCGGCGACTGGCGGCTGTGCGTGCTGTCGCCGTTCGGCGGCCGCGTGCACGCGGCGTGGGCGCTGGCGCTGTCCGCTCGTATCCGCGACGAGTTCGGGCTCGAGTCGGACGCGATCTGGTCGGACGACGGGATCATCGTCCACCTGCCCGACGCGGACGACCCGCCGCGCGCGGAGCTCGTGCTGGTGGAGCCGGACGAGCTGGAGGACCTGGTGGTGCGGGAGCTCGGCTCCTCGGCCCTGTTCGGCGCGCGCTTCCGCGAGAACGCGGCGCGAGCGCTGCTGATCCCGCGCGCCTATCCGGGCAAGCGGACGCCGCTCTGGCAGCAGCGGCTCAAGGCGCAGTCGCTGCTCGAGGTGGCCAAGCGCTACAGCCAGTTCCCGATCATCCTCGAGACCTACCGCGAGTGCCTGCGCGACGTGTTCGACGTGCCGGCGCTGAAGGAGCTGCTGACCGGGCTCCACACGCGCGAGCTGTCGCTGGTGGAGGCCGAGACCCCGCGCGCGTCCCCGTTCGCCTCGTCGCTCCTCTTCGACTACGTCGCGACCTACATGTACGAGGGCGACACGCCCAACGCCGAACGGCGCGCGGCCGCGCTGTCGCTCGACCGCGACCTCTTGGCCGAGCTGCTCGGGCAGGAGGAGCTGCGCGAGCTGATCTCGCCCGAGGCGCTCGCCGAGGTGGAGGCGGACCTGCAGCGGGTGAGCGAGCGCACGCTCACCGCAAACGCCGACGGCATGCACGACGTGCTGCGCGCGATCGGCGACCTGACGGCGAGCGAGGCGCAGGCGCGCTGCATCGAGGCGGTGTCCGGCAAGCGGATGCTCGAGCGCCTGGTGGACGAGCGGCG
>DASXCV010000033.1:0-2120 GCA_036491015.1 Thermoleophilaceae bacterium | reverse complement strand
CGCTGTTTCCCGCGGACACCGTCTACGGGCTGGCGTGCGACCCGGAGTCGGAGGCTGCCGTCGCGCGGCTCTACGAGATCAAGGGACGCCCGGCCGACCGCCCCGCGGCGGTGATGTTCTTCCAGCTCGAGCGCGCGCTCGAGGCGCTCGGCGAGCTTGGCCCGCGCACGCGCGGCGCACTCGGGCGGCTCCTGCCGGGGCCGGTCACGCTGCTGCTCCCGAACCCCGAGCGCCGCTTCCCGCTCGCCTGCGGGCCGGTGCCCGAGCGGCTCGGGCTGCGCGTGCCGGATGTGCCGCTGCTCGCCGGCGTGGGGCTGCCGGTGATGCAGTCGAGCGCGAATCCGAGCGGCGGCGCGGACGCCCGCCGGCTAGCCGACGTGGACGAGCGCATCCGCGCGCAGGTGGACCTCGAGATCGACGGCGGCGAGCTGCCGGGCACGGCGTCGACCGTGATCGATCTGAGCGAGTACGAGCCCGCCGGCGCGTTTGCGATCGTGCGCGAGGGCGCGCTAGGCGCCGGTGCCGTGGGCGCTGCGCTCGGCTAGCGCCTTCAGGTTGAGCAGCTGGCGGCGTGCCATCACGAGGTCGCCGACCGAGAGGAGCGGCCTCACGAGCGGCAGTCGCGGCGGCCGCCAGGCGAAGCGCAGCACGAGCCGCGAGCCGCCCTCCGGCCGCTCGGTGACGAGGTAGGTCGCCACCACGTGGCCCAGGAGGCCGCGGCTCTCGATGGTGATGCTCCGGCCCGGCTCGAAGTGCGCGAGCCGGAAGGTCGCCACCATCCGCTGGCCCACCTCGAGCTCGTCCGCGCCCGGCGTGAGCTCGCGCGGGCTGCGGCGGCCGAAGTTGTCGATCCAGTCGTAGCTGTAGGGAGCCTCGCGCAGCTGGCAGAGCCAGCGGTAGACGGTGCCGGGCGGCGCGGCGACGTTCACGGCGCGCACGAGCACGCTTGTCGCGTCGGGCGCGATCGCGTCGCACGCAAGCGGCGTGGCGCGCTCCGCGGGCGTCGAGCCCCAGCCATTGACCACGTCACGCAATCCCATAGATCGCATTCTCTCAATCCGGGCGTGAGCGCCGGTTGCGCTGATACCGTCAAACCCTGCCGCGCCGCCGCCGACAAGAGGAGCCGAGACAGTGACGGACCTGGGGCCTGACTACTTCACCAAGCACGTCTCCGAGGTGGACCCGGAGATCGCCGAGGTGCTCGAGAACGAGCTCCAGCGGCAGGAGTCCACGCTCGAGATGATCGCCTCCGAGAACTTCGTCCCGCAGGCGGTCCTCGACTGCCAGGGCTCGGTGCTCACGAACAAGTACGCCGAGGGCTACCCCGGCAAGCGCTACTACGGCGGCTGCGAGTACGTGGACGTGGCGGAGCAGCTCGCGATCGACCGTGCCAAGGAGATCTTCGGCGCCGAGCACGCGAACGTGCAGCCGCACGCCGGCGCCCAGACCAACACGTCCGTGTACCACGCGCTGCTCGAGCCGGGCGACACGATCATGGGCATGAAGCTCGACCATGGCGGCCACCTGTCCCACGGCATGAAGCTCAACGTGTCGGGGCGGCTCTACAACATCGTTCCGTACGGCGTGCGCGAGTCGGACTCGCGGATCGACATGGACGAGGTCGCGCGGCTCGCCGAGGAGCACAGGCCCAAGCTGCTGCTCGCCGGCTGGTCCGCCTACCCGCGCCAGCTCGACTTCGCGGCCTTCCGCGAGATCGCGGACTCCGTGGGCGCGTACCTGCTCGTCGACATGGCGCACTTCGCGGGGCTCGTCGCGGCGGGCGAGCATCCCAGCCCGGTGCCCCACGCGGACGTGGTCACCACCACGATCCACAAGACGATCGGCGGCGCGCGCGGCGGCATGATCCTCTGCAAGGAGGAGTACGCGAAGAAGATCAACTCCGCGGTGTTCCCCGGCCAGCAGGGCGGGCCGCTGATGCACGTGATCGCGGGCAAGGCGGTGTCGCTGCGGATCGCGCAGTCGGAGGCGTTCAGGGAGCGCCAGCGGCGCACGCGCGCGGCGGCGTCGGTGCTCGCGGAGGAGATGCTCGCCGGCGGGATCAACGTGCTCACCGGCGGCACCGACGTGCACCTCGTGCTCGCGGACCTGCGCGAGTCGGA
>DASXCV010000032.1:0-1505 GCA_036491015.1 Thermoleophilaceae bacterium | reverse complement strand
ACCACGGCCTGCCACTCGGCCAGCGGGAAGTCCTCGAACGGCGCGGGCGCGCCGAACAGGCCGGCGTTGTTGAAGAGCAGGTCCACCCGGCCGAGCTCGTCGCGCACACGCGCGAACAGGGCGGCCACCCCCTCGGCGTCGGTCACGTCGGTGGGTATGACGAGCGCGTGCTCGCGGCCGCCGGCCGTCTCGACGAGCGTCTCCTCGCGCCGCCCCGCGAGCGCCACCGCGTAGCCCGCGCCGAGCAGCGCGCCCGCCACCTCGCGGCCGATGCCGGACCCGGCGCCGGTGACCACGGCTATGCGCTGAGCGTCTGCCATCTGGAGGAGCGCATACTGACCGACTCGGCGCAGCTTTGCTTGAGCACGCAAGCACCTGGGTACCCTGAGTGCGGTGACGTCGGGGGCGCAGTTCAGGGAGGAGACGTTCGACGACGGCGCCTTCAGGCGCCAGGACAGCGTCTTCCGCGGCCGGATCGGCTCCGCCGAGTTCCCCGCCGAGGCGGGCCGCTACCACCTGTACGTCTCGTGGGCCTGCCCGTGGGCGCACCGCACGATCATCGGGCGCCGGCTCAAGGGGCTCGAGGACGCGATCGGGATGAGCTTCGTCGACCCGATCCGCGACGGCCGCGGCTGGGCCTTCACCGGCGGCGAGTTCGTGGACGGCGTGAACGGCTTCGACTACCTCCGCGAGGCGTACGACCGGACCGATCCGTCCTACGGCGGCCGCGTGAGCGTGCCCGTGCTGTGGGACAAGAGGTCCGGCCGGATCGTGAACAACGAGTCGGGCGAGGTGCTGCGGATGCTCGACCGGGACTTCGGGGACCTCTCCGACGGCACGTACGACCTCTACCCGCAGGGCGTCCGCCACGAGATCGACGTGCTGAACGAGCTGATCTACGACAACGTGAACAACGCCGTGTACAAGGCCGGCTTCACCACGAGCGAGTCGATCTACCAGCGCGAGGTGCGCGGGCTGTTCGACACCCTCGACTCACTCGACGCGCGCCTCGCCGACCGCCGCTACCTGTTCGGCGAGCGCCCCGTGGAGACCGACTGGCGCCTGTTCACCACGCTCGCGCGCTTCGACGCCGTCTACTACATCCACTTCAAATGCAGCAAGCGGCGGCTCGTCGACTACGAGCACCTGTGGCCGTACTTCCGCGACCTCTACCAGTCGTTCGGCATCGCGGACACCGTGAAGCTCGACCAGATCCGCGCTCACTATTACAAGACGCACCCGTCGATCAATCCGAACGGCTTCGTGGCCGTGCAGCCGGAGGTCGACTTCGGCGCCCCGCACGGACGCGGCTAGCCCGCCGCCTCAGCGCTCGGCCAGCGGAGCCACGCCGATCCGCTCGCACAGCCCCGCGATGGCGGCGTCCGGGCGGAACGAGATGAGGTGAAGCCCGGCCACCCCGGGCACCGAGAGCGCGTGCGCGGCCAGCTCGCAGGCGAGCTCGAAGCACTCCCTCTCCGGGTCGGCGGACTGCTCCACGCGCGCGA
>DASXCV010000031.1:0-26618 GCA_036491015.1 Thermoleophilaceae bacterium | reverse complement strand
CGGCTCGGCGCGGAAGGTTGCCGAGTGCTCGCGCACCACGAAGAAATCCTCCACCATCGCGTCGCTCGCTGCGGGGAGGAGCTCGGCGAGGGCGGGCACGAGCTCGTCGCGCAGCTCCTCGTTCGACATGCCCATCTCGCGGTCGGCGCCGGAGAGCGACAGCGCCAGGTGCTGGCCGTGCGCGAGGCCGGCCTCCTGGGTGCGGTCGAACAGCCACTGCACCGGCGTGTCGAGCCCCGCGGCGAGCGGCAGGTCCGTGACCGTGCGGTCGTAGATCACGTGCGCGTTGACGATCGGGGACGTGCCGAGCAGCTCGATCGGCTGTTCGACCGCGTGCTCGGGCAGCAGCCCCGGGGCGCGGTCGTGCGGCACGGCCAGCACCACGGCGTCGGCGTCGAGCGTGCCGGCGTCGGACTCCACGCACACACCCGGCCGCACGGCGTGCACGCGCGTCTTCATCCGCACGTCCACCCCGGCCTCGGCCAGCGCGCGCTCGGCGGGCTCGGCGTGCAGCTTCGACAGCGGCACGCGCGAGTAGCCCACGTCGCCGGCGTCGGCGGCGTCGAGCAGGCCGGTCTGGAAGACCTTGGCCGCCATCGCGAGCGAGGCGCGCTCGGCGGGCAGGTTCACCGTCGGCAGCGTGAGCAGGTTCCAGAGCGCGTCGACGGCGGCCTGGCTCTCGCCGCGCGCGTCGAGCCACGCGCCGAACGTCTGGTCGTCGAGCGCGGGATCGTCCAGGTCGAGCTTGGAGAGCGCGCGCGCCGTGCCCGCCACGCGCAGACGCTCGCTCCCGGACAAAAAGGGATAGGTGGCGAGCGCGCGCGCCAGGTGCAGAGGTGTGGGCAGGCCGGTGCGCGCGAGGGTGCCGCGGCGGCCTCCCGGCGCGAGCACCGGGATCGACAGCCTGTCCTGCAGATGCGTCCGCGCGGTCACGCCAAGGCGGTCGAGCAGCCGTCTGTAGTCGGTGCAGCAGCGCAGGAACACGTGCTGGCCGTTGTCGATCTCGAGCCCCTCGCGCTCGAACGAGTAGGCCGCGCCGCCGAGCCGCGTGCGCACCTCGAGCAGCGTCACCTCGGCGCCGCCGTCGGAGAGGTCGAGCGCCGCCGTGATGCCGGCCAGCCCGCCGCCAACCACCAGCGCGCGCCGCCCGCTCACGCCGCCGCCTCCATCAGGCTCCGCGCCGCCACCCAGGCCTTCTCCCAGCCGGGCAGCGACACCCGCCGCTCCATCACGAGCTGGGGCGACTCGCTGATGCGGTCGAGCAGCCGCCGGTAGATGCCCGTCATCGCGAGCACGCACGACGCGCTCCGCGTGTCGAGCAGCGGAACGAGCTGGAGCCCGCGATCGAACCACTCGCGCCCGCGCTGCGCCTCGAACGCGATCAGCGAGGACAGCGCCTCCGGCGAGCCGGCCGGGAAGTCCGGGCAGCCGAAGCGCTCGAGGTCCTCGCGCGGGAGGTAGACGCGGCCGTTCGCCGCGTCCTCGCGCACGTCGCGCAGGATGTTCGTGAGCTGCATCGCCACGCCGAGGTCGTCGGCCAGCGACGGTGCGCGCTGGGGGTCGGACGAGCCGAAGATCGCGAGGCAGAGGCGGCCGATCGAGCCGGCCACGCGGCGGCAGTAGAGGACCGTCTCGTCGAACTCTTCGAAGCGCGCCGGGTAGATGTCGGTGCGCACCCCGGCGATGAGGTCGTCGAATGCGTCGACGGGGAGCTGGAAGCGCTGCGTCGCGTCGGCGAGCGCGACCATCATCGGCGTGGGCTCGGTGCCGTTCGAGCCGTGGAGGCGGCCCTGCAGGTCGTCGAGCGCCGCCACCTTCGCCTCGGGGGCGAGGTCGCCATCGCCGATGTCGTCGATCTCGCGCGCGAACGCGTAGGCGGCGCACATCGCGCGGCGCTTGGCGGGCGGCAGCAGCCGGATGCCGTAGAAGAAGTTCGCCGCTCTACTACGGGTCACCCGCTCGCAATGGCGGTATGCGCTCGTCAGGTCCTGCACTCAGGTCCTCGCGAGGCCGAACAGGATTGACACGAAGGCCGCGAGGCGGCGCGCCTGCGACGCGCGCGGCGCTCCGGCGAGGACGTCGTAGTCGCGCCGCTCGATCTCGCCGATTGCCGCCCGGCCGCCGGCGGCGAAGCCCGCCACGGCGAGGCCTGCGCGCCATGGCAGCTTGCGCGCGAGCGGCGCGCCCTCGTCGAGGAGCCGCCGCGCCCGCAGCGCCTCGAACGCCACGACGCGGCGCACGCCCTCGGGCGTGGGATGAACCGACAGATCCTCAACCGTGCAGCCGTACTTCTCCATGTCCTCGAGTGGAAGGTAGACGCGACCGCGCTCGAGGTCCTCCGCGACGTCTTGCAGGTGCTCGACGATCTGCAGCCCGCTGCACACGCGATCCGACAGCGCGATGCGCTCGGGCGTGGCGCGGTCGAACGCGTAGAGCACGAGGTGGCCGACCGGATCGGCGGAGTACCTGCAGTACTCGAGCAGCTCGTCGAAGGTGCGGTAGCGCGTGACGGTCTGGTCGCGCCGGTTGGCCTCGATCAGCCGGCGGAACGGGTCCGGCGGGATCGCGTGCGCGCGCACGGTGGGCAACAGCCGCTGCATCAACTCGTGCTCGGGCTTTCCCGCATACAGCGCGTCGAGCTCGGCGTCGAGCCAGGCGAGCATCGCCAGGCGGTCGCCCTCGGCCTCGTCGCCGATGTCGTCCACCAGGCGGGCGAACCCGTACAGCGCGTAGAGGTCGGCGCGGAGCGCGCGCGGCAGCACGGGGTTGGCCACCCGGAAGTTCTCGAGCTGCGACTTCTCCATCACCACGCGCGAGTCCGGGAGGCGTCCCGGCAGATCGTTCAGCGCGCCGATTTCACCCTGCTCAGGCGACGAAGCCGGTACTTGGAGCGGGGTCGAGGCCATACGTTCCAGGCACCCTACCGCGACTTTGCGACGTTCTTCCATCCGCCTGCCGACACCCCGCCGTCCGGGGGGTGACAATTGCGCGTAATGAGCGAGTTCTCGACGCGAGGCGCCGCGCTCGAGGATGCGGGCGTGATCGCGCGCATCTACAACGAGGGCATCGAGGACGGGTTGGCGACGTTCGAGACGAACGCGCGCAGCGCCGCCGACGTCGAAGGCTGGATACGGGCCGCTTTCCCGCTCGTGGTCGTGGAAAACGGCCACGGTGCGCCCGTCGCGTGGGCGTCGGCGCCGCCGTACCGGCCGCGCCGGCCGGCCTACGCGGGCGTGGCGGACTTCTCCGTGTACGTCGCGCGCGAGGCGCGCGGGCGCGGCGCGGGGCGTGCGGCGGTGGAGGGGCTCGTGGCGGCTTGCGAGGAGCGGGGATACTGGAAGCTGCTCAGCAGGATCTTCCCGGAGAATGTGGCGAGCCTGGCGCTGTGCCGGGCGGTCGGGTTTCGCGAGGTGGGCGTGTATCGCAGGCATGCGAAGTTGCGTGGGGAGTGGAGGGATACGGTGATCGTGGAGTTGCTGATTGGAGAGGCCAGGTCATAGGTCATGGGTCATGGGTCATAGGGCGATCGTTCTGGCGTCGCTGGTCTCGTTGCTGCTTACGGGGTCCGCTTCTGCCGCCAAGCCGCTCTCGCATTCGGGGCGGTGGATCACTGACTCGTCGGGGCGGGTCGTGGTGCTTCATGGGCTCAACATGGTGTCGAAGCTGGCTCCGTACGAGCCGGCGGCGACGGGCTTCGGGGCCGACGATGCGGCGTTCCTCGCGCGCAACGGCTTCAACGTGGTGCGCCTCGGCGTGATCTACGCGGGCGTCGAGCCGAGCCCGGGTCAGTACGACGACGCCTACCTGGCGAACGTCGCCGCGACCGTGCGCCAGCTCGCGAAGCGCGGCATCTACACACTGCTCGACTTCCACCAGGACCAGTACAACGAGCGCTTCCACGGCGAGGGCTTCCCCGCCTGGGCCGTACAGGACGACGGCCTGCCGAATCAGCCGGACCTCGGCTTCCCGGGGAATTACCTCGCGATGGCCGCGGTGCAGCACGCGTTCGACCACTTCTGGGCGGACTCGCCCGGGCCCGGCGGCGTGGGGCTGCAGGAGCGCTACAGCGCGGCGTGGGCACACGTGGCCTCGCGCTTCGCGAGCAACACGCACGTGCTCGGCTACGACCTCTTCAACGAGCCGTGGCCCGGAACGAACTACCTCCCCTGCGCCACGCCGGCGGGCTGCCCGGCCTTCGACGCCCAGCTCGGCTCGTTCGAGTCGAAGGCGATCGGCGCGATCCGCGGCACCGACAAGCGTCACCTCGTCTGGTACGAGCCGGACGTGCTCTTCAACGGCGGCAGCACGACCACCAAGCTGCCGAAGTTCCGCGACCGCCGGCTCGGGATGTCCTTCCACGACTACTGCCTCGGCGGTCCGCAGCAGACGTGCGAGCAGGGCGAGAAGGGCGCGCTCACGAACGCCGTCGCCCGCTCGCAGTCCACCGGCGACGGGCTGCTCCTCACCGAGTTCGGGGCCACGAGCGACGCGAGCGTGACCACCCGCATCGCGAACGACGCGGACGCGGCGATGATGCCCTGGGTCGAGTGGGCGTACTGCGGCTGCGGCGATCCCACCACGAGCGCCAACCCGCCGAGCTCGCAGGCGCTGGTGGTCGATCCCAAGCAGCCGCCGCGCGGCGCGAACGTGATGAGCGGCGACCTGCGCGCGCTCGACCGGCCCTATCCGCAGGTGGTGGCGGGCACGCCGCAGAGCTTCGCCTTCGACCCGTCGAGCGCCGCGTTCAGCCTCACCTACTCCACGGCGCGGGCGGGCGGCCACGGGCGCTTCAAGCCGGGCGCTTGCACGCGCGTGTTCGTGCCGTCGCTGCAGTACCCGCACGGGTACAGCGCGCACGTGAGCGGCGCGCGCGTGATCTCGAAGCGCGGCGCCGGCCTGCTCGAGCTGGCGGCGAAGCGCGGTGCTCGGAGGGTGCGGGTGTCTGTCATGCCGGCAAAGAAGGGCCACACCCGCGCGCCGCGCGTGACGAAGAGCTGCCGCTGAGGTGGAGCGGCCCGGTCTCGAGACGATCGTCACCCTGCTGAGCCGGGACCTCAGAGTCGCGGGCGACCGTTACTCCCTGGAGATCGGTCCTCCTCCCCGCCACATCAGCGCCCTGCTCGGACCACCAAGTCCGGACGCCGTCATCGCGTTCAGCGCGGATGGCATGGTCTGTATGTGGCTGCACTTTTGGCGGACCGACGACTGGCTCGAGGAACTGGCGAGCGCGATCGACCAGGTCCAGGACGAGGTGATGGAGCACGAGACCGAGCTCTGGCCAGAGTGTCCGCTGCACCGCCATTCACTGATACCGAGGCCGCGGGACGGACGTGTCGTTTGGGAGTGCATGGATACCGACCAGGTGTTCGCCGAGCTGGGCGCGCTGCCCGACAGCTTCGCCATCTGAAGGCTCGCTCTTCACGTTTTCCACCGTATGGGTGGCAAACGTGAAGAGCGTGGCTTAACCAGCGCACCGCCGGCCCCGCTCAGGCATCCTTTCGCGGCGTGGAGGCAGGCAGGGGCCGCCGTGCCGCGCTGTGCGCGTGGCTGATCGCGATGCTGTTCGCAGCTTCGCCCGCGCACGCCGCCGGGCGCTGTGGCGACCATCCGTGGTGCGACACGTCGCTGTCGCCGGACGCGCGCGCCGGCTTGCTGCTCGATGCCCTCACCCAGGACGAGAAGGTGTCCCTGCTCGCGGGCGATGACCTCGCCGGCGGCTTCAGCGGCGGCCCGACTCAGCACACCGGCACGAGCGACGGCGTCCCGCGGGTGGGGCTGCCGCCCGTGTACTACAGCGACGGTCCCGTGGGTCCGCGGCAGGGCTCGGCCACGGCGCTGCCGGTGCCGATGGCGCTGGCCGCGACGTTCGATCCCGCGATGGCGTTCGCCCACGGCTCGGTGGTGGGCAACGAGGTGAAGGACAAGGGCAACGACGTGGTGTTCGCCCCCACCGTGAACATCATGCGCACGCCGCTCGGCGGCCGCACGTTCGAGGCTTACGGCGAGGATCCGTTCCTCGACGCGCAGATGGCGGTCGGCTGGATCGACGGTGCGCAGTCGCAGGGCGTGATCGCGGACGTGAAGCACTTCGCCGCCAACAACCAGGAAGGCGACGCCGGGCCGGTGGCCAACCTGAGCGCCCCGGGCCAGCCGATCGGGCCGCCGCCCGTCGCCGGCAACCGCATGACGGAGAACTCGGTGGTGGACGAGCGCACGCTGCGCGAGATCTACCTGCCGCAGTTCGAGGCGGCGGTGAAGGACGCGCACGTGGGCACGGTGATGTGCTCCTACAACCGGCTGAACGGCGACTACGCGTGCGAGAACCCGCACCTGCTCCACGACATCCTCGAGCGCGACTGGGGCTTCAAGGGCTACGTGATCGCCGACTACGGCGCCGCGCACGACACCCCGGGGAATCTGAACGGCGGCCTCGACTTCGAGCCGTGGCCAGGGCTCGCCTACTCGTCCGAGGCGGTCGATGCGGTGCTCGCCGCGGGACTGGCCACGCCGCAGCAGGTGGACGACCACGTGCGGCGCGTCCTGCGCACGCTGTTCGCCTACGGCTTCTTCGACCGCTCCGCGTACAAGGACGACGACGCGCAGATCGACAAGACGGCGCACGCCCAGACCGCCGAGCAGATCGAGCAGTCGGCGATCACGCTGCTCGAGAACCGCGGCGCGCTGCCGCTCCGGACCGCCGGCCTGCGGTCGATCGCGGTGATCGGCAAGGACGCGAACGCGTTCATCACCGGCGGTGGCTCTGGCGACGTGACGCCCTTCTCGTTCGTCACGCCGCTGCAGGCGATCAGACAGCGGGCCGGGTCGGGCGTGAGGGTGAGCTACGACGACGGCAGCGACGCCTCGAGCGCAGCCGCGCTCGCGAAGGGCGCCGACGTGGCGCTGGTGTTCGCCGGCGACTACGAGACCGAGGGCACCGACCGCGCCTGCCTCACGCTCGAGTGCCCGAACACGAACGGCGACCAGGACTCGATGATCGAGCAGGTGGCCGCCGCGAACCCGAACAGCGTGGTGGTCCTCGAGACGGGCGGGCCGGTGCTCACCCCCTGGCGCGACAAGGTGGCCGGCCTCGTGGAGGCCTGGTACCCGGGCGAGCAGGGCGGCACCGCGATCGCGCACGTGCTGTTCGGCGACGCCGATCCGGGCGGGCGGCTGCCCGCCACCTTCCCACGCGAGGAGGGCGACATCCCGACCGCCGGCGATCCGGAGAAGTACCCGGGCGTGGCCGAGAACGTGAAGTACAAGGAGGGCGTGCTGGTGGGCTACCGCTGGTACGACGCCAACGGGATCGCGCCGGCGTTCCCGTTCGGCTTCGGGCTCTCTTACACGAGCTTCGGCTACAGCGGGCTGCGCGTGAGCGGGTCGAGTGCGAGCGTGACAGTCACGAACACGGGCTCGCGGTCCGGCGTGGAGGTGCCGCAGCTGTACCTCGGCCTGCCATCGCCCGGCCCGGGCGTGGTGCAGCCGCCGAAGCAGCTCAAGGGGTTCGAGAAGCTCTCGCTCGCGCCGGGCGAGTCACGCCGCGTGACGTTCGCCATCACGCCGCGCGATCTCTCCTACTGGGACACCGGCGCAGGCGACTGGCGCATCGCCCCCGGCTGCTACGGCGTGATGGTCGGACGCTCGTCGCGCGACATCGTGCGACGGGCGACGCTCGCGGTGGGCGCGTCCTGCCCCGGCGCGGCGGCGTCTATGCCGGTCCCGACGCCGCCTTCGCCGTAACCGCCGCGAGCTCGGGCGGCTCGGCCTCTGCCGGCACGAGGCGGATCGCGGCCAGGATCAACAGGCCGCCCGCAAGTTGTGGCAGTCCGGGCCGCTCGCCGAGGAACGCGAACGCGGCCAGCACGCCGAACACCGGGATGAGATTGAGCGTGATCGCGGCACGCGAGGCGGGGATCGAGCGCACCGCCTGGTTGTAGAGCACGAACGGCACGGCCGAGCCGAGCACGCCGGTGGCGAAGCCCGCCGCGA
The DNA here is from genome assembly GCA_036491015.1 of Thermoleophilaceae bacterium. Classification (GTDB taxonomy): domain Bacteria; phylum Actinomycetota; class Thermoleophilia; order Solirubrobacterales; family Thermoleophilaceae; genus JAICJR01. Next base: position 18,629 of record DASXCV010000031.1, on the reverse strand, counting down.
GGTGTCCCGCGCTCGCATGCATCAGGTGGCTGTGGCCGAGCAGCGCGAGCGGCAGGACCATCAGGAACGCGAACACGAACTGGTGGGCGGTGACCGTGAGCGCGGGGTCGCGCCCGGCCACGCGGCGCGCGAGCACCACGAACATCGACGCGGTGAGCACGGCCGCGATCACCAGCAGATTGCCGCCTACCGACGAGCCCGTCACATCCCCGCCCGCCGACACGAACGCCGCCCCGCCCACGCCGAGCACGGCGGCGCCCACCACGAGCGGCCCGGTGCGCTCGCGCAGGAACAGCACGGCCAGGATGACGGTGAACACGCTCTCGAGCGAGACGAGCAGCGCGGCGTCGGTGGCGCTCGTGTGGGCGAGACCGGTGTTGAAGAGCGCATAGGTGAGGCCAGGCTCGAAGAAGGCGAGCAGGGCATACGCGCGCCAGTGCCGCGACGGCCGCAGCTGGCCGCGTGCGGCCGCCGCCGCCACGAGGAGGACGGTGGCCACGCCCACCTCGACCCCGAGCAGGTCGGTGGCGGTGAGGCCGTCGAGCGCGTACTTGCTTGTAACGGCCGACGTGCCCCAGGAGACCGCGGCTCCGATCAGCAGCAGCTGGCGATTACGCAGCAGGCGGGACATGGCGATAACCGACATTAGCAGAATGCCGGTTACTAGATGGTCTCTGGGTGCTGACGGTCCGTCGCGAGGTGGCGCGGGCTGACGATGCCGGTCTCGTACGCGAGGACGACGGCCTGGACGCGGTCGCGTACTCCGAGCTTCATCAGAATCCGGGTGACGTGCGTCTTTACCGTGGTCTCGCCGACGACCAGCTCGGCGGCGATCTCGCCGTTGCTCTTGCCGGTAGCGAGCATCCGGTACACCTCGAGCTCTCGGGGGGTGAGCTGGTCGAGCCCTCCATGTGGCTCGGGGGTGGCTCGGGGAGCGACGAACTGTTCGATCAGGCGCCGGGTGATGATTGGTGCAAGCAGCGCGTCACCGTCGCCCACGCTCCGTACGCCCGCCACGAGTTGATGCGCGGGGACGTCCTTGAGCAGGAACCCACTCGCTCCCGCGCGCAGGGCGTCGTAGACGTATTCATCGAGGTCGAAGGTGGTCAGCATCAGCACCCTGACGTTCGACGGATGGCCCTCGGCGAGTATGCGGCGGGTGGCCTCGATGCCGTCGAGGTCGGGCATGCGGATGTCCATCAGCACGACGTCCGGGCGCAGCTCGCGGGTGAGCGTGACGGCTTCGGCCCCGGTCGTGGCCTCGCCCACCACTTCGATGTCGGGCTCGGCGGCGAGGATCATTCGGAATCCAGCGCGGATCAGCTGTTGGTCATCGGCGATCACCACGCGCACGCTCATGCGCGCACGGCTCCCGAGTCTGGCTTGCCTTCGGTGGACGCCGCTTCGGCAGGCTCGAGCGCTCCCTGCAGCCCGCGGGGCAGACGCGCGGTGAGCCGCCAGCCGCCGTGACCCCGCCTGTCGGGGTGCAGCTCTCCGCGGCACATGGCGACGCGTTCTCGCATCGCGTCGGTCGGCCAGCCGCTGGGTCCGTCGCAGTCCGCGCTGAGGCGCAGCTTGAGCTCTTGCTCGCCGAACTGAAGCGCCACGGCCATGTTTCCGGGCTGACGGGCGGCGCTCGCGAGCGCTTCCTCGAGGATCCTGTAGATGCCGAGGTCGACCGCCGCGGGCAGGGTCCCCGGCTCCCCGCTGACGCTGAGCTCCACGGCCTGCCCGCTCTCGCGGGCGTTCTGGATGAGCGCATAGATCTGCTGCACTCCCGGCCGCGGCTCGAGCAGGGGGCCTTCCTGGGCGTGGCGCAGAACGCCGAGGATGCGGCGCATCTCCGCGAGCGCCTGGCGGCCGGCGTCCTCGATCGCGCTCATCGCCGCATCCGCCTCCGCCTCCGCCGTGCCAATCAGGCCATGAGCAGCTTCGGCCTGGACCACCATTCCCGCCACACTGTGCGCCACGACCTCATGCAGCTCGCCCCAGATCCGCGTGCGCTCGCCCGCAACGGCGAGTCTCACGCGGTCCTCGCGCTCGGCCCCCAGCCTCGCGGATGTGCGACTCAGCGTCGCGGTCTGGAGCCGCCGCGCGCGGAACGCCCTACCGGCCGCCCAGCCGGCAATGACGGCAAAGGTCGCGCCCACGAGCGTGCCGGGCGTCCCGTGGTCCAGCGCGAGGGCGGCGCAGAGCACGATGGCGAGTCCCACCGCGGCGCCCCGGTCGTCTTCCCAGGCAGCCACCGTGTAGGCCGGTACGAGCGCGAGATATGCCCCGAGTGCGGCCAAGCCGGTCACGGGGGTGAGAAGCCAACTGCCGATCAGCGCGAGGACCGCGAGGGCGAGCGCGAACAGCAGCGGCGAGCGCCGCCGCCAGATCGCGGCGAGCGCCATCCCGGCCGCCAGCGCCATGTTCGCCAGAAGCGGACCGCGGGGATGGCTCGCGGTCAGCACCGAGACCTCCAGCACCACCAGCAGCACGACCGCGAGCGACGGATCGAGCCAGCGCCAGGGCGGGCCTGGCCCCGCGGCGACCATCGAGGCGTCCCAGTCCGCCCCCGAGGAGTTCAGCGGCGCCGCCGGCGTTGGGCCGGCGTTCAGCGGGATGCGCGCACGGACCTCGAAGCCGCCGCCGGCACGTCTCCCAGCGTGCAGCTCGCCGCCGTATAGCGCAACGCGTTCGTTCATCCCGATCAGCCCATGCCCGGACCCGGCTCTGGACCCGCCCACCGGTGCCGAGCCGGCGCCCGGGTCGAGCACCGCCAGCTCGAGCTCGTGGGTGCCGAATCGGACGGTCACGTCCGCACGCGCCCCGCCGGCGTGCTTGAGCACATTGGTGAGCGCTTCCTGGAGAACGCGGTAGGCGACCAGATCCACACCAGGGGGGATCGGTCCGGGGCTGCCCTCAACGCGTAGCTCGACCTCCAGGCCTGCTCCGCGGGACCGATCCACGAGGGCGTTCAGCTGTGACAGCCCCGGAGAGACCGATCCGCCGAGCTCGTCGGGTTGGCGGCGCAGGACGCCGACGATCCGGCGCAGCTCGACCAGTGCGTCCCGCCCGGCTTGCTCGACCGCCCGCAGCGCCGTGCGGGCCGCGTCGGGCTGCGCGTGCGCCACGCGGCGCGCGGCGCTGGTCTGGACCACCATCACGCTCACGTTGTGTGCGATCACGTCGTGCAGCTCTCGCGCCATCCGGTTGCGTTCCTCGAGCGCAGCGCGACGCGCGCGAGCGTGTTGCTCGTGCTCCAACCTCGCCGTGCTCGTCTCCAGCGTCTGCGCCCGCGTCCGGCGGGCGTCGAGCACGCGCCCCACCGCGAACGGAAGGGCGCCGACCATCAGCCACGGCCCGAGCACCTTGGAAACCGAGCCTCCGGGCACGCTGTAAGCGACCACTGCGACCCCCACGAGCCAGTACGCGAAGACCCCGACACACGCCAGCGTCCGCTCGCGGCCCCGAGCGCGACGCCCAAGCAGATAGAAGTTGAGCGCGATCGCGGCGACCTCGAACGCACCGTCGCCCGCATAACCGGTAGCGCGCACGAACGCGGCAAAGCCCGTGACGGCGACGAGCGTGCTCAGCACAGGATCGCGGCGGCGCCAGGCCACACTCCCGGTCAACGCCACGAGCGGCACGACCCCGAGCGCATTCAAACCGTGGTGCAGTTGCGAGGACGCGTCGACAAGCGCCCCGGCAGTCATCAGCGCCGCGAGCGCCTGATCGACCACGAGCAGATCGACGCTCCGGACTCGCTGGATCACGCTGACCCCGGTGCTCACCAGAACACGCTAACGCCCCTCGCGCGGGTGCGCATCCTCCTGGACGGTGACCTCGAGTCGTACCCAGGTCGGACCCCTGCCCGCGAGATCAGCCTCAGGTCCACGACAGATCGGACCGCCCGACGACGACAGCCGGCCGGACCGCTGCGACGCTGGCGCCAATCCAAGCCACCGAAGGGGGCGCAGCATGTCGAAGTCAACAATCTCGCAACTTGTGGTGGGCCGCCGGATCCTGATCCGGGTGGCCATCGCCGTCGTCGGGCTGTTCCTGCTCGCGCTGGTCCCCGGCGCCGTCGGCAGGACCTTCTGGGTCGCCTTCGTGCTGGGCGTGCTGGTGCTCGTGGGGCTGGCAATCGTGTCCTTCGTCCAGGCCCGGCGCTCCCGGGCGAGCTGAGGAACCATGAACAAGCGAATTGCCGTCATCGTCGCCGGGGTTGCCGTCGCCGGCGCCGCCTTTCCGGCGCTCACCGGCGGCGTGGCCGGCGCCGGCAGCCAGGCGAGCTCGAGCATGCCGACGCTCAGCCTCACGCTCGACGGACGGTCGCTGACCGTGAGCGGGGCACTCCAGTCCGGTGCCGTCAATGTCGTCACAAACGTGACCGGCAGCCGGCACACCGAGCCGATCCTCTTCCGCCTGAATCCCGGAGTCCCGGCCTCGGCGTTCGCGCAGGCCGGCGCGGCCGTGGCCGCGCACAAGGGGGACCTCAACTACCTGGCGCCCTACGGATCGATCGTGTTCGACATCGCTCCCGGCACCGGAACCAGCAGCGCCCAGACCATCCTCCAGCCGGGCAACTACATCGCGATCGACCTCGCAGCCGCGGGCGCCACACCACCACACGCCGCGTTCACGGTCACCCAGGCGGCACAGCCCGCCACGCTCCCCAAGCCCGGAGCCACGATCACGGCGATCGACTTCGCCTTCCACGGCGCCCGCAGGCTTCACGACGGAGAGCTCGTGCGTTTCCAGAACAGCGGTTTCGTGATGCACCAGATCCAGGGCATCGGCGTGAGGAACCCGGCAGCCGCGAAGCGACTGACCGCGTTGCTTCTCGCCGGCGACGACCGACAAGCCCCCAAGCTGGGAACGAGCTTCCCCGAGTTCGCCGGCCCGCTCTCACCCGGGTCCTACCAACAGGAACGCATCATTGAGAAACCAGGCACATACGTGCTTGCCTGCATCATGCGCACCCAGGACGGCCGCGAGCACACCCGGCTCGGAATGGAACGCACGATCCGGATCGTCAGGTAGCCACCTCGGCGGCGTCCTCCCGGTAGTGACGTACCACTTCGGCCAAGTAGAGCCGCAGGATGCCCTTCGCCTCCTCGATCAGCTGGCGGTCGCCGCTCGGGTCGGAGCGGAACGCCTCTTGCAGGATGCTGTCGGTGACGAGCACGCTGGCGCGGGCGGCCACGCGCAGATAGGCGTCGTCCCGCGCGAGGCCGAGCGTCACGGCGATCCGCCGCACCCCCTGGGCCAGCGCCAGCTTGTTCTCGCGGTCGGCGGCCCGCAGCTCGTCAGTCAGGTCGCGGCCGAACCACAGCGCGCGGTAGCCGGGGCGCTCGCGGTAGCGCTCGGAGAACGCCTCGATCAGCCGCCCCACCGGATCGGTCCACGCGCCCCGGTCGCGCACGATCGAGCGCTCGAGCTCCCCCATCAGTCCCTCGAACTCGGCGAGGTAGCGCCGCGCGAGCGCCTCCACGATCGCGCCCTTGTCCGGCAGGTACTGGTAGAGCGAGCCCACCGACACGCCGGCCTGCTCGGCCACGCGCGTGGTGGTGAGCGCCTCGGCGCCGTCCGCCGCCAGCAGCTCCTCCGCGGCGTCGAGCAGCCGGCGCACGCGGGCGCGGCTGCGCGCCTGCGTCGGCACCCGGCGCAGCCGCGGGATCTCGGCGCGCTCCGCCATCACTCTCCCGGCACGTACACCGGCGCGCCCGGCTCGCCCGCCCACACGTCGTAGAGCACCCAATGGGTCTCGTCGCCGGAGAAGTAGGCGTCGTTCGTGACGATCATGCGGTCGCCGTCGAACTGCACGCTCGAGGGCTCGTCGAACGGCACCGTGAGCTGCTCGTTGGCGATCGGCCCGGCGGAGCGCCCAAGCTCCTTGCCGCTCGGCGAGATCTCCACGAGCTGGTTCGTGCCCGGTCCGACGAGCGCCATGTAGACGTTGCCCGACTGGGCCAGCGCGAAGCCGTCCGGCGCCTGCGCCGGGCCGCTCTCCCAGATCTTCTGGAGCGCGCCGGGCGAGCCGTCGGCCCTGATCGGCAGCTTGTAGAGCTTGCCGGAGGTCGGGTTGCCGATGTTCGTGGCGCCGCCCGCGCTCGTGTCGAGCATCAGCGTCCCGCGATCGGGCATCAGCACGATCCCGGCCGGCCCGAACAGGGTGCCGTCGAGCTGGCGGTCGGTGAACCACACGGTCGCCTTGCCGCCACCCGGCGGCACGCGCCAGATCAGCGACTGCTCGTAGTCGGTCACATAGAGGCTGCCGTCCGGCCCCCAGGCCGCGTAGTCGGGCTCGGGCGGGTTGTCCATCACCGTGTCCGAGCAGTTCGGCTGCGGGCGACCCGTGACCGGGCACGAGGGCACGTCGCTGAACGTCGCGTAGGTGGACTGCGTGCCGGTGTGCGGATCGAACGCGATCACGCGCGGCGGGTTCTGGTCGAGCAGGTAGAGCTTGCCGCTCGCGTCCCGCGCCGCCACCTGGATGCCGTTGTCGCCACTCGCGCTCTGGCCCTGGATCGTCCAGTCGCGCAGCATCAGCCCGTCGGGCGAGTAGGCGTAGAGGTGCGAGGGACCGTTGGCGTCGCCGGTGACGTTGGTGAAGGTACCGACGTAAATGGTGCGATCCGGCGCGACCAGGGACAGCGCCGGGTAGCCCGGAGGCGGAACGTGAGCGAGAACCTGTGTATCCCACTTGGTTCTCGCCGCCGCTGTACCTGTCGCTAGTAAGCAGAAGGCAGTGAGCAGTAGGCAGAGCCTTCTCATCAGAGCTCCGCGAGCACTTCGCCGGACGCTCGCTCGCCTGCTCTCACGGCGCCGTCCATGTAGCCGTTCCAGTAGGTCGAGGTCTCGGTGCCGGCCCAGTGGATGCGGCCCACGGGCTCGCGCAGGGCGGGACCGAAGTCGAGCAGCGTGCCGGGCGAGAGCAGGGACACCGGGCAGCCGCGCGTCCATTCCTCGCTCGACCAGTTCATCAACACGAAGTCGCGCGGCTTCTTCGCCTTGTCGCCGAAGTAGTTGGCGAAGCTCTGGAGCGCCGCCGTGCGCTGCTGGTCCGGCGTCATGAGCACGAGCTTGCGCGCCTCGTCGCCGCCGATGAAGCCCATCAGCACGCCGGGCGAGCCGTCGGGCGGCGAGTTGTCGAACGTCGTCTTCGCCGGCCCGGTGTCCGACACCGCCTGGCCGGTGAGGCCGTCGGCGCGCCAGAACGGCTCGTCGTAGATCGCCTCGGCCTTCATCAGCGTGCCCATGCCCATGCGCTGGGTGAGCTGGTCGCGCAGCGGCGGCAGGAGCGGCGCGTACGAGATGCGCCCGGCGATCGGCGGCGGCACCGCCACGATCACCTGCTGGCCGGAGAACACCCCGGTGTCGGCCGTCACGGTCACGCCCGTGCTCGTCTGCTCGATGCTGCGGACGGGCGAGCTGAGCCGCACGGCGCTTCCGAGCTGCGCCGCCATCCGCAGCGGGATGAGCTGCGAGCCGCCCACGAAGCGGCTCTCCTGGGCGCCGCCGGCCGTCGAGAAATTGCGCTCGAATGTGCCGGGGTTCGACTCGTTGCCCGACGCCGCGATGTAGAAGAGCGTGTAGAGCAGCGAGACGTCGCGCGTCTCGGCGCCGAAGATCGCCTCCACGGCGGCGGACACGATGGTGCCCACCTGCGGGTTGATCTGGTTCTCCTTGAACCAGCTCCAGAGCGTCTGGCTGTCCCACTCCTCGGCGCTGGCAGCGCGCCAGGGGGCGTCCACCGGAACCTTCTGCGACATCAGGTCGAGCTGCTCGACCGCCTTGAGGAGGTCCGCGTCGAGCAGCGGGTCGATCGGCACGGCGCCGGTGGGCAGCTTGTCGCTGAAGGTGGAGCGCTGGCCGCTCTTGTAATAGATGTTGTCGCCCGCGTCGTAGGCCTTGAAGGTGTCCACGCCCATCGCCTTGGCGACGGCGAGGATGTGGTCCTGGGTCGGGCCGACGAACTGCGCGCCGAGCTCGGTGATCTTGCCGTTGCCGATGTCGTGGTTGAGCATGCGGCCGCCCACGCGGTCGCGCGCTTCGAGCACGATCACCGACTTGCCGGCGGCCGCGAGGTTGCGCGCCGCGGTGAGGCCGGAGATGCCCGCGCCCACCACGATCGCGTCGGCGCTGTTGCCGCTGGGCGCCGCGGCGGCCTTCGTCTTGCCGGCGGCCTTCGCCACCGAGGGCAGCGCCGCTCCGATGCCCGCCACGGCGGCCGCGCCAAGCGCCCGGCGCCGCGTGATACCGCTTCCCTGATGCTGTTGATCCGCGCGCGCACGCGCGTCCTTGCCGGTCCCCTGCAAAACCGTACCCCCTGCCGAGAGCTCTGCCGAAAGCTGAAACTACCTTCGCTTTCGCATGAAACCAGATGTCGTTCCGCGAGGTCGCAGTACGATCCGCCGGCGGTGGAGGGCCTGGAAGAGCAGCGCGAGCAGGTGGCGGCGGCAAGCCGGCGGCTTGCCGCGGAGGGGCTGACGCCCGGCACGGCCGGGAACGTGAGCGCGCGCCACGAGCAGCTCGTGGCGATCTCCCCCACGGGCGCCGTGCTGGCGGACCTGCAGGCCGAGGACGTGACCGTGGTGGACCTCGACGGCACCCAGGTGGACGGCCCGTACGCCCCAACCTCCGAGCTCGGGCTCCACCTCGGCGTGTACCGCCGCTTCGACGCCGGCGCCGTGGTGCACACGCACGCGCCGATGGCCACCGCGATCGCCTGCGTGCTGCGCGAGGAGCTGCCCTGCGTGCACTACCAGATGCTCATGCTGGGAGGCGCGGTGCGGATCGCGCCGTACCGGACGTTCGGCACCCCGGCGCTGGCCGAGGCGGTGCTGCAGGCGCTGGAGGGCCACACGGCCGCCCTGATGGCCAACCACGGGGCGCTCACCTACGGGAACGACATCGGCGGCGCCGTGGAGAACATGCTGCTGCTCGAGTGGGCGTGCTCGGTGTACTGGCACGCGGCGGCGCTCGGCAAGCCGCGCGTGCTCGGGCGCGAGCAGCTCGAGGCCGTGGTGGAGCAGTTCGTGAAGAGCGACTACGGCAGCCCAAAGGAGCGCGAGTGAAGGCGATCGCGATGGGTGTGCACGTGCTCGACGTGCTGGTGCGGCCCGTGGAGCGGATCCCCGAGGGCCAGGGCGGCGAGCTGGTGGAGGAGATCCGGATCACCGCCGCGGGGTCGGCCGGCGGCACGGCGCTGGTGCTCGCCAAGCTCGGGGCGTCGGTGCAGAGTGCCGGCGCGATCGGGAGCGACGCCGCCGGCGACATGCTGCTGTCGCTCCTCGAGCGCGACGGCGTGGACACGTCCTTGATCGTGCGGCGCACCGACGTCCAGACGTCCGCCACCGTGCTGCCCATTCGCCCGAACGGCGACCGCCCGGCGCTCCACGTGGTGGGCGCCAACGGCGGCTACGGGCTCGACGACGTGCCCTGGGCCGCAGTCGAGAGCTGCACCCACCTCCATCTCGGCGGGCCCGAGTTCATGGGCGGCGAGGTGGCCGCGCAGATCCTGTCGCGGGCGCGCGCCGCGGGAGCGGTCACATCGGCGGACATCCTCGCGCCGGGCGAGGGGCTGCTCGACTGGATCGGCGCCGCGCTGCCGGAGCTCGACTACCTGCTTCCGAACGAGGAGCAGGTGCTCGCGCTCACCGGCTCGGACGACCTTGCCGCGGGCAGTCGCGAGCTCGTGGCGCGCGGGGCGGGCTGCGTGGCGGCCACGCGCGGCGCGGACGGCGTCCTGATCGTGGACGCTGACGGCGAGGAGAGCGTGCCCGCCTTCGAGATCGAGGTGGTCGACACCACCGGCTGCGGCGACGCCTTCTCAGCCGGCTTCCTGCGCGGCCTCTCCCTGGGCCGCGAGCGCAGAGAAGCAGCCAGACTCGGCTGCGCGACAGCAGCACAGGTGGCCCAGGGCCTAGGCACCGATCACGGCGAGTACGACCTCGCCCAGGTCGAGCAACTAGCAACCAGCAACTAGCAACCAGCAGCCAGCAGCCAGCAGCCACCACGCTTCTACACGCAGTACGGGTCGGCGACGCGAATTTTGGCCCCATAGCCGTTGTGAGCAGGGGGTTTTCGCTTCAGCCTGTCCCCCATGCGAGTAAAACGCCTGGGCCTCGTACCGATCACGTCGCTCGATCCCGCCGTGCGCCGCTACCGGCTTGCGCGCCTCGAAGAAGTGGCGCTGGAGACGCCGCCAAACGGCAACGGTCACCGAAACGGCGCGAGGCCGCTGCGACGCGTGGAGTCTCCCGCCGGAATCCGCGACCGCCGGGCGGGCTGATCCGGTGCGTCTGTCGAGCCTCGACTCCTCGTTCCTCCGGGTGGAGACGCCCAATGCGCACATGCACGTGGGCTGGCTGTCCTCGCTCGAGCTCCCGGCGGGCGCCGAGCGGCTCGACCCGGCGGCCCTGATCGCCCAGATCGCCGGCCGCCTCCATCATGCGCCGCGCTTCCGCCAGCGAGTGACGGGGTCCCCGCTCTCGCTCGCCGAGCCGAGCTGGGAGGACGACGCGGACTTCCACATCCTGCGCCACGTCCACGTGGTGGACGAGGAGCCCGTGTCGCCCTGGCGGCTGGCCGAGCTCACGGACGCGTTCCTGTCCGAGCAGCTCCCGCGCGACCGGCCGCTGTGGGCGCTGCTCGTGGTGCCGCGCTGCGAGGCGGGCCGGGCGGCCATCGTCGGCAAGGTGCATCACGCGATGGTCGACGGCGTGGCCGCGGTCGAGCTCGGGATGCTGCTGTTCGACGCCAGCCCGGACGCCGAGGCCGCCGCTCCTGCGCTGTGGGAGCCGGCGAACGGCAGCGGCGGTCCCGTGAAGCTCGTGCTCGACTCGATCGCAGACTCGGCGCTCGAGCAGTTCCGTACCGCGCGCCAGCTGGCGCGGCTAGGCCTCTCCCCCGGCGCCGGCCTGCGTGTGGCCGACAACGTGCGCCGGGCCGCGATGTCGCTGGCGGGCGACGTGCTGCGGCCCGCTCCGCCCTCGATCCTGAATGTCGAGATCGGGCCGCAGCGAAAGCTGGTGCGCCACTCCGTGGCGCTCGGGCGCATGAGCGCGCTGCGCCGCGGCGGCGATGTCACGCTCAACGACATCGTGCTCACGGTCTGCGCGGGCGCGCTGCGGAGGCTGATGCTGCATGCGGGTGAGGAGGAGGCGCGCGACCTGCGCGTGATGGTGCCCGTGAACGTGCGCACGGACGGCGACCAGGAGGCCCAGGGGAACAGGATCTCGTTCGCGTTCATCGAGCTGCCGCTGAGCGAGCCGTCGGCGGCCAAGCGGCTGGAGCGCGTGCACGACGCGATGGCCGAGCTCAAGCGCTCGGGCAAGATCGCGGGCACCGATCTCCTGCTGCGCTCGACCGGCGCGCTGCCCGAGCCGTTCAAGAAGCGCGCCGCGCAGCTCGCGGCCAGCCCACGGCTCTACAACCTCACGATCTCGAACGTGCCCGGACCACGCTTCTCGCTGTTCGCGGCCGGCGCCCGCGTGCGCTCGGTCTACCCGGTCATCCCGATCCCCGAGGGTCACGCGCTCTCCTTCGGCGTGCTCACCTACGACAGACGCGTGCACTTCTCCGCCTACGTCGATCCGGACGCGCTGCCGCGCGCCGGGCGGCTCGGGATCATGCTCGAGGACGCGCTCGAGGAACTGGTGGCCGGCACGCACAGCGCTCAGGTGCGCTCGCCCGCCCGGCAACGGAAGCTGAGCCTGGTGGCCGCGAATGGGAACGGCGGTCAGCCGGCGACCTGAACCGCCACCGGGGCGGATGCGCCCGGGTCGGCCGTGTGCGAGCCGGGCGTGTGCGCGCTGAAGCGGAAGCTGCCCGAGCGGGCGAGCCCGACCACCACGGAGAACGCGCCGCTCTGCGCCCGCAGCTTGAGCGTGCGGACGAGCCGGTAGTGGCTGCCGCGCAGCTCCTCCTCGTCGATCGTCAGGTGAGACTTCGGTGGTGTGACCGTCCCCGACAGCGTGACCGTGCCGCCGCGCGGCACGCTCGCCGCGCCGGCCCGCAGCGCGATCGCCGGCGCCACCGTCACGTGCCACGCGCTCGACACGAGCGGCGGCAGTCCGCCGCCCCCGCGGAACACTGCCTCCACCACATCGTCGTGTATGAGCGGCAGCACGCCGGAGAAGCTCCCGTCCGCGGCCACCGGCAGCGTGGCCAGCACGCGCCCGCCCTTCGCGAGCTGGTCGCGAATCTCAACGGTGGCACCGGGCGGCAGCGCCAGTCCCGGCGCCGGCGTGAGCCGCCCGCTGAACACGAGCGGCTGCGGATAGACGAGCTTCGGCTGGGGCACGGTCAGCTCGAGCCGGCTCACCGGTCCCTCGAGCTGCGCCACGCGCGTGCGCAGCCCGGGCAACTGTGCGTACAGCGCGTTGCCGGGGCAGACGGTCGAGTCGGCGTCGCGGTGCCCGGCGATCCGGTTGAGCGTGACAGGCGTGCCCTTGCGGAACGGGGTGAACACGCCGCCGTCGGACACCACCGTGACCGTGCCCTCGGCCGGCACGCCGTCGAGCGACAGCTTCCAGGCGAGCAGCTGCGCGAGCGAGTTCATCCCCGCCGCGCTGAAGCGGCGGAAGCGGAAGTCGCCGATCGCGGCGACGCCCGTGGAGAAGACGTTGAAGCCGCCCGCCTGCGCCCCGATCACGGGCGCGTCGACCCCGCCCGCGCGCCCCTCGAACACCTGCCCGAAGCGATCGACCAGGAAGTCGTAGCCGATGTCGTTCCAGTCGTTCACATTGCGGTGAAAGAGGCAGATGCCGAGCACGACCGACGGCGACTCCGCGCGGCTGTAGCCGTTCAGCGACTCGGTGTGGTGGACGATTGCCAGGTCCACGCGGCCGTAGCCCGCGGTCCTGCGCGGCTTGCAGCGGCTCGCTCCCCAGGCCGCGCGCGGGGTGATCGGCAGCTGGCCGCCGCTGGGCAGCGTGACCTGAGCCTTGTGCGCCGCCGCCACCGCGCCGGGCACATGCGCATCCACGAAGCTGAGGTGGAGGCCGCCCAGTGGCCGCGAGCTGCGCACCTGCACGAGGTCGTCGCCGCCCGCCCAGACCGGCTCGGTGGCGAACCGCGCTCCGGAGCGGCTCGGCTCCTCGGAGGGCTCGAGCCGCACCCACGGGCTCCAGCGCCCGGCGAGCCGCCGCCCCCGGAGCCAGACGGCGCCCGGGCCGCTGCGCCATTCGGCGCCCACGAGGTCGAAGCGGCGCGGCGCTCGCAGCACAGGCGTGACCAGACGGCCGCCCGCTGCCGCGCGAGCGGCCCTCGGGGAGGCCGGAACGCTCATCCCGAACTGCGCCGTCGTGACCTTGGGAGCGGCTTGCGACGCCGCTGGAAGCAGCAGCACCAATGTTAAGACGAGCAGCGAAAGGCGCACGGTTCAGGAACACGATCGTTAGGCGTGTGTTGCGCCGCGCAACTTGCCCAGATCAAAGGTATTCTCGCCAATCCACCAAGCGAGGAGGACTCGTTCCATGACACGCAGGATTCCGAGGCTCATCGGCGGCCTTGCCGCGCTGAGCATCGCCGCCGCCGTCGTCGCCGGCTGCGGTAGCAGCAACAGCAACACCACTTCCACGCCCGCCTCGACCGGCGCGGCCGCGAGCACGACACCCGCCGCCGGCGGCGCCGACGCCAAGGTCGCAGCCGAGGTGCCCGCCGCGATCAAGTCCAAGGGCACGCTCACCGTGGCGGCCGACGCCACCTACGCGCCGAACGAGTTCATCGGCTCGGACGGCCACACCGTCGAGGGAATGGACGCCGACCTCGCCCAGGCGCTCGCGCAGACGATGGGCCTCAAGGCCAAGGTCGTGAACGCGACGTTCGACAGCATCATCCCGGGCCTCGCCTCGCACAAGTACGACCTGGGCATGTCGTCCTTCACGGACACGAAGGAGCGCCAGAAGACAGTCAACTTCGTCACCTACTTCTCCGCGGGCACCTCGTTCTACGAGAAGGCCTCCGGCGGACCGGCGCTAACCGGACTCGCCAGCCTCTGCGGCACCACCGTGGCGGTCGAGAAGGGAACGACCCAGCAGGACGACTCGACGGCGCAGAGCAAGAAGTGCACGAGCGCCGGCAAGAAGCCGGTCAAGGTGCTCACGTTCACCGATCAGAACGGCGCCAACCTGGCGATCAACAGCGGCCGCGCCCAGGTGGGCATGGCCGACTCGCCGGTGGCCGACTACCAGGTGAAGAAGTCGAGCGGCCAGTTCAAGCTCGTGGGCACGCCCTACGGCACGGCTCCCTATGGAATCGCCCTGCCCAAGGACCTCAAGCTCGAGCAGCCGGTACTTGACGCGCTCAAGGTGCTCATGTCGAATGGCAAGTACAAGGCGATCCTCACCAAGTGGGGCATCGCCAGCGGGGCGATCTCGAACCCGCAGATAAACGGAGCCATCAGCTAGGAGCGCCTACGGCTGAGACGGAACTCGTCGGGTCGGACATCCGGCCCGACGAGATAAAAGCCATACCGGTAAGGCACGTCGGTAGATGGATCGCGGCCGCGCTCGTGCTGCTGCTCGCGGCCGTGGTCATCTACTCGATGGCCACGAACAACCGTTTCCAATGGGGCGTCGTCGGCGACTACCTGTTCGACCCGCGGGTGCTCCGCGGTGTGCGGACCACGCTGGAGCTCACGGTCCTCTCGATGGCGGTGGGGATCGTGCTCGGCGTGATCCTCGCGGTGATGCGGCTCTCGCCGAACCCACTCGTGAGAGGCGCCAGCTGGCTCTACATCTGGTTCTTCCGCGGCACGCCGGTGCTCCTCCAGATCCTGTTCTGGGGCATTGCGATCTCGGCGCTCTACCCGAAGATCTCGATCGGCATCCCGTTTGGCGGGCCGGTGCTCGCGAGCGGCAACGCCAACCATCTCATCACGCTCTTCGTAGCGGGACTTCTCGGACTCGGCCTCAACGAGGGCGCCTACATGGCGGAGATCGTCCGCGCCGGAATCATCTCGGTGGACGAGGGGCAGCACGAAGCCGCGGCGTCGCTCGGCATGACGCGGATTCAGACGATGCGGCGCATCGTGCTCCCCCAGGCGATGCGGGTGATCATCCCGCCCACGGGCAACGAGACGATCTCGATGCTGAAGACCACTTCGCTCGTCAGCGTGATCGCGGTCACCGATCTCCTCTACGCGGTCCAGCTGATCTACGCGGCGAACTTCAAGACGATTCCGCTGCTGCTGGTGGCCGCCATCTGGTACCTGTTCTTCACCACGATCCTCTCTATCGGGCAGTACTACATCGAGCGCCACTACGCGCGTGGCACGTCGCGGGGGTTGCCGCCGACCGCCGCCGCGCGGCTGCGCATGGGCCTGCTCGGGCGGCGTGACGAGAGCGGCGGCGGGGGGCTCGGCTGATGGAGGCCAACGGGCTGATGCTGCGGGCCGAAGGGGTCCACAAGAGCTTCGGCCGGCTCGAGGTGCTCAAGGGCATCACGCTGTCGGTCAAGACCGGCGAGGTGATGTGCATGCTCGGACCGTCTGGCTCGGGCAAGTCCACGTTCCTGCGCTGCATCAACCACCTCGAGAAGATCAACGCCGGGCGCCTGTATGTGGACGGCGACCTCGTGGGCTATCGCCAGGACGGCGACAAGCTCTACGAGCTGCGCGAGTCCGAGGTTGCGCGGGAGCGTGCCCAGATCGGGATGGTGTTCCAGCGCTTCAACCTCTTCCCGCACATGAACGCGCTGCAAAACGTGATCGAGGCGCCCTGCCGGGTGAAGGGAGTGAAGCGCGAGGCGGCCGTGAAGCAGGCGCGCGAACTGCTCGAGCGCGTAGGGCTCGCGGACAAGATCGACGCCTACCCGGCGCAGCTGTCGGGCGGGCAGCAGCAGCGGGTGGCGATCGCCCGCGCCCTGGCGATGGAGCCGAAGCTGATGCTGTTCGACGAGCCCACCTCAGCCCTCGATCCAGAGCTGGTGGGCGACGTGCTCGACGCGATGCGCCAGCTCGCCCAGGACGGCATGACGATGGTGGTGGTCACGCACGAGATCGGCTTCGCGCGCGAGGTCGGCGACTGCCTCGTGTTCATGGACGAGGGCGTGGTGGTCGAGACCGGCCACCCGCGCGAGGTGCTCGCGAACCCGAAGGAGGAGCGCACCAAGGCGTTCCTCTCGAAGGTGCTTTAGTGCACCCGTAGTGGTCGAACTCAGCGGTACCGGACTCTCGGCGGCGGATGTGGTGGCAGTGGCGCGCGGCGGCGAGCGCGCCGTGCTGAGCCACGAGGGGCGGCGCGTGATGGAGGAGAGCGCGGCTGTGGTCGCGGCACTGGCGGCGTCGGAGGAGCCGCACTACGGCGTGTCCACGGGCTTCGGCTCGCTCGCCACGGTGCCGATCGAGGCCACGCGGCGGGAGGAGCTCCAGCGCGCGCTGATCCGCTCGCACGCGGCGGGCATGGGTGAGCCGGTGGAGCGCGAGGTGGTGCGAGCGATGATGCTCCTGCGCGCCCGCACGCTCGCCATGGGCCGCTCGGGCGCGCGCCCGGAGCTGGCCGAGGGGCTGCTCGCGCTGCTCGACGCGGGGATCACGCCGGTGGTGCCGGAGCATGGGTCGCTCGGGGCGAGCGGGGACCTCGCGCCGCTCGCGCACTGCGCGCTCGTGCTGCTCGGCGAGGGCCAGGTGTTCGACGGGTCGGGAGCTCGCGTGCCAGCCGCCGACGCGCTCGACGCCGCCGGCCTGTCGCCCCTGGTGCTCGGCCCCAAGGAGGGGCTCGCCTTGATCAACGGCACCGACGGCATCCTCGGCATGCTGCTGCTCGCCCTGCACGACCTCGACGAGTTGCTGCGCGTGGCCGACGTCGCGGCGGCGATGTCGGTGGAGGCGCTGCTCGGCACCGACCGCGCGTTCGCTGCCGACCTGCTCGCCCTCCGTCCCCAGCCGGGCCAGGCGGTGAGCGCGGCGAACATGCAGCGCCTGCTTGCCGGCTCTCCCATCGTGGCCTCCCACCGCTACGACGACCCGCGCGTGCAGGACGCCTACTCGCTGCGCTGCGCGCCGCAGGTGATCGGCGCGGCGCGCGACACGGCGGAGCACGCGCGCGGCGTAGCTGCCGCCGAGCTCGTGTCCGCGATCGACAACCCGATGGTGCTGCCGGACGGGCGCGTGGAATCGTGCGGCAACTTCCACGGCGCGCCGCTCGGGTTCGCGTGCGACTTCCTGGCGATCGCCGCCGCCGAGGTGGGCGCGATCGCCGAGCGTCGCACCGACCGCCTGCTCGACTCGAGCCGCTCCCACGGTCTGCCGCCGTTCCTCGCAGAGGACGCGGGCGTGAACTCCGGGCTGATGATCGCCCAGTACACGCAGGCGGCGATGGTGGCTGAGAACCGGCGGCTGGCGGCGCCCGCCTCGGTGGACTCGCTGCCCACGAGCGCCATGCAGGAGGACCACGTGTCGATGGGCTGGGGCGCGGCGCGCAAGCTGCGTACGAGCCTGCGCAACCTGCGCCGGATCCTGGCCGTGGAGGTGGTGTGCGCCGGGCGCGGGATCGAGCTGCGGGCGCCGCTCGAGCCGGGCACGGGAACGGGCGCCGCGTTGAGCGCGCTGCGGGAGGTGGTGCCGGGCCACGGCGCCGACCGCGAGCTGTCGCCCGAGCTGCGCGCGGCGGAGGAGCTGCTCGAGTCGGGCGCCTTGGTGCGCGCCGTGGAGTCCGCGATCGGGGAGCTGGCGTGAGCCGCGAGATCCGTGCGCCGCACGGCACCGAGCTGTCCTGCAAGGGCTGGCCGCAGGAGGCCGCGCTGCGCATGCTGATGAACAACCTCGACCCCGACGTGGCCGAGGACCCGGACAACCTGGTGGTGTACGGCGGCACCGGTCGCGCGGCGCGCTCGTGGGAGGCGTTCGACGCGATCGTGCGCAGCCTGCAGTCGCTCGAGGGGGACGAGACGCTGCTCGTGCAGTCCGGCAAGCCGGTGGGCGTGTTCCGCACGCACGAGTGGGGGCCGCGCGTGCTGATCGCCAACTCCAACCTCGTGCCCGACTGGGCCAACTGGGACGAGTTCCGGCGGCTCGAGGCGCTCGGCCTGACGATGTACGGGCAGATGACCGCGGGCTCGTGGATCTACATCGGCTCGCAGGGCATCGTGCAGGGCACCTACGAGTGCTTCGCGGAGATTGCGCGCCGCAAGCACGGCGGCTCGCTGGCGGGGACGATCACGCTCACTGCCGGGCTCGGCGGGATGGGCGGCGCCCAGCCGCTCGCGATCACGATGAACGACGGCGTGGCGCTCTGCATCGAGGTGGACCAGCACCGGATCGAGCGCCGGCTCGAGACGCGCTACCTCGACGAGCAGGCGAGCGACCTGCAGGACGCGATCGACCGCTGCCGGGCGGCGGCGGCCGACAAGCGCGCGCTGAGCGTCGGCCTCCGGGGCAATGCCGCCGACGTGGTGCCGGAGCTGTTGCGCGAGGGCTTCGAGGCCGACATCGTCACCGACCAGACGAGCGCCCACGATCCGCTGCAGGGCTACGTGCCAAACCTGATGACGCTCGACGAGGCGCTCGAGCTGCGCGCCTCCGACCCGGACGAGTACGTCGCGCGAGCGCGCAAGGCCGCCGCCGCCCACTGCGCCGCGATGGTGGGCTTCATGGACCGCGGCGCCGAGGTGTTCGACTACGGCAACAGCCT